>NZ_JAUSXL010000002.1:3198585-3501628 GCF_030815975.1 Variovorax paradoxus
AGGTAGTCGAGCGGCGCCTGCCCCACCTTTTCGCGGAAGCGCTGCGCGAATGCCGAGCGCGACAGGCTGGCGGCCGAGGCCAGCGTCTCCACCGTCCAGTCGCGTGCCATGTCCTTGTGCATGGCGCGCAGCGCGGCGCCGATGCGCGTGTCGGCCAGCGCGCCCAGCCAGCCCGCCTGCGCCTGGCCTTGCGTGGCGGCGTGCGCGCGCACCGCCTGCACGAACACGATGTCGGCCAGCCGGCTCACGAGCAGGCCCGAGCCCAGGCCCGGCTCACCCGTTTCCATCGCCAGCAGCTGCAGCGTGCCCTGCAGCGCGATGGCGCGCGCCTCTTCCATCTTCACGTGCAGCAGCACCGGCAGCAGGTCGAGCAGCGGCCGGGCCGCGCGCTGGTCGAAATGGAACCAGCCGCAGATCACCGAGGCCGCGGTGCCGGTGCCGCCCAGTTCGACCACGCCGCCGATGCGGTCGCGCACCACCGAGGCACAACTGACCGTGGGCGTGTCCGGATGGTCGCGCAACACATAGGGCGTGCCATGCGCCAGCACATAGCAGTCGCCCGCGGCCAGGGCCACAGGCTGCGCCACGCCCGGCACTTCGAGCAGGCAGCTGCCGCGCACCACCAAGCCGAAGCGGGCGCTCTCTCCGCCAGCCAGGCTCACGCCCCACGGCGCGCGCGCCTCGAGCCGCGCATAGAGCGCGCTGCGTACGCGCATGGCGGCGAACACGTCATCGAGTGGGTCCATGGAAGCTCCTGTGGCGGTGGACGAATGGACAAGATTGTCGGCTTTACGGGCATTCACTGTCCACCCTTGATGCCGGAAACTGCGGTTTCGCGCTTCCGCTTCGCGAAGCCAGCAAGGACTCCCCATCATGACCACCAGCATCTCTTTTGCCGAACTCGCCGATCGCTACGTCGCCGCCTGGAACGAGACGGACGCCGCAGCGCGCCGGGCCGCCATCGCCCGGCTGTGGGTGCCCGAAGGCGAGCACTACGTGCGCACCCTGCAGGTGAAGGGCTACGAGGCCTTGGAGCAGCGCGTCATCGGCTCGCATGAAAAGAACGTGCAGGGCGGCGGCTTTCGTTTTGTGGCCGCGGGCGATGCGCAGTTCCTGCACGGCACGGTGATGTTCCATTGGCACATGGTTCCGGCCGCCGGCGGGCCCATCGCCGCGCTCGGCCTGGAGTTTCTCCTGCTCGCCGAGGACGGCCGCATCGCGGTGGACTACCAGTTCATCCTGCCGACGCCCGCTGCCTGAGCCCGGCGATGACCTCCGAGGTCATTGCCGTGGCGCCGCCCCAACCCAACACTCGAAGCCATCATGTCGCAGTCATCCAACATCGCTGCTCCGGCAGCCCCGCTCGGTTCCGCCGCCAGCCGCGGCGCCGGCACTCTCGGCCTCTGGGTCATGCTCAGCGGCACCTTCCTGGTGGTGCTGGACTTCTTCATCGTCAACGTGGCGCTGCCCTCGATGCAGCGCGAGCTGCACGCCTCCGCCGGCACCTTGCAGATGGTGGTGGCGGGCTACGGCCTGGCCACGGCCGCGGGGCTGGTGACCGGCGGGCGGCTCGGCGACATGTTCGGCCGGCGCCGCATGTTCATGCTGGGCCTGCTGCTGTTCACGCTGGCGTCCGCTGCCTGCGGCCTGGCGCCCAATGCCGAGCTGCTGGTGGCAGCCCGCGTGCTGCAGGGCCTGGCCGGTGCGCTGCTGCAGCCGCAGGTGCTGGCGATGATCGGCCTGGCCTACACCGGCGACAGCCGTGCGCGCGCCTTTGCGGCCTACGGGCTCACGCTGGGCCTGGGCGCCACGCTTGGCCAGCTGGTGGGCGGGTTGCTGATCCATGCCGACCTGGCCGGACTCGGCTGGCGCAGTTGCTTCCTGATCAACCTGCCGATCGGCCTGCTGGCGCTGGTGCTTGCGCCGCGCGTGATTCCCCCGCTGGCGAACAACAGCGGCAACAGCCGGCTCGACCTGGCCGGCATGCTGCTGGTGGCGGCCAGCTCCGTGGCCGTGGTGCTGCCGCTGGTCGAGGGCCGCGAGCAGGGCTGGCCGCTGTGGAGCTGGCTGTGCCTTGCGGCCGCAGTGCCGTTGTGGGCCGTGTTCGCGCGCCAGCAGCAAAGGCTCGCGGCACGCGGCGGCGCGCCGCTGGTGGCGCCGGCGTTGCTGGCCAACAGCCGCTTCGTCACGGGGCTTTTCACCACGTTGGCCTTCTACATCGGCAATGCCTCGTTCTACTTCGTGCTTGCGCTTTATCTGCAGCAGGGCCTTGCGCTGGATCCGCTCGGCTCGGGCCTGGTCTTCACCGCGCTGGCCATCGGCTTCTTCGCCACCTCAATGGCCGGGGCGCGGCTTGCACGCCGCTTCGGCGGCAGGCCGCCCATTGCGCTCGGCGCCCTCGTGCTGGCCGCGGGGCATGCGCTGCAGCTTGTCAACGTTGCGGGGTGGCCGGGCCATGCGCATGTGGTGGCGTGGATGGTGCCGCTGCTGGCCCTGCAGGGCGCCGGCCTCGGCATGGTGATGGCACCGCTGGTGTCGACCGTGCTGGCCGGGCTGCCTGCGCAGCATGCAGGCGTGGCCTCGGGCGTGCTGTCGATGGTGCAGCAGGCGGGCAACGCGCTGGGGGTGGCGCTGATCGGTATCCTGTTCTACGGGCGGCTGGGCAGTTTGTCGGAGGCGCCGGCTTATGCGGGGGCATTCGGCGCGGCCCTGGCTTACTTGACCATCTCTGCACTGACTGTGGCCGTACTGCATCGAAGGGGCGAGGCAGCATCAGGTGAAGGTTCAGAGTGACGGGAGTGCGGAGAGCTTCGAGGCTACATGCTTGGATGCGGCGATCAAATCACGGACGATGCGTTCATCGACATTCATGTCGCCTTCGTATTCGCCAAGATTCCGTATCTCATGGCCTTTGGCCAACACGCGCCACACCTCAGGCCCCAGTCCCAATGTATGCGGCAGTACCTGAAAGACGATGAAGCGATTGCTCGATCGATAGCCGTGCCAGCGAAGCGCCGCGAGGCACATCGCGTGTGCTGCGTTGTAGACCAGATCGAACCGGCTTTCGAGCGACAGCCGGGCCACCTGCGCATCTTCCAGCCGGGCCAGGCCGGAACGCATCAACCCCGCGAATTCGCGGGCGTCCGGCGGTTCGGCGGAGAGTGGCTTCGTAGGGCCGCAGAGGTTTTCAAGTGGCGAGGGCATCCGCGTCACCGATGATCCAAAGCTTGGGTTGCTCCAGGACGCGGCTCACGAAAGACTCGCCTTCCTTGCGTTTTCGCATCAGTTCTTTTCTTGTGAACATGGTCGGATTCACTGTACGGCCAAGGCGCGCAGAGGCTGCGTCGAGCGCAAGAAAAAGATCCGAATACGCAAGTTCTTCACTGATCAGAAGCAGATCGATGTCGCTCGCTGCGGTGTCGCTTTTTTTGGCGACCGAGCCGAACACGAAGGCTGCCTCGATCTTTTCCGCAAAGGGTTCCAACGCGTCGCGCAGCGGGCCCGCAAGTCCGAAGGTCTTGCGAACGATGCCGCTCAATTCATCGTAGATCGGGGCCGCAGCATTCGCCTGGTAGTGCTTCTGATTGCCGACGCGCGAGGTGACGAGCAGGCCGCTGTCGGTCAGTTGCTTGAGTTCACGTTGCACGGCGCCGGACCCCGCGCCGGTAAGCTTGATCAATTCGCTTGAAAAGAAACTGCGGTCCGGTTGGCCGAAGAGGTAACCGAGCACGCGCTGTTGAGTGGTCGTGAAAAGGGCATCCCCCAGGCTGGCGGGCTTTTCGACGTGCGTTCCTGGTGAAGGTGTGGACTTACCCATTTTGGGTATTATAAAACCCAAAATGGGCTTTTGATGCAAGCCGATCTGGCCGAAGTGGCAAGAAGCAAAACGGCCATGAACGCAAGAAAGTACGCGGTTCGCTGCAATCCCGGCCGGCCGCCCTGAGTACCTCCGTGTACGCCACCCGGCGTATTTCTCGCGGGCGGGCGAATCCGCAGACTCCCCTCCATCGTCCGGCCCGTCCCCGGCGACCAGGTTTCAACCACCCCGGAGCAGGAGTCCACATGCAACGTCGTTTCACCCTCAAGGCGCTCACCGCCGCTGTCGCCCTGGCCAGCATCTCCGCTGCGCCGGCCTTTGCCGCCGACACCATCAAGGTCGGCGTGCTGCACTCGCTGTCGGGCACGATGGCCATCTCGGAAACCGTGTTGAAAGACACGGTGCTGATGGCCATCGACGACATCAACAAGAAGGGCGGCGTGCTGGGCAAGCAGCTCGAGCCCGTGGTGGTCGACCCGGCTTCCAACTGGCCGCTGTTCGCTGAAAAAACCAAGCAGCTGCTCGGCCAGGACAAGGTGTCGGTGATCTTCGGCTGCTGGACCTCGGTGTCGCGCAAGTCGGTGCTGCCGGTGGTCGAGGAAATGAACGGCCTGCTGTTCTATCCGGTGCAGTACGAAGGCGAAGAACTCAGCAAGAACGTGTTTTACACGGGCGCTGCGCCCAACCAGCAAGCCATTCCAGCGGTCGACTACCTGATGAGCAAGGAAGGCGGCGGTGCCAAGCGCTGGGTGCTGCTGGGCACCGACTACGTGTACCCCCGCACCACCAACAAGATCCTGCGCGCCTACCTCAAGAGCAAGGGCGTGAAGGACACCGACATCGACGAGAAGTACACCCCCTTCGGCCACAGCGACTACCAGACCATCGTCGCCGACATCAAGAAGTTCTCGGCCGGCGGCAAGACCGCAGTGGTGTCGACCATCAACGGCGACTCCAACGTGCCGTTCTACAAGGAACTCGGCAACGCCGGCCTCAAGGCCAAGGACGTGCCGGTGGTGGCCTTCTCGGTGGGCGAGGAAGAACTGCGCGGCGTGGACACCAAGCCGCTGGTCGGCCACCTCGCTGCATGGAACTACTTCATGTCGATCAAGAACCCGACCAACACGGCGTTCATCAAGCAGTGGAGCGACTACGCCAAGGCCAAGAACATCGCCGGCCACAAGGACAAGCCGCTCACCAACGATCCGATGGAAGCCACCTGGATCGGCATCCACATGTGGAAGCAGGCGGTCGAGAAGGCCAAGAGCACCGACACCGACAAGGTGATCGCAGCGATGGCCGGCCAGACCTTCACGGCTCCCTCGGGCATCGTCTCGAAGATGGACGAGAAGAACCATCACCTGCACAAGAGCGTGTTCATCGGCGAGATCAAGGCCGACGGCCAGTTCGGCGTGGTGTGGAAGACGCCGGGCCCGGTGAAGGCCAAGCCTTGGAGTCCGTACATCGAAGGCAACGACAAGAAGCCGGATCAGCCGGCTGGCAAGTCGCTGTAAGCGTGTTTCTCCCTCCCCTTTCGGGGGAGGGCAGGGGTGGGGGCAAGCGGCGGTCGAACTGGTCACTGCGCCTGAACGGGCGCCGCGTGCCCCCACCCCAACCCTCCCCCGGAAGGGGAGGGAGCCTTACCAACTTCCATTCTCAAGATGCTTCGACGATCCCTTCACTGTGCACTCGCCGCCATGCTGTTCATGGCAACGGCCGTCCACGCGCTGACCGCCGACGAAGCCCGCGCCATCGCCTCCGGCGAATCCGAATCCCGCATCACCGCGCTCAACCAGGCCGTGCTCACGGCCGACGAGAAGACCGCCGCCTTCATCCAGGCCATGTCCGAAGACGCGGTCAAGTACACCGAAGACAAGGTCTTCGTGATGAAGAATGACAAGGGCTACGACCCCGTGACCGGCGCCGAGCTGAAGGTGCCCGACACGGCCGAGGACGTGGTCAACAACAACCTCATGCGCGGCGCGCTCGATGCCGCGCAGGCCGCGCTCAAGCTCACGAGCAAGGACGACGCGGTGCGCGCCGAAGCCGCGCAGGCGCTCTTCAAGGAGCCCGACGAATCGCGCGTTCCAATGGTCGAGAAGGCGCTGGCCGCCGAGACCAACCCGGGCATCAAGGCGCAGCTCCAGCTGGTGCGCGCCGCCAGCATGCTCACCAGCGCCGACAAGGCCAAGCGCCTTGCCGCCGCCAAGGAGCTTGGCGCCAACAGCAGCCCCGACACCAAGCTGCTGCTCAACCAGCGCCTGGCCGACGAGACCGAGGCCGACGTCAAGGCGGCCATCGTCGCCTCCATTGCCAGCATCGACGGCTCGCTGGTGTGGGGCGACCGCATCAACGCGGTGTTCAGCGGCATCAGCCTGGGCTCGGTGCTGCTGCTGGCCGCGTTGGGCCTGGCCATCACCTACGGGCTGATGGGCGTCATCAACATGGCGCACGGCGAGCTGATGATGATCGGCGCCTACGCCACCTACGTGATGCAGGGCATCTTCCAGCGCTACATGCCCGAGGCGGCGTTCGGCTGGTACCTGGTGGCGGCGATTCCGGTGGCGTTTTTGAGTTCCGCGCTGGTGGGCGCGGTGCTCGAGCGCGGCGTGATCCGCTTCCTCTACGGCCGGCCGCTCGAAACGCTGCTGGCCACCTGGGGCATCAGCCTGATGCTGCAGCAGCTCGTGCGCTCGCTGTTCGGCGCGCAGAACGTCGGCGTGGAAAACCCCGGCTGGATGAGCGGCGGCTTCACCATGCTGAGCAACGTCACGCTGCCGTGGAACCGCATCTGCATCGTCATCTTCGCGGTGCTCGTGCTGCTCGCGATGGGCTGGCTGATCGGCCGCACGCGCCTTGGCCTGTTCGTGCGCGGCGTCACGCAGAACCGCCCGATTGCTTCGTGCATGGGCGTGAACACGGCGCGCGTCGACACCTACGCCTTCGCGCTCGGCTCCGGCATCGCGGGCCTCGCGGGCTGCGCGCTGAGCCAGATCGGCAACGTGGGCCCCGACCTCGGCCAGAGCTACATCGTCGACAGCTTCATGGTGGTGGTGATGGGCGGCGTGGGCCAGCTCGCGGGCACCGTGTATGCGGCCATGGGGCTGGGCATTCTCAACAAGTTCATCGAAGGCTGGGCGGGCGCGGTGCTCGCGAAGATCGCGGTGCTGGTTTTCATCATCATCTTCATCCAGAAGCGGCCTCAGGGCATCTTTGCCATGAAGGGCCGGAGCGCAGAGGCATGAGCAAGGTTGTGTTGCCAACCAAAGGTCCGCTGCTGAGCGGCAAGGGCTGGACAGCCTTCTTCGTCGCGCTGATCGTGGTGTGCGCGGTGGCGCCGGTGCTCAACATCGTGGTGCCGGCCGGCAGCCCGCTGCACATGAGCGACTACGCGGTGGCGCTGGTCGGCAAGATCATGTGCTACGCGATCTGCGCGCTGGCCATGGACCTGATCTGGGGCTACACCGGCATCCTCTCGCTGGGCCATGGCCTCTTCTTCGCGCTCGGCGGCTACATGATGGGCATGTACCTGATGCGCCAGATCGGCCGCGACGGCAACTACAAGAGCGACCTGCCGGACTTCATGGTGTTCCTCGACTGGAAGACGCTGCCCTGGCACTGGACCTTCAGCGACAGCTTCATTGCGACGCTGGTGCTGATCGTCGCGGTGCCGGGCCTGATTGCCTTCGTGTTCGGCTTCTTCGCCTTCCGCTCGCGCATCAAGGGCGTGTATTTCTCGATCATCACGCAGGCCATGACCTTCGCGGCCATGCTGCTGTTCTTCCGCAACGAGACCGGCTTCGGCGGCAACAACGGCTTCACCGATTTCAAGCGCATCCTGGGTATTCCGATCGCCACGCAGGAAATGCGCATGACGCTGTTCGCGCTCACCGGCCTCACGCTGCTGGGCTTCTTCCTGTTTGCCAGGTGGCTCATCGGCAGCAAGTTCGGCCGCGTGCTGCAGGCCATCCGCGACGCCGAAACGCGCGTGATGTTCTCGGGCTACAACCCGCTGCCGTACAAGCTCACGATCTGGGTCATCTCGGCTGTGATGTGCGGCGTGGCCGGTGCGCTGTACGTGCCGCAGGTGGGCATCATCAACCCGGGCGAGATGAGCGCGGCCAATTCCATCGAGATTGCGATCTGGGCTGCGGTGGGCGGGCGCGCCACGCTGATCGGTCCGATCATCGGCGCCTTCATCGTCAACGGCGCGAAGAGCTGGCTCACGGTGGCCTACCCCGAGTACTGGCTGTACTTCCTGGGGGCCTTGTTCATTGCTGTCACGCTGTTCCTGCCGAACGGCATCGTGGGCCTGGTGCGCAAGTGGCTCTCGAGGGAGAAGGCGCCGGCCGGCGTGAGCGCCGGCCGTGCAGAAGCACAGCGTGCCATGGCCGCCGCGCAAGGCGTGGAGCCGGAGGCGCTGCACGCGCCGCTGGTGGCCGAAGCGAAGGGAGCGCGCGCATGACGCCCGACCTGATGGAAGCTGGCGCGGAGCGCGCGGCGCGCGCCCACGGCGTTCCCTATGTGAGCAGCAGCACCGAGTCGGGCGGCCGCGCCGCGGACTTCGGCCGCATCGCCACGCCGGGCGAGGTGGACGTGACGCACGGCCGCATCCTCTACCTCGAAGACGTGAGCGTGAGCTTCGACGGCTTCAAGGCCATCAACAAGCTCTCGCTCGACATTGCGCCGGGTGAGCTGCGCTGCATCATCGGCCCGAACGGCGCGGGCAAGACGACGATGATGGACATCATCACCGGCAAGACGCGGCCCGACGAGGGCACGGTGTTCTTCGGCAGCACCATCGACCTGCTGCGCCATCGCGAGGCCGACATCGCCCAGCTGGGCATCGGCCGCAAGTTCCAGAAGCCGACGGTGTTCGAGCATCTCACCGTGTTCGAGAACCTTGAACTCGCGCTCAAGACCAACAAGGGCGTTCGCGCCTCGATGCTGTTCAGGCTCGACTCGGCGCAGAGCGACCGGCTCGCCGAAGTGCTGCAGACCATTCACCTGGCCGACAGCGTGTCGCGCCTGGCCGGCAACCTGAGCCATGGCCAGAAGCAGTGGCTCGAGATCGGCATGCTGCTGATGCAGGACCCGAAGCTGCTGCTGCTCGACGAGCCCGTGGCCGGCATGACCGACGAGGAAACAGCGCGCACCGCCGAGTTGTTCCTTACGCTCAAGGGCAAGCACTCGCTGATGGTGGTGGAGCACGACATGAGCTTCATCCGCACCATTTCCGAGATCGTCACTGTCTTGTGCGACGGGTCTGTGTTGGCACAAGGCACGCTCGACGAAGTGCAAGCTGACGAGCGTGTGATCGAGGTTTACCTTGGGCGTTGATGTTGTCGTTCTTCGGGGTACGGCGATGGAGGCTGTGCCCTTGACTCCCTCCCTCTCCCTCCGGGAGAGGGCCGGGGTGAGGGCAGGCGGCATCAAAACCACAACCAGCGCCCGGCATGCGGCGCGGTGTGGACGGCCCCTCTGTGCCGCCGAGGAGCGCAGCGTTTTGCGGATCAGGGCTCGCAGCTGTTTGAGCGAAGCGAGTTCTGCGAGACCCCGCGAAACGCGAGCACCGCAGGGCAGCCCGAAGGGCCGGCACAGTGGGGCCGACCGCGCCGTGCCGCATACCGGGCGCTTCCACTAAAGACAAAGGAAGGCGTCCAAAAAATGCTGACAGTCAAGAACATCCACCAGTACTACGGCGGCTCCCACATCCTCCGCGACCTGAGCTTCGAGGCGAAACTCGGCAAGGTCACGGTATTGCTGGGCCGCAACGGCGTAGGCAAGACGACATTGCTCAAGTCGCTGATGGGCCTGGTCCCCATCAGGAGCGGCAGCATCGAGCTCGAAGGCAAGCCGATCCACAAGGCCACCCCTTATGAAAGGGCAAGGGCAGGCATCGGCTTCGTCCCTCAAGGCCGCGAAATCTTCGCCAGGCTCACCGTGGAAGAAAACCTGCGCATGGGCCTCGCCTACAAGAGCGGCAGCACGCCCATCCCGTCGGAATTGTTCGACCTGTTCCCCGTGCTCAAGCAGATGATCAACCGAAGAGGCGGCGATCTCTCCGGCGGGCAGCAGCAGCAGCTTGCGATCGCGCGCGTGCTGGCGCCCAAGCCCAAGCTGCTGATCCTCGACGAGCCGACAGAAGGCATCCAGCCCAGCATCATCAAGGACATCGGCCGCGTCATCCGCATGCTGGCCGACCGCGGCGACATGGCCATCGTGCTGTGCGAGCAGTACTACGACTTCGCCCAGGAACTGGCCGACGACTACCTCGTGATGGAGCGCGGCGAGGTCATTGCGCGCGGCCTCGGCAAGGACATGGAAGCCCAGGGCGTGCGCCAGCTCGTCGCGATCTGACAGCCGGCCGGTCACCCGCCGGCATGCCGGTATCAGCCCCGCAGCATCGCCGTATCGGCAGAAATTCAGGGTTTACCCTAAAATTGGCTCCTGCCCGTCGCCGCCGGGCACCCTCCCAGGAGCCTGGCCTTGAACGCCTCCCCACCCGCACTGGACAGCGCGGACACCGACATTTCCGTTTCATCTCCCGCTGCCGCGCCCGTCAACTTCCTGCGCGCCGTGCTCGCGCTCGGCGTCGGCGGCTTTGCCATCGGCACCGGCGAATTCGTGATCATGGGGCTGCTGCCCGAGGTCGCGAGCGACATCGCCGTCAGCATTCCGCAAGCCGGCCACGTCATCAGCGCCTATGCGCTCGGCGTGGTCATCGGCGCGCCCGTGCTCGCAGTGCTCGCCGCAGGCTGGCGCCGACGCGCTTTGCTGATCGCCCTCATGGCCGTGTTTGCCGCCGGCAACTTCGCCAGCGCGATGGCGCCGGGCTACATGTCGCTTAACCTGCTGCGCTTTGCGACCGGGCTGCCGCACGGCACCTACTTCGGCGTTGCCGCGCTCGTGGCGGCCACGCTCGCGCCGCCCGGGCGCCGCGCGCGCGCCGTGGGCCTCGTGATGCTGGGGCTCACCGGCGCCACGCTGGTCGGCGTGCCGATCGCGGCATGGCTCGGCCAGCTGTTCGGCTGGCGCGCGGCGTTCGTGTTCGTCGGACTCATCGCGCTGGTGGCCGTGGCGCTGCTGCGGCGCGACATCCCCGACCTGGCCGCCCCCGCGGGTGCCAGTCCCTGGCGCGAGCTCGGCGCGCTCAGGCGCAAGCAGGTGTGGTTCACGCTCGGCATCGGCGCCATCGGATTCGGCGGCATGTTCTCGGTGTTCAGCTACATCAAGCCCACGCTCATCGAAGTGGCCGGCCTGCCGCTGGGTGGCGTGCCCTTCGTGCTTGCGCTGTTCGGCCTCGGCATGGTCACCGGCAACCTCGTCGGCTCGCGCCTGGCCGACAAGTCGCTGATGCGCACCATCGGCGGCCTGCTGGTGTATGCGGCATTGGTGCTCGCGATGTTCTCGTTCGCCGCGCATCACGTGGTCACCGCGGCGATCAACGTGTTTCTCATCGGCACCACCGTGGCCATCGGCCCGGCGCTGCAGATCCGCCTGATGGACGTGGCCGGCGACGCGCAGACGCTCGCTGCCGCGCTCAACCATTCCGCCTTCAACATGGCCAATGCGCTGGGCGCCTGGCTCGGCGGCGTGGCCATTGCGGCCGGGCTGGGCTGGACCTCGACCGGGTGGGTGGGTGCGCTGCTCGCGCTGGCAGGCGTGGGCGTGTTCGCCTGGGCGCTGATGAGTGCACGGGCGAGCGCCCGGCCGAACAATGTGGCCTGCGAGGGCTCCGCCGGCTAGCCGGGCCTTCTTCAGGCTTGCGCGGCCAGCGCCCGATAGAGCTTGAGCGCCGTGCGCGCGGTCTGCTCGTCGCAGATCAGCACCGACAGCAGCTTTGCGCGCAGCACCGCTGCAATGATCGGCGCCTTGTTCTCGCCGCCCGAGGCGACGATCACCGTGGGAATGCGCGCCAGCTCTTCGAGCGAGGGCGCGACTACGCGCAGGTTCAGCGCATGCTTCACCGGCTTGCCGTGGCGGTCGAGGAACTGGCCGATGATGTCGCCCACCGCCTTGGCCTGCCGCAGCCCGGCCACGGGCACATCCTTGGGCAGGCCGTAGCGCACCAGCAGCGAGCGCGTGCTCAGGTCGCCCACGCTCAGCAGCGCGACGTCGTTGGCCGCGATCTGGCCGAACGCTTCCTTGAAGACATCTTGTGAAACGATGGTGTCGCGCGACCTGGCGCTGCCCGCGTACAGGGGCGCCGCCAGGTAGCTGCATTGCGCGCCCAGCCGCGCGGCCAGTGCGCTGGCCGTTTCGAAGGTGTTGATCTCCAGGCCGCGCGTCAAGCCGCCCATCATGGAGTTCACGTGCAGGTTGGGCCACTGCCCCGGCGCGACGTGGCGGATCGCTTCGCGCAGCGTGGCGCCCCAGCCCACGCCGAGGCCGCGCACGCGGTGCGTCTCGAGATGCTTCGACAGGTATTCGCCGGCCGTGCGGCCCAGCAGCACCGGAATGAGATCGGGGCTCTCGGGCGTGGGGATGATCACCGCCTCGCGCAGGCCGCACGCCTCGCGCAGCTCTTCCTCGAGCCGCAGGCAGCTCTCGTGCCGCGAGTTGATCTTGATGCTGACGAGCCCGCTTTCGCGCGCCTCGCCCAGCAGGCGGTTCACGCGCAGCCGCGTGAGGCCGAGCCTCGTGGCGATGCCGTCCTGCGTGAGCCCCTCCATGTAGTAGAGCCAGGCCACGCGCACCGCCACCTGATCTTCGTCAGCCATCCGAACGCTCCGCTGTTGTTATCCCCGGATTCTGCCCGCGCCGCCCAAAACCTCGGGTAGTCACCGGCTTGAAACAAATGAATTTCAGAATATACACTTGTTCATTGCAGCCCTATCGGCGCCCTGATCCCCTGGAGACATGAGCGACAACACATCCTTGCTGAAAGCCGCATTGCGCGACGCCGAGGTCACGAAAGAGGTGGTTGTCGAGCGTGCCGCGGCGCATGCGCTGCCCGGCGTCCTGCGGCGCGCGGCGCCCGGTGCGCGCTGGATGATCGTGGCCGACGACACCACGTGGGACATCGCGGGCCAGGCGGCGCAGGCGCTGCTGGAGGCGCAGGGCATCGCGCTTGCGCCGCCCCTGATGCTGCCCGCGCGCCCCCGGCTCAAGCCGCGCGTGGCGGCCTCGGCCACCATCGCGCGCAAGCTCGCCGTGCACGACCTGGTGCCGTTGGCCGTGGGTTCCGGTGTTGTCAACGACCTCGTCAAGCATGCGGCAATGCTCGCTGGCAAGCCGTATGTCTGTTTCGCCACCGCGGCCTCGATGGACGGCTACGCCGCCTCCGGCGCGGCGCTGCTCGACGAAGACGGCTTCAAGCGCACGCTGGCCTGCCCGCCGCCCGTGGCAGTGCTGGCCGACCTCGACGTGCTCGGCGCGGCGCCCGCGCGCATGACGGCCTGGGGCTACGGCGATCTTGCCGGCAAGACCGTGGCCGGTGCCGACTGGCTGCTGGCCGATGCGCTCGGCATCGAGCCCTTGAGCCGCCGGCCCTTCGACATGGTGCAGGCGCACCTGCGCGGATGGCTCGGCGCACCCGGCCGGCTCGCCGCGCGCGAGCCTGAAGCCATGGGCGACCTGATGGCCGGCCTCCTGGTCAGCGGCTTCGCCATGCAGGCCCACGGCAACTCGCGCCCGGCCAGCGGCAGCGACCACCAGTTCTCCCACCTGTGGGAGATGGAGAACCTGCAGGCCGGCGGCGAGCCCGCCGCGCACGGCGCCTGCGTGGGCGTTGGCTGCGTCGCCATGCTGGCGCTGTACGAATGGCTGCTGGCCCGGCCCGACACCGCGCTCGCATCGGCCGCCGGGCAGGCAGAGGATGGCTACGACGACGCCGCACTCTCGCGCGAGATCGACGCCGCATTCGACCGCGAAGAATTCCGCACCGCCGCACGCGGCGAGATGACGGCCAAGCGCGCGGCTGGCGGCCGCCGCGCGCGCATCGAGGGCTTCGCAGGCGTCTGGCCCGTGCTGCGCGGCCAACTTGCCAGCCAGCTCATCGGCGCCAACGACATGCAGCAGCGCCTGCGCACCCTCGGCGCCGCCGCGCACCCGCGCGACCTCGGCATCGCGGGCGCGCGCCTCGCCGCCGACTACCGCCGCGCACGCCTCATCCGGCGGCGCTACACATTGCTCGACCTGCTCGACGACATCGGCTGGCTCGATGCCGCGATCAGCGATCTCTTCAGCCCCGGCGGCTTCTGGGCTGCCTGACCCCAACGATCCACAGGAGACAGCGATGAACTTCAACCGACGCAACGCCCTGGCCACGCTGGCCTTTTCCTCCGCGCTCTGGCTGGCCGGTGCCGCGCCGGCCGCGGCCGAGCCCGTGCAGATCCAGTGGTGGCATGCCATGGGCGGCGCACTCGGCGAGCGGGTCGATGAACTCGTGAAGAACTTCAACGCCTCGCAGCAGAAGTACGCCGTGTCGGCCGTCTACAAGGGCAACTACGACGAGGTCATCAACGGCACCATCGCCGCCTACCGCGCCAAGCGTGCGCCGGCGCTCGTGCAGATCTACGAGCGCGGCTTCATGACCATGCTGCTGTCGGACGCGACGATGCCGGTGCAGGACCTGCTCGACCAGCGCGGCTACAAGGTCGACTGGGCCGATTTCGTGAAGCCCGTGGCCGGCTTCTATAGCTACAAGGGCAAGCTGATGACCATGCCCTTCAACTCGTCTTCGCCCATCCTCTGGTACAACAAGGCGCACTTCGAGAAGGCCGGCTTCGCCAAGCCCGCCGAGACCTGGCAGGAGCTGGAGAAGCAGCTCTACGCCATCAAGCAGAAGGGCATCTCGGCCTGCGGCTCGGTGCTCGCGGGCGACTACCACTGGAGCCTGCTCGAGAACTACAGCGCCATCAACGACCTGCCCTATGCCACCAAGGCCAACGGCTACCAGGGGCTGGACACCGAGTTCGTCTACAACAAGACATCGGTCGTCTCGCAGGTCGCACGCATCAAGAAATGGATCGACGACGACGTGATGCAGATCGCCGGCCAGGGCCTGAGCCCCGAGCAGCTCTTCACATCGGGCAAGTGCTCCACCTACTTTGCCTCGACCGCCGCGCACAGCGGCATCGAACGGGAGTCCAAGATCGACTGGAGCGCCACCTACCTGCCGTGGGAGGATGGCAAGCAGCCCAGGAACAGCACCATCGGCGGCGCGTCGCTGTGGGTCATGAAGGGCCAGAAGCCCGCCGAGTACGAGGCCGTGGCCGCCTTCCTCGACTACCTCGCCAAGCCCGAGACGCAGTTCTGGTGGGTCAAGGCCACGGGCTATGTGCCGCTGACCAACAAGGCCTACCAGCTGGCCAAGTCGCAGGGCTACTACAAGGACCATGCAACGCGCGAGATCGCGATCCTGCAGCTCACGCGCGGCACGCCCACGGCCAACTCCACGGGCTTTCACTTCGGCAACTTCACGCAGACCATGATGGCGCAGCGCGACGAGTTCCAGAACGTGGTGGCCGGCAAGAAGACGCCACAGGTGGCCATGGACGATGCCGTCAAGCGCGGCAACGAGATCCTGCGGCAGTACGAGAAGCTCAACAAGGGCCGCTACTGAAGCGCGGCGCGAGGCAGCATCCATGGCAGCAGCGGCAATCGAAGCGGGCCTGAAGCGCGCGCACTTCAAGGACGTGCGCCTGCCCGTGCTGCTCTTGTTGCCGCAGCTCGCGATCCTGCTGTTCTTCTTTTTCATTCCGTCGTTCCGCGCGCTCGGGCAGGCTTTCTTCCTGTCCGATCCGTTCGGCAACACGGTGCACTTCGTCGGCTTCGACAACTTCGCGCAGCTGCTGCAAAGCGCCACGTACCACGAGTCGGTGCAGGTCACGGTGGTGTTCACCCTCCTGCAGAACCTGCTGACCATTGCGGTGGCGCTGGTGCTGGCCTTTGCGAGCGACCGGGTGATTCGCGGCCGCGGCATCTACAAGGCGATCATCCTGCTGCCCTATGCCATTGCACCGGTCATCGCGGGCATCCTCTGGGCCTTTCTCTTCAACCCGGCGGTCGGCCCGCTCGCACAGGTGCTGCATGCGATCGGCCTCGCGTGGGACCCGAACCGCGTGGGCTCGGACGCGATGATCCTGGTCATCCTGGCCGCTTCGTGGAAGCACGTGTGCTACGACTACATATTTCTGCTTGCCGGCCTGCTGGCCGTGCCTTCTTCATTGCTCGAAGCGGCAGCGGTCGACGGCGCAGGGCCGCTTCGGCGCTTCTTCACCATCGGGCTGCCGCTGCTCATGCCCACGATGTTCTTCTTGGCCGTGATGAACTTCGTCTACGGCTTCTTCGAGATCTTTGCCATCGTCGATGCGGTCACGCAGGGCGGACCGGCCGGTGCGACCAACGTGCTGGTGTTCAAGGTGTATGTCGACGGCTTCATCAACCTCGACCTCGGCTCGTCGGCGGCGCAATCGGTCATCCTGATGATCTTCGCGCTCTTGATGACGCTGCTGCAGTTCCGCTATGTGGAGCGGCGCGTGAGCTACGACGTATGACGCACGGCGCAAAGGATTCATCGCATGGTTGAACGCGCTCCCGTTCTCGACGGCATCTGCCACGCCATTTTGCTGGTGGGCGTGGCCTTCGTCTGCGTGCCGCTCTACCTGGCCTTCGTCGCGGGCTCGCTCACCATTGCAGAAGTGCAGCAGGTGCCGCTGCCGTGGCTGCCCGGCGACCAGTTCGTGCAGAACCTGCGCACCGCGTGGACGCAGGCCAACTTCGGCCGGCTGTTCTTCAATTCGTTTGTCGTGGCGGCGGGCATCACCGTGGGCAAGATCGCGGTGTCTCTGCTGTCGGCCTTTGCCATCACCTACTTCCGCTTCCGCTTTCGCATGACGGCGTTCTGGCTCATCTTCGTGTCGCTGATGCTGCCGATCGAGGTGCGCATTTCGCCCACCTACGAATCGGTGGCGAATGCGGCGCTGCCGCTGCAGTGGGTGGTGGAGGCGCTGCACCTTTCGTCGGCGTGGAATGCCGTCACCGGCCACACGGTCGACATCCAGCTGCAATGGAACATGGTCGACACCTACCCGGGCCTGATCTTGCCGCTGATTGCCTCGGCTTCGGCCACTTTCCTGTTCCGCCAGTTCTTCCTCACCGTGCCCGACGAGCTGTGCGAGGCGTCCCGGCTCGACGGCGCTTCGCCGATGCAGTTCTTCTGGTCGATCCTTTTGCCGCTGTCGCGCTCCAACATCGCGGCGCTGGCAATCATTCTCTTTCTGTACGGCTGGAACCAGTATCTCTGGCCGCTGCTCTTCACCACCGACAAGGACATGGCCACCGCGGTGATCGGCCTCAAGCACCTGATACCGCGCGCCGATTCGCAGCCGGCCTGGAACGTGGCGATGAGCGCCGCGCTCCTCACGATGCTGCCGCCCATCGTCGTGGTGGTGGCGCTGCAGCGTTCGTTCGTCAAGGGGCTGATGGACAGCAGCAAATAAGGCAAAGGACATGGCAGCAATGATCATCGTGGGACACCGCGGCGCGCGGAACCTCTGGCCGGAGAACAGCATGAGCGGCTTTCGCCGCCTGATCGCGCTGGGCGCCGACGCGGTCGAGTTCGACGTGCAGGAAACGCGCGACGGCAAGGCCGTGGTCATCCACGATCCGCTGCTCGACCGCACCACCGAAGGCGCGGGCCCGGTGCGCGACCATGACGCGGCCGAGGTGCTGGCCATGCGCCTGCGCAGGGGGCAGGGGGTGCAGGAGCAACAGCGTGGCGATGAAACCGACGAATGCGTACCCTCGCTGGCCGAAGTGCTGAAGCTCTTCGCGCCCACCCGCATGGAACTGCATGTCGAGATCAAGTCCGACGCCGCCGGCGAACTGCCGCCCGGCGCCATCGCGCGCACGGTGCAGGCGCTGCACGATGCGGGCGTGGCCGAGCGCAGCATCCTGACCTGCTTCGTGCCCGAGGTGCTGGCGCAGGTGCTCGCGCATTGGCCGCGCGGGCGCGTGCTGGCTTCGCTCGACCATCGCTCGGCTGAAATGCTCGGCGGCATCACGCGGGCGCTGGCGCGCTACGCGGCGCTGCCGGGCTGCATCGTCGCGGTCGAGAAAAAATTGCTGGCCGCCACCTGGCCGCAGTGCCTGGCCGCGCTCGGCAGCGAACGGCTGGGTGCCTGGGTGATCAACGAGCCCGATGAAATTGCACAATGGCTCACCATGCCCATGCGCCAGATCACCACCGACCGACCCGACCTGGCGCTGGCCGCGCGCGCAAGGACATGAAGGTCTCGCGCCGCCGCCTGCTGCTCGGCGGAGTGGCCGCCGCATCGCTGGGCCAGCCGTTCCTCCGGCTTCACGCACAGCAGGCCTCGCGCGAGTTTCCGTTCACGCTGGGCGTGGCATCCGGCAGCCCCAGGCCCGACGGCATGGTGCTGTGGACCCGGCTGGCGCCCGATCCGCTGCAGGGCGGCGGCATGGGCGAGGCCTCGGTCGACGTGCAGTGGGAAGTGGCACATGACGAGGGCTTTGCACGCATCGCGGCAAAGGGCAGGGCAACGGCCGTTGCGGCGCTCGCGCATTCGGTGCACGTCGAGGTGCAGGGCCTCGCACCCGGCCGGCCGTACTGGTACCGCTTCACGGCCGATGGCGCGCGCAGCCCTGCCGGCCGCACCCGCACCGCGCCGGCCGAAACCGATGCCGCGACGCAGCCGCTGCGCTTTGCCTTCGCGTCGTGCCAGCAGTACGAGCAGGGCTACTACGCGGCCTACCGCGACATGGCCATGCAGCCTTTCGACTTCGTCGTGCACCTGGGCGACTACATCTACGAAAGCTCCTGGGGCTCGCGCCATGTGCGCCACCACCAGGGCGGCATCCCCACGCAGCTCGGCGAGTTCCGCGACCGCTATGCGCTCTACAAGACCGACCCGCACCTGCAGGCCGCGCACGCCGCGTTCCCCTGGCTCGTGACCTGGGACGACCACGAGGTGGCCAACGACTACACCGACGACGTCTCGCCGCGCAGCATCGATCCCGCGCAGTTCCTTGCGATCCGCGCCGCGGCCTACCAGGCGTGGTACGAGCACATGCCCGTGCCCGCCAGCATGCGGCCGACCGGTGCCGCGGCCACCATCTACGGCCGCCATCGCTTCGGCCGCATGCTCGACGTGTTCCTGCTCGATGGGCGGCAGTACCGCTCGCACCACGCCTGCCTTGCGGGCCGCAGCGCCTCGCCCTTGGCCGACTGCGCCGACCGGTTGGCGCCGGAGCGCAGCTTCCTCGGCGCGAAGCAGGAGGCCTGGCTCGCGAACGAACTGGCCGCGCCACCGGCCCGGTGGACCGTGATCGCCCAGCCCACGCTGCTGGCCGAGGCCGACCGCAAGCGTGGCCCCGAGCACGGCTACTGGATGGACGGCTGGGACGGCTATGCCGCCTCGCGCGCGCGCCTGCTCGACGGCCTGGCCGCGAACAAGGCGCGCGGCGGCGACGCGCTGGTCATCAGCGGCGACGTGCATGCCTTCTGGGCCGCCGACCTGCGACGCGAGCCGCAAGGCCCGGCGGTGGCGACCGAGTTCGTCGGCGGCGCCATCACCTCCGAAGGCCCCAGCGCCGCCAACGTGGCCCACATGCTCGCCAAGAACGACCACCTGCGCTACGGCCGCGGCGACAAGCGCGGCTATGCGCACATGGCGCTCGACGCGCGCGGCTGCACGGTCGAGTTCCGCGCCGTGGACGACGAAAAGGCCGCAGACGCCGCCGTCGCGCCGATGGCGCGCTTTGCGGTGGAGCGCGGCGCGCCCGGCGTGCATCTTGAAAGCACCTGAGCGCTGCAGCCTTGCGCCGTCGTGACTATGATGGCCGTCGCCTTTCCATCGTCCGGAGCGACACCCCCATGAGCATTCCGACCACCCGACTCGGCCGCACCGGCCTCACCGTCTCGCGCCTTGCGCTCGGCACCATGACCTTCGGCCTGCAGACCGACGAGGCCGTGTCGCACCGCATCCTCGACAAGGCCGCCGAGGGCGGCATCAACTTTCTCGATACCGCCGACGTGTACCCGCTCGGTGGCACTGTCGAAACCACCGGCCGCACCGAGGAAATCATCGGCCGCTGGCTGCAGAAGCAAGGCCCCGCGGGCCGCCGCCGCTTCGTGGTCGCCACCAAGGCCGTCGGCAAGGTCGGCCCCAACAGCTGGGACCAGGGCGCCTCGCGCAAGCACCTGCTCGATGCCATCGATGCCTCCTTGAAGCGGCTGCAGACTGACCATGTCGACCTGTACCAGCTGCACAGCGACGACCGCGAGACGCCGCTCGAAGAGAGCCTGGAGGCGCTCGACGTCATCGTCAAGTCGGGCCGCGCGCGCTACATCGGCGTGTCCAACTTCCTGGCCTACCGGCTGGCCCGCGCGCTCGGCAAGGCCGAGCTGCACAAGCTCACGCGCTTTGTGTCGGTGCAGCCGCGCTACAGCCTGCTGTTCCGCGAAATCGAACGCGAGCTGCTGCCGCTCACGGGCGAAGAAGGCCTGGGCGTGATTCCCTACAACCCGCTGGCCGGCGGCCTCTTGACCGGCAAGTACAAGCCCGGCGCCACGCCCGAGCAGAACACCCGCTTCACGCTCGGCACGGCCGGCGGCATGTACCAGGACCGCTACTGGAACGAGCGCAGCTTCAACACCGTGACGCAGCTGCACAAGCTGGCCGACGAAGCCGGCGTACCGCTGGCCACGCTGGCGGTGGCCTGGGTCATGGCCAATCCGCGCATCACCGCGCCGCTGCTCGGCGCCAGCCGGCCCGAGCAGCTCGACGCCACGCTGGCCGCGGCCGACTACAAGCTGGACCCGGCGCTGAAGCAGAAGCTCGACGAGCTGACGGCCGAATACCGCAAGGGCGACGCGCCCAGGTAGGCAGCCAAGGAGTGAACCCCCCAAAACTCGCGCGGCCGCCATGGCTCAGCTGATGTCGCTGCTGGTGCAGAACGCGATCGCGATCGTCTTCGCGGCGAGCTTTGCCGCGCGCCTCGGACTGCCGGTGCCCGCGGCCGCGGTGCTGGTGGTGTCGGGTGCGCTGCTGGCGGCCGGCAATGTCTCGGTGGCGGGCGTGGTGGTGGCGGCGGTGCTGGCCAACGTGCTCGGCGACGGCGCCTGGTTCTATGCCGGGCGCCGCTTCGGCTACCGCTTCATGCGCCTTCTGTGCCGCATCTCGCTGTCGCCCGATTCATGCGTGCGGCGCGGCGAGTCGCTCATCGGCCGATGGGGCGGCCTCTCTCTGGTGGCCGCCAAGTTCGTGCCGGGCGTGTCGGTGGTTGCGCCGCCGATGGCCGGTGCGCTGGGCATGTCGGTGTGGCGCTTCATCGGCTTCGACATTGGTGCCGCGCTGGTCTGGACCGGCGTCTTCCTCGGGCTGGGCTGGGCCTTTCGCGACCAGATCCAGGAGGTGTTGGCCATGCTGGCCCAGGCCGGCGGTATCGCCACCCTGGCGCTGGTGGTGGTGCTGGCCGTGCTGCTGGCGGTGCGCTACTGGCGTCGGCGTGCCTTCATGCGGCTCACCGGCATGCCGCGCATCAGCGTGGACGAACTGCACGAACTGCTCGCGAGCGAGGCGCCGCCGCTGGTGATCGACGTGCGCGGGGAGGCCGGCGTGCAGGTCGATCCGCGCCGCATTCCCGGGGCGCTGGCGTACACGCTCAAGGCGCTGCAGCAGCGGCATCCGGAACTGCCGCTCGTCGGCGGGCGCGACGTGGTCCTCTATTGCAACTGCCCCAACGAGGTGTCGGCCGCCCTGGCCGCGCGGGTGCTGCTGGCGCGCGGTGCGCGGCGCGCGCTGCCGCTGACGGGCGGGCTCGACGCCTGGGTGGCCTCGGGCCGGCCGACCAGCCTGCACTGAGGCCGTTTGACGACGGACCTGACGATCAGTCCAGCCGGACCATCGGGCAGGACAAGACCATTCGTTCATCGCGAGGCGAATGGCGCCAGCCGGGCAGGGCGCGCTTCTGGTAAGCCTCGAGCGACTGGTAGCCCTGCACGCTCCAGCCATAGGTGCTGATCTGCTCCGCCTCGATCACCTCGTAGCGACACTGCCGGCTGCGGGCATCGAGGCGAAAGGTGATGCGGCCATGGTCCGCGGCAAGGTCTTTCTCCAGCACGCTGTAGCGGGTGGGCTTGCAGATGCTGAAGCTCGAATTCCATTCGATGGTCTGCGTTCGAACGTACAGCCCGCCCGAACATGCGCGCCCCGTGCCGCTGAACACTGCCGTGAAGGGTGCGCCGGCGATGGCCGTGCCGGTGCCAACCAGGGCAAGAAAGGCCAGTACGGCCACCCTGCGGTTCTGCATGCGATCTGCTCCCGTGTGTTGCGTCCCCGGTGCCCTCGCGATCTTAAGGTTCGCGGCCCCGCCCGGTGGTAGTCTTGCCCCCCGATGAACCTCCGCACCAAGATCGTCGCATTGGCCGTTGCACCGCTGCTGGTTGCGCTGGTGCTGGTGGCCCTGGCCGTGCGCCACCAGGAGCATGACCTGGCGCAGCGCGAGCGTGCACTCATCGAAAAAAGCCACATGGACCAGCGGCGCAGCGAACTGCGCAGCTATGTGGACCTTGCCGTGAGCATCGTGCGGCCGCTGTACGACGCGGGCCGGGACGACGAGGAAACCCGCAGCGAAGCCCTGCGCCGACTGGCTGCGCTCGACTACGGCGACGACGGCTACTTCTTCGTCTACGACATGCAGGGCCGCTCGCTCATGCATTCGCGCCAGCCCGAGCTCGTGGGCCAGAACCTCTGGGACATGCGCGACTCCCGCGGGCGCTTCACCATCCAGGACCTGATCGCGGGCGCGCGTGCGGGCGGCGGCTACGTCGAATACGAATGGCGCAAGCCCTCCAGCGAGCAGATGGCGCCCAAGCTCGGCTACGTGACGGCGCTGCCGCGCTGGAACTGGATGGTCGGCACCGGCCTGTACCTGGACGACATCGAAACCACCATGCAGGCGCTCGACCGCCAGATGAGCGCCAACGTCACCACCACGCTGCTCTGGATTGCCGGCATTGCAGCGCTGTGCCTGGCCGTGGTGAGCGCCACCGGGCTGCTGCTCAACCTCAGCGAGCACCGCACGGCCGAGGCCAAGCTGCGGCTGCTGGCGCGGCGCGTGGTGCAGTCGCAGGAAGAAGAGCGCGGCCACCTCGCGCGCGAGTTGCACGACGGCACCAGCCAGACGCTGGTGTCGGCCAAGCTGCTGATCGAATCCGCGGTGGACGCGCTGGACCGCGAGCGCCAGCCCGCGCCGCCCGCATTGAGCAAGGCGCTGCAAAGGCTCAATGATTCGCTCGTCGAGGTGCGCCGCATCTCACATCGCCTGCGGCCGGCCCTGCTCGACACGCTCGGCCTGCCTGCCGCGCTCGAACGCCTGGGCGACGAATTCGCCGAAGAGGGCGCCATCGATGCGTCGATCATGATCGAGGGCGAGGCCTTCGAACTCTCGCAGGAGGCCAAGACCGCGCTTTTCCGTGTCACGCAGGAGGCGCTCACCAACGTGCGCAAGCATGCCCAGGCGCACCGCGTGCACATCGCGCTGGGCTTCTCCGACGAGGAAGGCGTGCGGCTTGCGATCGGCGACGACGGCACCGGCTTCGACGTGGAGGCGATGCAGCTCGATGCACGGCGCGGCATCGGCCTGCGCAACATGCGCGAGCGCATGGAGTCGATCGGCGGACGGCTGAACGTGCAGTCCGGTGAAGGCGGAACAACCATCGTGGCCGAAGTGCCGGCGCGCAGCGCGAGGCCTGAACCGGCATGAAGAAAGACGCCGCCCCGATCCGCCTCTTTCTCGTCGACGACCATCCGCTGGTGCGCGATGGCCTGCGCGCGCGGCTGGGCGCCATGCCCAACCTGGAGATCGTCGGCGAAGCGGGCAGCGCAGCCGAGGCGCTGGCGCTCATCGAGTCGCTCAAGCCCGATCTGCTGCTGATGGACGTCGGCATGAAGGACATGAACGGCATCGACCTGGCCGCGCTGGTGCTGCAGCGCCATCAGCCCGCGCCGCACGTGGTGATGCTCAGCATGTACGACAACCCCGAATACGTGCAGAAGGCCCTGCAGGTGGGCGCGCGCGGCTATGTGCTGAAGGACGCGCCCGCGGCCGAGATCGTCGCAGCCATAGAGGCCGTGTCAGGTGGCGGCACCTTCCTGAGCCCGGCCGTCTCGAAGAAGCTGTTCCGCAACCAGGCGCCCAGGCCGCTGCTCACGCCGCGCGAAAGCGAGATCCTTACCGCGCTGGGCCGCGGCGAATCGAGCAAGCAGATTGCGCGCGACCTGGGCCTGAGCGTGCGCACGGTGGAGGCGCACCGGCAGAGCATCAAAAGGCGGCTGGGCATCGAAGGGCAGGCGGAACTCATCAAGTATGCGGTGGAGCATGCGCGGGAGTTCGGGCAGGGCTGAGTTGCACTGCCTTGCCAAAGCTCTTGTCCCAACCCATCACAATCATCCAGACCCTGTTCGCATGTCCGACCTTCCCCACAGCCCCGCCGCCGAGCGCAACAAGCAGCCCATTCTCGAGGCATTGACCCGCATCCTCGGCGAAGGCGGCACCGCGCTGGAGATCGCATCCGGCACCGGCCAGCATGCCGCGTGGTTCGCCGCAGCAATGCCCCAATGGATCTGGCAGCCGACCGACGCCGATGCACGCATGCTCCCGGCGCTTGCAGGCCGAGTCGCAGAAGCCGCACTCCCCAATCTTTGTGCGCCGCTGCTGCTCGACGTGATGTCGCCTCGATGGCCGTCGCAGGGACCGGCGTTCGCTGCGGAAGAAAAGTTCGATGCGATCTACTGCGCCAACATGCTGCACATCGCGCCCTGGGCCGCATGCGCCGCGCTGATGCAGGGAGCCGCGCGGCATCTGCTTGCCGACGGATTGCTGATCACCTACGGGCCCTACTTCGAAGAAGAAGCCGCAGCGGCGCCGAGCAACCTGGCGTTCGACGAAGACCTGCGCGCCCGCAATCCAGCATGGGGCATACGCCGCCTGGAGGATGTGGTGGCCGAGGCAAGCCACTCAGGGCTTGTGTTGCGCGAGCGGCATGCGATGCCCGCGAACAACCTGCTGCTGGTCTTCGGCCGCTGAGGTCAGCGCACGCGGGGCACCGCAGTCGTCAGCAGCACCAGCGCCTGGTTCAGCGTCGAGGCCGCGAACCGTTCTCCTTTGGAATGCCCGATCCGCACCACGATGAGATCATGCGACGGAATCACCAGCACGAACTGGCCGCCGGCGCCGAGCATGTAGTAGGCCGACGCCGGCATCGCCAGCGAGCTCATTCCGTTGATCCAGAAGAAGCCGCCGTAGATCGGGCGCTTGTCCGCGGCCCAGGCCGGTGCCACGCTGCTCACGAATTTGACGAAGCCCTCGGGAAGAATGCGCTCGCCATTCCACATGCCGTCCTGCAGATAGAGATTGCCCAGGCGCGCCCAGTCGCGCGCCGACATGAAGTCGTAGCCCTGGGTGAGAAAGTTGCCGTAGGGGTCGGTCTCGATCACCATCGAGCGGATGCCGATCTTGTCGAAGAGCGCGCGCTGCGGAAACGAGAGGTACTCCTCGCCGCGCTTTTCCACCGCGAGCCGCACCAGGTAGTTGGCCAGCACCGGATCGGTGTTGCGGTAGCGGCCCACCGCGCCGGGCGGCCATTGCTGCGGCCGGGTGGCGGCGTAGTTGAAGGCGTTGATGCGGCCCGTGTAGTAGTAGACGTGATCGGGGTAGGTGCCGTTGGGGTCGAAGTCCGGATCGTCCGGCGCCTTGATGCGCAGGCCGCTCGACATCTGCAGGATGTCGGAGATCCTGATCTGCTGCCGCGCATCGCCGGTGCCTTGCCACTCGGGAATGGGCGCTGGCTGGTCGAGCTTGTACACGCCCTGCTTGATGAGCACCCCCATCATCGTGGCCACGACGCTCTTGCCCATCGACCATGATTCGAGCGGCGTCGCCGCGCCGATGCCGTTCATGTAGCGCTCGGCGACGATGCGGCCCTTGTGCGTGACCACGAAGGCAGATGTGTAGGCCTCCGGCACGCCGAACGCGGCATCGACGGCCTGGTTCACCTTGGCCATGTCGACTTCGGCTGGCGGCGGATCGCCCGGCAGCACGTCGCCCATCGGCCACGGTTGGGTCGCGGGGTCGGGCAGCGTGCTCCTGGCTTCGACGGGCGTGAAGAGAACATCGTCCCGGCCGGCCGGCAATGTGACGCAGCCCTGCGAACCGAAGTGGCGCGCCACCAGCGTCGGGCCGTTGGGAATCGAGATGCGAACCTCTTTCTTCACGCGGTCGACCACGGGCTTGCCGACGTTCTTTCGCTGGTCATAGGGGCCCACGAAGTAGCCGAGGCTTTCAGCGGCAACGTCGGGGTCGATGCCGGTGATGAACACTGCCGAGCACATCGTCTTGGCATAGCCGGAGGTGTGGTGCTCCAGCACGTTGCCGGGCGGCGGCACGTAGGGCGTGTTGAGCTCGAGGGCCCGCGCGCGGGCAATGAGCGCCTCGCGTTCCGGCAACTGCGCCGTGGTGGGCGGCAACGGAGCGCCAATGCCGACCCCTCCGCCACCTCCACCCCCGCCGCCACCGCAGGAGGCCAATGCAGTTGCCAGGCCCAGGGCCGCGGCAGTTGTGGTGAGGGAACGGCGGATCGAGTGCTTCATTGGCGGTCCTTGGGTCGTCGCGATGGTCGACTGCGGTACGCAACCTTCGACACCGGCGGGATTGTGGGTGAATCCCGTGGGGGCGCCTAGCGCTTTCAGGTGAGGCGCACGCGATGTAGCTCCAAGGTTCTCACCCTTCGATTCGATGGTCGAAGAGTCCCGGCATCGTGTTTGCCTGCAGAACGCAGCAATAGTTCACGGTCAGAGGAGACAGTCTGTGTGGACGTAGCCTTTTGGGTGGCTGGCAGCATGAGCTTGAGTCGATAAGATGCGGCGGACTCACGGTAGTCGATGGTCAGTTCGCTGGACCAAGCTAGATAAGCATAGATAAGCACAGGAAGGAAAAAACAGATGCCACTTCCCGAAATGGCAAAGCCGATATCGTTCGAAGCGATATGGAAGAACTACCCGAGTGATGACCCTTGCGTGAACCCTCGCACGGGAAAGAAGGCGTATGACGATCAATGCGCAATACGGGTCGGCATTGCTTTGGAAAAGTCTGGTGTCAGTTTCAAGACATTTCCTGGACCACGTTGCGAATTTGGGCCTTCCGGAAACGGAATGGTGCTGCGCGCGACCGAGTTGGCCAACTGGCTGATGCATCGTCCATTCGCTGGCTGTCCAGATGCGGAAACACATCAGGGAAACAGCTTCGACAAGAGTCTTTCTGGTCGTACGGGCATCATCTATTTCGAGGACTACTGGTTGCGCACCGCTGAGGCCAAGCTTCCCACTGGAGATCACATCGATCTGTGGGATCGGAATCGACTGTCACCATCGTGGACGACGTTCCTTCGCTTCTCCCTCGGCATTGATACCTTTCGATCACCGTGGAGCGGCAACGGATACCTCTACTCTGATCTGCACGCGTCACGTCGAGTTGTCTTCTGGCCGATCAGCTGATGAAGCGTCCGATCTTCACTCTGTGCGGGGCTTTGCTCGGCGTCGCTTTGTTTCTGGGCCTGCCAATCCTCTTTTCACTCGCGTTTCCAGGTACAGGGATTGGGCATCACGGCGAGGATGAAGCCGCTCGGATGCTGCGCGTGTATGTCCTCATGGGCGGTGCGGCCTCTGCCGCGTTGGGTGGTTGGGTCGGCGGCGTCGCCGCGACGAGTCCACGTCGGGCGCTTGGAATGCTTGCTGCCATTGCAGCCGCCAGCGTTGTCTTCGGCATCGTTCCGATTCAATTACCGATGAAGCCCGAGAACGCGATGGCTGTTGGAATTGGAGCCTGGACCATCGTCAGTGCAGGTCTCGCAGCGTTGGTGGCACGCAAGAAGAGCGAAACCACTGCGTAGTGCCCACGCTTCAAGATGCTGGCGCATTGGCGCCGCATCCTTGGTGTGCCAGCTAGCGGCACATCTCGTACCCGCCGGTCTCCAAGTGGAAGTGGTCGCTGTGCGCGGCGTTGTAGTCGGGGCCCAGCACCCCATTGAAGAAACGGCAGGCGCCACGGTGCGCATCGCGCAGCAGCAACGCCGCCGGATCGTCCGGGTCCGCAGCGCCGGCGGCACCGTCGCGGGGCCAGGCTTGCAGCACCGTGATGCGGCGGCCGTCGGCCAGCGTCAGGCCGGCGACGTCCAGCGCATCGGCCGTTGCGTGCCGGCTGCGCGAAGCGCCCGGCACGGCGCCTTCGCCACGGTTCACGTTGCGGCAGGCATAGCTGCCGAGGTGCTCGATGGCCGCTACCGGCTGGCCAAAGCGCTGCCTGGCGGCCGGCTGCAGCGCGTGCCGCTCCCACATGAAGAAGGACAGCGCCATCGGGCAGCTCAGCGAAGGCGCGGTGCCCAGGCGCACGCCGGCCGAGCGCAGCCTGACGGCGTTCTCGAAACCGCAACCCGGGCCGGTGACGCGGTCGGGCAGCAGGTCGTACTGCATGCCGGTTTGCGCCAGCGCCGCAAGGCAGCGCGCCGGTTCGCGGCGGGCCCGCGAGAGCTTGAAGCCGGTCAGCCAATCGGGCGGCGCCGCGACGTCGAGCGGCGCCCACGGGTTGAAGCGCTCGGGAATCTCGACGGTGCCGGTCGCCACGGCCCACGCACCCACGGCGAGCGTGGCGCACACCGCGGCAGTGCCGAGCAGCCAGCGCTTGCGGCGCGACGGCGTGGGCTTCACCGGATGCTCAGAAGGATCCAATGCCATGGCCTCGATGCAATGCCAGACAGGGCGCCATGTCTGAGATCTTCTTCAGGGCCGCGTTGCGATGAGCGGATCCAGCTCGGCCCGCACGCGCCTTATCGCCACTTCGTGCCGCAGTGTCTGCGCTCCGCGTCCATAAGTCATTGCCTTGCGGATCAGGCGAAGCTGCTCGCGCTGCAGCTGCGTCTTCAGGCGCCTTGCCCGCAGGCCGAAGGTCCAGCCCATCTCCCGGCGAATCCTGTAGCGCAGCAAAGGCGCGCCCAGGCGGATCCACTCGTCGTCGCGGATCAGCTCGCGCTCGGGCACGAAGTAGGCCGCCAGCGCATGCAGGTAGGCGCCGTTCTCGCGCGCGGCAACCCGCCAGAAGAGGCCGGCCGCAACCATCGCGGGAATGCCCTTGACGGCGAGCAGCACCGCCATGTCGCCGTAGCCGCCGTCGAAGAGGTCTTCGAGCCACGGCGAGTTCCAGATGAAATGCATCGCCCACGCGAGCGCGAAGCACAGCACGGCGCAGGCGATCCTCGCCGCCATCGGGCGCTCCGGATGCAGCAGGAACCAGGCGACGCCGAAGGACGCGATCGTCGTGTAGGCCGCGTGGCTCCACAGCCCGCTCAGCAGCCCGCGCGTCAGCAGGTTGATGAGCACCGGAGACACCTGGTTCTCGAGCGGAAAGTGCATGGAGGCGTTGACGGTGTAGGTCAGGTTCTCGACCACCTGAAAACCCAGTCCCGCCATGGCACCGACGATCAGCACCGACAGATAAGTCTGGAACTGGTTGCGCGCCACCAGCACCAGCAGGATGACGCCGGCAATCTTCAGGAACTCCTCGGTGATCGGGCCCGCGATGGCCGGCCCCCAGAGCGCCACGAAATCCGGTGACACCAGCTTGGCGCACAGGCTTTGAATCGCGATGTTCGCGGGCGCGGCGAAGTAGACGGCCCCGAGCCCGCCCCACGCAAAGGCCAGCACGAAAGCTTCCGGCGGGTGCTGCTCGAGCAGGTCCAGCGCGCGAAAGACCAGAAGAAAAACCAGCGTGTAGATGCACCACACCAGAATGCCCAGCAGGGCCGTGACGGGGACCACGCGGAACCCCGTCGAGAACATGCCGGCGGTGTAGAACAGGCCGTTGACGATCAGCGCCGCCAGCAGCCAGAAGGCCGCGCGCTGCGGCTGGAAGAACGAATCGGTGCCGATCGGCCAGTCGCCGCGGTCTTGCTGGCCTTCGAAGGCGGGCGGTGTCACTGCGGTGCCTCCAGGTCCATCGATTCCAGCATGCGCCGGGCATCGGCCATCGCTTCGTTCAGGCCCTCGCTGGCGCCGTAGCAATCGATCTGCACGAGCGATCGGCGCTGGAGGTCGACCACCTGCCAGAAGCGGCCGGCCAGCTTCGATCCGTAGTACGCAAAGGTCTTGCCCTGCAGGCCCCACGAGGTGACGAAGTCGGACACGTCGCCATCGATGCTCAGGCGCTGGCCGCGCTCCATGAGCCTTTGCTGCCGCATCAGCGGACCGTCGGGTCCGCCCGCCCATGCACGCGTGGTCACCAGGAACTTGTGGCCGCCCTTGAACAGCATCAACGACTGGCCGGCGCGGGAGCGCGACACGTCCATCTCCCATCCGCTGGCGGGAACGAACCTGGCATGGCCGACGGCCACCGTTTCCCCCGCGGCCAGCGGCCGGCTGCCGGGCGTGCGGCTGTCCCAGAACGTCAGGCCGCCCACGTAGGCGGCAATGGCAAGGAGCACCGCGAGCGCGCCTGGCCAGGTGCGGTACGGTATGCGGCGGGATGGCTCGGGCATGCGTTGATCGTGCCATACTGAAAAACATGAAAAAGTCGGACGCGAGCCACGACCAGCCGGCATCGGAGCTCATCTCGAAAAGAATTGCCGAGCTCGGCGGCTGGCGCGGCGAAACGCTGGGCCGGATGCGCAAGCTCATCCAGCAGGCCGATCCGGACGTCGTCGAGGAGTGGAAGTGGATGGGCACGCCGGTCTGGTCGCACGGCGGCATCATCTGCACCGGCGAGTCCTACAAGGACAAGGTGAAGCTCACCTTCGCCAAGGGCGCGTCCCTGCCGGATCCGGCCCGTCTCTTCAACGCGAGCCTCGACGGCAACATGCGCCGCGCGATCGACATCCACGAAGGCGGAGCCGTCGACGAGGCTGCCTTCAAGGCGCTCGTGCGCCAGGCGGTGGCGCTCAACGGTGCCGGCAAGCCGAAGGCTGCGAAGAAGACGGCCAAGTCCTGACGCAACCACATGCCCGACGCATCCGCGCCCACGCCACGTCCCCGCATGCCGCTGCTGCTTCTTCGGCTGCTACCGATCGGCGCCTGCCTGCTGGTGCTGGGCTGCGCGGGCCCGCGGGCACCGCAGCCCGTGACCGCCTACGGGCCTCCCGTGCTGACGGCCGAGCAGTCGAGCAACGTCGCCATCCACGCGCTGGGCCTCGTCGGCACGCCGTACCGCTATGGCGGCAACACGCCCGAGGGCGGCTTCGATTGCAGCGGACTCATCGGCTACGTTTACAGGAACAGCGCGGGCCAGGCCACGCCGCGCACGGTGGTGCGCATGGCCGGCTTCGGCCGCCCGGTGCCCACGTCCGAGCTCCGCTCGGGCGACCTGGTGCTCTTCGGCGCGTCGACGCCGTCGCATGCGGGCATCTATGTGGGAGCGGGGCAGTTCGTGCATGCGCCATCGACGGGCGGCGAGGTGCGGCTCGACCGGCTGGACGGCATCTACTGGTCGCGCCAGCCGATGCAGGCGCGTCGCCTTTAGGCGCTTGAAAAGCGCCACTCAATCCAACTCAACGGATCAGCGTAGTCATTGGTCTACAGGGATGCCTGCCTTGGGGCGGTCTGATCGGTGTGGCATGCTGTGCCGGTGTCACCGAACCTCGGAGAGGTCCCCATGAAAAAACTCATCGTCCTGGCCATTCTGGGCCTTGCCACCACGCTTCCGGCCCTTGCGCAGCGTGATCCCGACTCGTACGAGAACGACCGCCGCTACTGCGCCAGCGGCCGCTCCGGCGTCGACTTCAACACCTGCATGTGGCGCATCCAGCGCGACCGCGAGCAACGCTATGACCGCCGCGAGCAGCGCGCCTACGAACGCGAGCAGCGGCGCGAATACGAACGCCGCGAGCGCTGGGCCGAACAACCGCCTCCGCCGCCGGCCTATCGCCAGTGGGACGGCCCGCCCCCGGGCGAACAGCCGAGGCTCAGCGACATGCAGCAGCGCGCGCTGGACAACTGCAACCTGCTGGCACCGCGCGACCAGCCCCGCTGCCGCGCGACGGTGATGTCGACGGTGCGATAGGCCTGCCAACAGACCCTGGCAGGGTTTTCCATTACGCAAAGCCACGCACGCGGGCCGCGCGGTCCGACGGATGCGCCCGCGCGCCCCTGCGGCAAAACTCCCGGGTTCATTCCCAGGAGACATTCCCATGCACAGCATCCGCCGCCATCTGGTGTGGCTCGTCGTGGCCGTGGTCGGCGCATTCGCGCTCGGCACCGTGGCCCTTGCGCGCGGTGAAAGCGTCAACGCCCTCTGGGTGGTGACCGCCGCGATCTGCACCTACCTGATCGCCTACCGCTACTACAGCCTGTTCATCGCCGAGAAGGTGCTGGGGCTCGACGGCAACCGCAAGACGCCGGCGCACCGCCACAACGACGGCCTGGACTACGTGCCAACCGACAAGAACGTGCTGTTCGGCCATCACTTCGCGGCCATTGCGGGCGCCGGCCCGCTGGTGGGCCCGGTGCTCGCCGCGCAGATGGGCTACCTGCCCGGGCTGCTGTGGGTGCTGGCGGGCGTGGTGTTCGCGGGTGCGGTGCAGGACTTCATCATCCTGTTCATCTCCACCCGGCGCGACGGCCGCTCGCTCGGCGACCTCGTCAAGCAGGAGATGGGCACGGTGCCCGGCATGATCGCGCTGTTCGGCACCTTCATGATCATGATCATCATCCTCGCGGTGCTGGCGCTGATCGTGGTGAAGGCGCTGGCCGAATCGCCGTGGGGAACCTTCACGGTGGCGGCCACCATTCCGGTGGCACTGTTCATGGGCGTGTACCTGCGCTTCATCCGGCCGGGGCGCATCGGCGAGGTGTCGCTGATCGGCTTCGTGCTGTTGATGCTCGCCATCTTCGGCGGCCAGGCCGTGAGCCAGAACCCCGCATGGGCGCCGCTCTTCACCTTCGACGGCAAGGCGCTCACCTGGATGCTGGTGGGCTACGGCTTCGTGGCCGCGAGCCTGCCGGTGTGGCTGCTGCTGGCGCCGCGCGACTACCTGTCGACCTTCCTGAAGATCGGCACCATCATCGCGCTGGCCATCGGTATCGTGTTCGTCATGCCGACGCTGCAGATGCCTGCGCTCACGCAGTTTGCGCAGGGCGGCGGGCCGGTGTGGGCGGGCAGCATGTTCCCGTTCCTGTTCATCACCATCGCCTGCGGCGCGGTGTCGGGCTTCCATGCGCTGATCTCCTCGGGCACCACGCCCAAGATGCTCGACAACGAGCGCCATGCGCGCTTCATCGGCTATGGCGGCATGCTGGCCGAATCCTTCGTGGCGGTGATGGCGCTGGTGGCGGCGTCGTGCATCGAGCCCGGCATCTACTTTGCAATGAACAGCCCGGCCGCGCTGGTGGGCAGCACCGCACAACAGGCGGCGCAGACCATCTCGAGCTGGGGCTTCGTGGTCACGCCGGAGATGCTGGTGCAGACTGCAAAGGACGTGGGCGAAAGCACCATCCTCGGCCGCGCGGGCGGTGCGCCGACGCTGGCCGTGGGCATGGCCCACATCCTCCACCAGGTGATCGGCGGGCAGGCCATGATGGCCTTCTGGTACCACTTCGCGATCCTGTTCGAGGCGCTCTTCATCCTGACGGCCGTGGACGCCGGCACCCGTGCGGGCCGCTTCATGCTGCAGGACCTGCTGGGCAGCTTCGTGCCCGCGCTCAAGCGCACCGATTCGCTGCCGGCCAACCTGTTTGCCACGGCGCTGTGCGTGGCGGCCTGGGGCTACTTCCTGTACCAGGGCGTGGTCGATCCGCTGGGCGGCATCAACACGCTGTGGCCGCTCTTCGGCATCTCCAACCAGATGCTGGCCGCAGTGGCGCTGCTGCTGGGCGTGGTGGTGCTGTTCCGCATGAAGCGCGAGCGCTATGCCTGGGTGGCCATTGCGCCGGCCGCATGGCTTTTGGCGTGCACGCTCACGGCCGGCTGGCAGAAGATCTTCTCGCCCGATCCGAAGATCGGCTTCCTCTCGCATGCGGCCCGCTACACCGAAGGCCTGGCCAACGGCGTGCTGGTGGCGCCGGCCAAGACGCCCGAAGCCATGTCGCGCATCATCTTCAACGACCGGCTCGACGCCGCGCTGTGCGCGCTCTTCATGTTCGTGGTGCTGAGCGTGCTGGTCTACAGCATCAAGGCCTGCCTCGCGGCGCGCGCGGCCCATCGCCCGACCGCGCAGGAGACGCCGTTCGAACCGCTCGCCACCTCGGCGGCCCGCTGAGCAGGGCGCCATGGCTCTCGCATTGCCGGAAGCCGGGCGCTACTTCGCCCGCTCGCTCAAGCAGTCGCTGCGGCTCATGGTCGGGCTGCCCGACTACGACGCCTACCTGACTCACATGGCGGCCACGCATCCAGACCAGCCGCCGATGAGCTACGAGGCCTTCTTTCGCGAGCGGCTCGAGGCGCGCTACGGCGGGGGCAAGGGGCGCTGCTGCTGAAGAGGACAGCGGCGCCGCGCGCAAACCACGCGGCTTTGTTTACAATTCCGCGGTTCGCGCGAAGCGAACTTTTGTTGCAGGAACCCGGCCACGCGCCGGCGTGAACCGGGCAAAGGCACCCAACCCAGACTTTCTCCAGGCAGGGCGCATGCGGTTTCTCCATCCGATCGATGGAGCAGTTGCATGGCGCTTCGCGATTCAAAAAAATCGCCTGAGGAAATTCTCCATGTCCGTTCGCCCGCATGCCGCGCGTCTTCGCCTTCGCCGCACGCCGCTCTTCCTCGCCACCCTTGCCGCGCTGCATTGCGGGGCCCAGGCCCAGACCTCCGCCAGCACGCTCCAGGAGATCACCGTCACCTCCGAGCAGGAGCCCGGCTACGCCCCGTCGGTCGGCAGCACGGCCACCAAGGGCAGCGCGCCGCTGCGCGACGTTCCCCAGGCGGTCAACGTGTTGCCCGCGCAGCTGCTGCGCGACCAGGGCGCAACCTCCATGCAGGACGCGCTGCGCAATGCGCCCGGCGTTTCCTTCAACGCCGGCGATGGCCAGCGCGACCAGGTGGTGATCCGCGGATTCACCGCCATCGCCGACTGGTTCGTGGACGGCGTGCGCGACGACGCGCTCTACTTCCGCGACCTGTCGGACACGGAGCGCATCGAGGTGCTCAAGGGCCCCGCCGCCGTGCTGTACGGCCGCGGGTCGTCGGGCGGGCTGGTCAACCGCGTGACGAAGAAGCCGATCTTCGAACGCCCCTTCGGCGAGGTTTCGCTCGGCCTGGGCACTCACGACTTCAAGCGGCTCACGGCCGATCTCAACCAGCCCATTGGCGAGAACATGGCTTTCCGCCTCAACGTGGCGCGCGAAAAATCAGGCAGCTATCGCGACCAGCAGTTCATCGACCGCTACAGCGTCGCGCCCTCGCTGGCCATGAAGTTCAGCCCGCAGACCGACCTGCTGCTGCAGTACACCAACGCCTACGACCAGCGCCTGACCGACTTCGGCGTTCCGGCGCTCAACGGCCGCCCGGTGAACGTGCCCATCGGCACCTACTACGGCTCGGCTTTCGCGAAGCGCGACGACACCACCACCACGCGCGTGCAGTCCTTCACCGCCACGCTCAACCACCGCTTCAGCGACACGCTGAGCCTGCGCAACACCACGCGCTACTACAGCTACAAGCTCGACCGCTTCAACACCCTGCCCAGCGGCACCACCGACCCCGTGCGCATGACCGTGGGCCGCACCCGCGGCTTCGTCGACCGCGACGAGAGCGGCTGGTTCAACCAGACCGACCTGACATGGCGCAACGAACTTGGCGGCTTCAGGCAGGAATGGCTGGTCGGCGCCGAGCTGGGCAAGCAGGACAAGCGCCTGTACTCCGTGTCTTCCGCTACCGGCTTCGAGCGCGTGAGCATCCTGAACCCGGTCTCCGCGCCGCCGCCCATTCCGCTCGCAAGCTACCTGGCCAGCGGCGCGATTCCGAGCAACACCACCTTCAAGACGGCCGCGCTCTATGCGCAGGACCAGATCACGCTGGCGCCGCAATGGAAGGCGCTCGTCGGTGGACGCTACGACGACTTCCGCCAGGAGACCTCCTTCGAGCGCACGCTGGCGTCGATCTCGCGCACCGACCGCAAGTTCAGCCCGCGCGCGGGCTTGGTCTGGCAGCCGACCGAAGCACAGTCTTACTACGTGTCGTACAGCCGCTCGTTCCAGCCTTCGGGCGAGACCTTCGCGCTGTCGGCCAACAACGCCGCCAACGATCCCGAGATCACCGTCAACAAGGAGATCGGCGCCAAGCTCGACTTCCTGGACGGCGCGCTCAACCTCACGGCGGCGGCCTTCAATCTGGAGCGCTCGGGCATCAAGAACACCGACCCGGCCAACCCGGCGCGGCAGATCAACGTGGGCACGCAGCGCACCAACGGCATGGAGCTGGCGCTGGCCGGCAAGCTGCCGGGGCGCTGGGAGGTCAGCGCGGGCTATGCCTACCTGGACGGCCGCATGGTCAAGTCGCTGGCCACCGTGAGTTCGCTGCAGTTGCCGGTCGGCGCCGCGATGCCGGTGCAGGGCAAGGTGGCGCCGCTCACGCCGCGGCACTCGGCCTTCGTGTGGCTCATGAAGGACCTGGGCCATGGCCTGAGCGCGGGCGGCGGCGTGAACTACGTGGCCGCCCGCTATGCCTCGCTCAGCAACCTGGTGACGCTGCCTTCGTATGTCACGGCCGACCTGGCCGCGAGCTACAGGACCGCGCGCTACGAACTCTCGGTCAACCTGAAGAACATCACGGGCCGGAAGTACTACGTGTCCGCGCACGGCAGCGTCGACAACCTGATCATGCCCGGGCCGGGACGCGAACTGCAGGTGGCGCTGACCGCGAAGTTCTGAGCACGGCCGGGCCAGAAGGCTCAGGCGCCGGCTGAGCCTGCCTGCGCGAATTCCGGCTTCTTGCGGCCGGCGCTTGCTGCCACGATGGCCTCCACGCAACGCAATGGTGGAGAACATCGATGGCATCCGAATTGAATCAGATCGCAAGCTGGTCGCTGCGCTGGCGCATCGGCTTGGCGGGCGCGCTGTGCCTGATGGCGGCGCTCTGCGCGGCGCAGCCGCCGGACGAGAGCGTTGTCCTGCATGCCGAGCAGCGCTTTCAGTTGGCGCTGGAAGCACAGACCGCCCGCGACTACCCCTCGATGCTCGAGCAGCTTCGGCAAGCCGCTGCCGAAGACAGCGCCGCGGCGCAGGAGATGCTGGGCATGGTGCTGCTGGGCCGGGTCGACGCTCTATGGCTCCGCAGTCGAGGCCGACCGCTGCGAGGCCCGCCGGTGGATGCTTCGCGCCGCGTCGCAGGGCAGCGATACGGCCAGGGTCCAGCTCACTTTCCTCAACAGGCTGCGTCAATCTCCGGCCGGCAGGAACGCCTGCGACTGAGCCCGCATTCCGGCGGCCGTGACGCCTGGTTACCGCAGCGTGCGCGAGGATGCTTCCTCGGGCGATGAGGGGCTAGACTCTTCGTTTGCCAAACCCTCCGCTGCGAGGCCGACTCATCATGAAACCCTGGTTGATTTCCATGGCGCTAGCTTTTGCGGGCGCCGCCCACGGCGCCGAGAACTGCGAAGCCCTGCGCACCCAGATCGAAGCAAAGATCGCCGCGTCCGGCGTGACACGTTTCACTGTCACCACCGTCGATGCCAATGCAGAGGCCCAAGGACAGGTGGTGGGCAGCTGCGATCTCGGCAGCAAGAAAATCGTCTACCAGCGCGAAGGCGGGCCCCCGGCCGACGCCGCCCCGGCGCGCCCGAGCGCAGGCCCGGCCGACGAAGAGATATTGACGGAGTGCAAGGACGGCACGGTGTCCGTCGGCGGCGATTGCAAGAAGTAGGCAGGAGCCAAGCCTTGTCATCATCCAAAGCCTTTCGCATTGCACTCTCGGCCTCGGCCGCGGCCATTGGCGGCATTGCAGCGTACTGGACGCTCCTGGCCGCGCGGCAGGGACACATCCTGTTCAACGCCAGAAAGCTTCCGGTCGTCCATCTGTCCGACGACTTCTCCACCTACTCCCACACTGTTCCGGGCGGCATGGTGCGCGGCTATGTCTATCACCCGCAGGGCGAAGACGCGCTGCAGGACCTGTTCATCTATTTTGCCGGCCGGGGCGAGGACGTTCGCGCCACCGCGCAGGCGCTGCACTGGCTGCCGGAGGGCTTCGGATTTGCCGCGGTCAACTACCGGGGCATGGCCGATTCGCAGGGCCATCCCTCCGAGATCGCCTCCGTGGCGGACGCGATCCAGTTTGCCAATCACCTGCGCAAGGCCTTTCCGCAGGCGCGCCTGCATGTGGTCGGCCGCAGCCTGGGCACGGGCGTGGCCATCCAGCTGGTGGCGCAGCAGGACTTCGCCAGCCTCCAGCTGGTCACGCCCTACGACTCAATGCTCGAAGTGGCAAAGAAGCGCTTTCCGCTGGTGCCGCTGGCACTGCTGCTGCGGCACCGGTTCGACTCGCTCACGCACTGCAAGGAGGTGGCCGCCAAGACCCAGGTGCTGCTGGCCGAGCGCGATGACGTGGTGCTGCCCGAACGCTCGCAAAAGCTCATCGCGGCCTGGCCGACGCCCGTGAGCGTGCAGACCGTGTCCGGCTCGGACCACCAGAGCATCATGGGGATCGAGGCGACGTGGCTCTATCTGGTCGATTTTGCGTTGACGGCCATCCTTCCTGAACCGGTCGCAGCCTGAGCCCCTGGATACGCCTTCAGCCGGCAGCCAGGGCGGCAAACCCGCACCCGAGATCGTGCAGCAGATCCGAAGGCGCCTCGAGCCCCACGTGCAGCCGGATGACCGCGCCGCGCTGGTTCCAGTCGGTCACGCTGCGGGCCGCGCGCATGTCGGCCCAGGCCACCAAGCTTTCATAGCCGCCCCATGACGAGCCTCGGCCGAACAGCGACAGTGCATCGACGAAGCGCTCGACCGCGGCGTTCTCGATGACCGGCTGCAGCTCGAACGAGACGAGACCGTTGGTGCCGCGGCAGTCGCGCAGCCAGAGTTCGTGGCCCGGATGCTGCGGCAGCGCGGGGCAGAACACGGCCGCCACTTCGGGCTGTGCCTCCAGCCAGTGCGCCACCTCCATTGCATGCCGCTCGTGCATCTGCAGCCGCGCCGACAGCGTGCGCATGCCGCGCAGCACCAGCCACGCATCGTCGGGGCTCACCGTCATGCCGAAGGCGTCGCAGCGTTCGTTGAGCGGCTGCCAGGCTTCGCGCGTGGTGGCAACGGTGCCCATCATCACATCCGAGTGGCCCGAGAGGTACTTGGTGGCGGCCATCAGCGAGATGTCGGCGCCCAGCGCGAGCGGCCGGTATTGAACGCCCGAACCCCAGGTGTTGTCCGCGGCAACGAGCGCGCCGCGCGCATGGGCCAGTTCGGCCAGACGGGGCAGGTCGCACATCTCATAGACCAGCGAACCGGGGCACTCGGCATACACGAGCCGCGTGTTCGGCTCGAACAGTTGCTCCACGCCACTGCCGTCCGCGGCAAAGAAGGTGCAGCGGATGCCGTAGGGATCGAGGAAGGAATGCACCAGCTTGCGCGCCGGCTCGTACACGCTGTCCGACATCAGCACGTGGTCGCCGGGCTTCAGGTACGACAGCAGCACCATGCCGATGGCGGCAAGGCCGGTGGGAAAGAGGCGCGTGCGGTGGGTGCCTTCGAGTTCGCTCACCGCGTCTTCGAGCGCGAAGGTGGTGGGCGTGCCGCGTGCACCGTAGCTGAAGGCGCGCTCTTCGCCGCGCCGCGCGCGCGTCTCGCGCATGGCGGCCACGCTGTCGAACAGCACGGTGCTCGCGCGCACCAGCGGCGTGTTGACAGGCGAGCCGCCGAAGTAGGCCGGCGCCTTGCCGGTGTGGGCGAGCCGGGTGTCGAGGGAATGGCCTGCGGTGTCTTTGGACGAATCGGACATGGTGTGTTCCAGCGAGCGCGGGCCTCTATGGTGCGTCAATCCGCCTTCGCGCCCGAAAGCTTGACGATGCGCGACCAGCGCTCGATGTCCTGGCGCAGCTGCGCCGCAAAGGCTTCGGGCGTGTTGGCCACCACTTCGCTGCCGCCATCGTTCACGAGCTTGGTCACTTCGGGCAGGCGCAGCGTCCGCACGATGGCTTCGTTCAGGTAGGCCACGCGCTCGGGCGGCGTGCCGGCCGGCGCGAAGAAGCCGTACCAGTCTTCGAAGCGGGCATTGGCGTAGCCCAGCTCCTCGAGCGTGGGCACCTTGGCGAACACGCCGATGCGGCGCGGGCTGGTGACGGCCAGCACGCGCAGCTTGCCGTTCTGCACCATGCCCGCGACCGAGGAGGTCGAAGTCACGAGCACGTCGACCTGCCCGCCGAGCAGGTCGGTGAGCGCGGGGCCGGCGCCCTTGTAGGGCACGTGCGTCATGTCCACGCCGCTGTCCTTTTGCAGCACCACGCCGACCAGATGCGAGAGCGTGCCGTTGCCCGGCGTGGCATAGGTGAGCTTGCCGGGGCTGGCCTTGGCGCGCGTGGCCAGGTCGGCAAAGGTCTTGTAGGGCGAATTGGCTTCCACCACCAGCGCGAGCGGCGCCGCGTTGATCTGCGTGATCGGCACGAAGTTCTTGATCGGATCGAAGCCGGGCGCCGAGTAGAGCGAAGGGTTCACCGCCATGATCGACACCTGCGATGTGAGCACCGTGTAGCCGTCAGGCTTGGCCTCGGCCACCGACCTGGCGCCGATGTTGCCGCCCGCGCCGCCACGGTTGTCCACCACCGCGGCCTGGCCCATGATTTCCGGCAGCCGCGTGGTCACCAGCCGGGCCGTGGCGTCGTTGCCGCCGCCCGGTGGAAAGGGCGAGACGAACTTCACCGACTGCGAAGGAAAACCGTTGCGCGCCGGCAGCGGCTGGGCCGAGGCAGGCTGCAGGGCCATGGCCGCCAGCCATGCGGCAGCGATGGAAAGGCGGGCAAGGCTCGGAATGCGAAAGGCAGACGACATGACGGAACTCCTGGAATAGGAACTGACAACGACGAACGAACGAAAAAAGAGAAAGCCGAACTACGGGTGCCGCGCGGCGGAAGCGGCGGGCAGCCTGAAGGCCGAGCGCTCCTGCGCGTCGAGCTGCGCGACCAGGCCGGTCTCCCAGGCGAGGTAGCGGCGCGCCGCTTCCTTGTTGCCGTCATGGCGGTCGTGCACGAAGAACAGGTAGTCGATGCAGTCCGCATCGGCGGGCAGGGCGGGCGTGGCCTGCGCCGGCAGGCCGGCGCCGCGCCATGCGGCCATGCCGCCTTCGAGCAGCAGCGGCGCGGGCGAGAGTCCGGCCAGTTCGGACGCCGCGGTCCAGGCCGCGAGCGAAGCGTCGTCGGCCACCAGCACGAGCTGGCGCGTTTCGTTCTTCACGTCGTCGGCCAGGCGCGGGCGTATCGACCAGCGCGCCTCTGGAATGTGGCCGGCGCGGAACTGCATGCTCGGGCGCAGGTCGACCAGCGCCACTTCGTTGCGCTCGATGCGCGCCGCGAGGGCCTGCGCATCGATGCCGGCCAGCGCGGGTGCGGACGGCGCAGCGGCGGGCGCGAGCGACAGCCCGCTCGCGAGCCCGCCTTCGAGCACGCTCGCATCGTGGCCCATCTGCCGCAGCCAGTGCGCAGTGGTGGGCGCGCGCACGCCATCGTTGTCGAACAGCACGAGCCGCGCGCCGCGCACGCCGAAGTACTGGTCGCCGGCCTGCATCAACTGCCCGCCGGGCGTGTGCTGTGCGCCGGGCAATGTGCGGACCGCGAATTCCTCGGGCGTGCGCACGTCGCAGAGAAACAGGCTGCGGCTGGCATCGCCGGCCCACTGCTGAACGGTCTGCGCATTCACCGTGGGCACGCCGAAGCGCTCGGCCAGCGCCTTGGCGGCCGGGCGCAGGTCGGTATTGCCGCTGTCGTCCGCATAGCGCCGCGTGCCGCCGTGCTCCAGCGCGTGGTCGTTCAGGTACCAGCCCTGCGTGCCGTTCTCCAGCGCATAGACCGGGTTGGGGAGGCCCAGGTTGATGAGCGTCTGCGCGCCGATGATGCTGCGCGTGCGGCCTGCGCAATTGACGACGATCGGCGTGGTGGTGTCGGGCACCAGCCGGCGCACGCGGTAGGCGAGTTCGCCGTTGGGGCAGCAGGTGGCCGTGGGGATGTTCATCTTGTGGAACTCGCTCACCGGCCGGCCGTCGAGCACTATCACGTTCTCCTTGCGCGCCAGCATCTCGGCCAGCTGGTCGGCGCTCACGCGAGGCGTGTGATAGGCCTCTTCGGCCAGCTCGCCGAAGGTCTTCGAAGGCAGGTTGACGCCCGCGAAGAGCGCATGGCCCGCGGCCTTCCAGGCGCGGGTGCCGCCCTGCAGCACATGCACGTCGGTGTAGTCCAGCATGGCAAGGCGGCGGGCGGCGCGCTCGGCCACGTCGCTGTCGCCGCCGTCATACGCCACCACGCGCACGCTGCGGCGCGGCACGAGGCGCGGCGCATCGAGTTCGAGCCGGCTGAAGGGCAGCGGAATGCCATAGAAGAGGTGCGCCTCGCCGTACTGGCCATGCTCGCGCACGTCGAGCAGCGCGATCTCGCCGCCGTCGTGCAGCCAGGATTTGAGGGTCGTCGGATCGATGAAAGAGGTCATGGGAAGCAAGCCGTTGGAACGAACGCGGTCCTGCGAAGCCGCGCTCGGCACGGCCCGCATGAAAGAAGACGAGGTTGGAAGAGGTCCTAGCGGCGCGTCTGCACGCCGATGCCCATCGTCTGGTATGTGCCGGCCTCGAGGTCGTACGCGGTGCGCTGGTTCAGTGTTTCGAGCGCGCGGCCGTACATGTGCAGGTGCCGAATGACCTGGTCGCCCTGGATCTCCACCGAGTGGATGTCCTCGGGCATCAGCGCAATGCCCTTGCCGGGCGCAACCACCACCAGCGCGGTTTCCTCGAGCTTGCCCACGCCGGGCACCGAGCCGTCGTCGCGCCGCTCGTACACGCGGTTGTGCTCGGTGCCTTCCACCGCGGCAATGCAGGCCCAGGTGGTGTGGTTGTGCGGCACGATCTTCTTGCCCGGCCGCATCACGTTGAGGTAGAGCGCGTAGCTCTGGTCCGGGTCTTCGGCAATCAGGTAGCGGGATTGGTGCTCGCCGGCCTCGGGCGCCGGAAAGTCGGCGGCACCCCAGTAGTCGGTGCGCTCAGCCAGCCCTTGCAGCGCATCGAGCACCGCACGGAGCTTTTCGCGGGTGGGTTCAGCGCCGCCAATGGCTTTCTTCATGCGGGCAATGGACGCGGCGACCGCCTCGCGGCGTTGGTCGGACAGGGTGCTCATGCAGGGTTCTCCAGTGGGGATGCTTGTCTTGGTGTGCATTCACTGTAGTGACGCGGGCGTGGCCCGACAATCCTCCCGGCGCAAGAAATACATCAATAAAATTAATGTATGTCCACGCTCGATCTTGAATTGCTGCGCTCCTTCGCGGCCGTCGTCAGCCACCACAGCTTTGCCGCGGCGGCGGTGCACCTGGGGCGCACGCAGTCGGCCATCACGCAGCAGATGCAGCGGCTCGAAGAGCAGGTGGGCCATCCGCTGTTCGCCAGGCAAGGCCGGCAGAAACGCCTCACCGAACATGGCGAGCGGCTCCTGACCTATGCGCACCACCTGCTCGCGCTCAATGACGAGGCGCTGCGCAGCCTGCGGCAGGGCGAGCTCGAAGGCAACCTGCGCATCGGCGCGCCGCACGATGTGGCCGAGACCATGCTGCCGCTGCTGCTGACCGAGGTGGCGCGCACCTCGCCGCTGCTGCAGCTGGACATCCACATCGGCCGCAGCCCCTACCTCATGACCTCGCTCAAGAGCGGCGAGGTCGACATGATCATCTCGAACCGCGCCGACCCGCAGTTCGATGGCGTGGTGCTGCGCAATTCGCCGACCGTGTGGCTCTGCGCGGCCAGCTACGTGCACGACCCGGCCAAGCCGGTGCCGCTGATCATGGCCGACGGCCCCAGCATCTTCCGCCGCATCGGCCACGAGGCGCTCGACGCCGCGGGCGTGGCCTGGACGCCGCGCTACACCTCGTCGAGCCTGATCGGCATCAAGGCCGCGCTGCGCGCCGGCCTGGGCGTGACGGCGCGCGGCGTGGAGCAGCTCGATGCGGGCCTGCGCGTGCTCGGTGCGGGCGACGGCATGCCGCGCCTGCCCGACCTGGCCTACTACCTGTATGTGCGCAGCCACGTGGTGAATCCGGTCACGCGGCAGGTGTTCGAAACCTTGAAGAAGCACCTGCGGCTGCCGCGGACCGACTTGCCGATCTGAAGCGTTCGACGCATCGCTTACTTCAGTCTTGCGCGCCCTCCCGTCACCACCAGTGCGACTCCGCCCATCACCAGGGCAATACCCGCCATGGTGAGCCAGGCGGGGATTTCCTTGAGAAACAGCGCGCCGATCAATGCAGCAAGCGCCGGCGCGAGGGCACCAAAAATGGCAGCCCTGGGCGCGCCGAGCCGGCGCACGGCCTCGGTGTAGAAGTACATCCCGAGGATCGCGACCAGAATGCCTTGCGCGATCACCTGGAACCCGACGGCTGCCGGCGGCGCAGTGAAGATGTTCGGGGTGAACCAGAAGAAGTAGACCGGTGCGAACAGCACGGCGGAGCACACGTTCACCAGCGCCGTTGCGTGCCATGGGCTGATGCCGGAGCGGCGCTGGGCGATGGTGAAGCCTGCAAAGCACAGGCCTGCAAGCAGGAACAGCAGATCGCCTCGCCACTCCCCGGCCGCACGGTTGGCAAGGAGGGCGTAGCCGCCGATGCACAGCACGCCGGCGACGACGACCGCCATGCCTCCGAGTTGCCGGCGAGTGAACTTTTCGCCGAACAGAACGCCGGACAACACCGCCACCCAGATCGGCATCGTTCCGATCATGAGCGTGGCGACATGCGATGCGGGCGCGAACCGCATACCCACCGAGCCGAGCATCATGAAAGGCGCGCCCGCGCCCAGCACCATCACCAGCAGCCGCACGATGCCGATCTGTGCAATGCCGAAGCCCTTTCGAGCCAGGATGGGCCACAGGAGCAGGGCCGAAACACCGAAGCGCAGGAACGTCACGTCATGCGGCCCCAGGGTGGTGGTCACTGCAAACCGCGTGGCCACGGACCAGCTCGACCAGATCAAGGCGACCGCAAGGCCGCACAGCATGCCTACGGTCAACGAGTGCCGCCCGGCGGGCGCACCTGGCGCGATGAAAGGAGTTGCAGACATGGCTACCTGCCCCTGCGCAGGATCTTGATGATGCCGATGGCGTCGTCCTGCGATTGCCCGGCCCGCATGGCTTCCGCGAACAGCGAACGGTTGGCCGTGGCAATCGGAAGCCACACGCCGCGTTGCTCTGCCTCGTCGCACACCAGCCCGATGTCCTTGGCGACGTGGCGGATCGGCGCCTGCTGGGCAAAGTCATTCGACACGAGCTTGGCGGCTTTCGAGCGCAGCACGTCGTTGGCCAGCGGACCGGCCTGTGCCATGTCGAGAAATTGCTGCACGTCGAGGCCGATGCCGGCAGCGAAGTGCGTCGCTTCGGAAATCGCCTCGAAGCAGGCAATCAGCAGGAGCTGATTGGCCAGCTTCATGCGCATGGCCATGGGAACCGGACCGCAACGAACGGTCTTCTTTCCGATCGCGTCGAACAGTGGCTGGACGTCGTCGATGTACTGCTGCTCGGCGGCCGACGCCAGGATCACGAGCTGCGCCGTCTCGGCGGGTTGCCTGGAGCCCGAAACCGGCGCTTCGATGTAGCGGGCGCCCGCGGCCGCGAGGCTCGTGCCAAGCGCCGTCGAGTACGCCGGTGCCACGGTGGCCATCAGCACGATGGTCCGGCCCTTCACGGGCGCGGCGATCGCACCTTGAGAGGAACGATCCAGAACCTGGTCCACCTCCAGATGGCTCGGCACCATGAGGATGACGGTTTCCGACGCCTCGAAGACCTGGCCCGGCGTGTCGGCGACCTCGATGCCCAAGGGGCGCAGTACGTCGCAGCGAGCGGGTGTTCGGCTGTAGACCGTGACACTGTGCCCGGCCTTCCTGAGATTCTTCGCCATGGGTTCTCCCATGACGCCAACACCGATAAGCCCGATTTTCATGATGATCTGCTGGTATTCCTGATTCAGGAACCATTGCCTTGTTGAAGTTGCAAGGAACTCTAAAGAGAATGTGCCTGGCAAAGAAACGACAAATACAGAACGAACAGTTCAGGGAAGGCGATGCATGGAGTTCTCGGATCTGCAGATTTTTCGGACCGTGGTCCAGGCCGGCGGTGTGGTGCGGGCGGCGGAAGTCCTGCATCGAGCACAGTCGAGCGTGACGGCTCGCATCAAGGTTCTGGAAGAAAAGCTGGACGTCCAGTTGTTCTTGCGCGAAGGGCGCCGAATGCAACTCACACCCCAAGGCAAGATACTTGTCGGCTACGCCGACCGCATGCTCGACCTGGCCAAGGAAGCGACCAACGCCATCAAGTCGGATCGGCCCACCGGTGTGCTGCGCCTCGGGGCGATGGAAAGCACGGCCGCAGCCCGCCTGCCCGAGCCGCTCGGCCGCTTCCACGAGCGTTACCCGGAGGTGGCGTTGGAACTGTTCTCAGGCGATCCCCTCGACCTGATCAAACAGGTTCTCGGCTCGGAACTGGATGCGGCGCTCATCGCAGACCCCGTCTCCGACCCTCGGCTGGAATCCATCGAGATCTATGACGAGGAACTCGTGATCGTCGCGGAAGCCAGGCACGCACGCATTTCGTCGCCGAAGGACCTGCCGTCGAAGACGATCCTTGCCTTTCATCCAGGCTGCCCGCATCGCAAGAGACTCGAGGACTGGTTCCTGCGCGGCCGCGTCGCGCCCGGCCGAATCGTGGAGGCCGGTTCCTACCACCTGATTCTTGGCTGTGTCGCTGTGGGCATGGGCATCGCGCTGGTGCCGCACAGCGTGCTCGACAGCTACGCAGAGCGCGATCGCCTGAGCGTCCACAGGCTGAATTCGAAATTCGGCCGCGCCAAGACAAGGTTGGTGTGGCTCAAGGAAGCCCCTCAGACCAAGATACTCGCGCTGTCGGCCGTCCTGCTGGAAAGCTACGGCGCGCCACAGGGAGCACCGGCGGTGTAGCGCCTGGCGCTAAGTCGCCCAGATGCGCGGCAAGCTCGCCGGCAACCGCCACAACTCCGCGCGCCACGCCTGCCACACCTGCCGCAGCAACTGCATCGCGGGTTCGACTACCGGCGCGAGCACGCGCAGCACCACGATCTCCGCATGCGGGCTGGTTGCGCCGGCGCTCTCCTGCAGCCCGTGCGCATCGATGGCCGCACGAGCCAGCGCAAGCAGCGCCTCGCGCCGCGCCCGCGTGGCCGGGGTGCCCGACACGAAGAAGATCGATGCGATGCAGCGATGCCCGCCAAAGCCCAGCGGACTCTGCAGCAGCCGATGGTCCGCTGCATCGATGCGACCGCGCTCCAGCCAGACGCCCGGCACTTCGATGTGCTGCAGGTAGGTGCCGCGCTCGAACGGCTGGTTGGCGTTCGGCAGGCCGAGGGCCGTCACGTCCCAGCCGATCATCTCGGCACCGGGCTCGGCCTCGATGGTGAGCCGGTTCTCTGCGCGGCATCCGCTGTAGCAGATGGCCTCCAGCGGCAGCCACTCGAGCCGCGCGCCCTTGGCAAGCCGTATGCGCGTGCGCTGCAGCGCCAGTTCGCCTTCGGAACGGTAGAAGCGCGAAGCGCCCGGCGTGGTGATCAGACCATGGCTCCCGTGCGCCGCCTCGATGTCGATGTCCAGCGTGTCGCCGCCCACCAGCCCGCCCGGCGGATGCACCAGCACGTTATGGCAGATCGCATCTCCTTCGGGATAGAGGCTCTGCAGGATGCGCAGCGGCCCGTGATGCTGAAAGCGCGCAACGCTGCGGGCGGCTTCCTGCCGGTAGTCGAGATGAAGATGGGCATGCCAAGACATCCAACGAGTCTATTCGCCCCGGACTTGTCTCTTTGCCAGGAACACCGAGGAACCGGCTTTGCCGGGCCTCTGGTGTTGCCCCCGGAAGGGGGTTGGCGTAGCGACACGAAGTGCGCGAAGACTGGGGGAGAGCCTAGCTCCCCCAGGCGCCGTCATGCGCGGCGCTCGCTTCATCGAGGAGCGCGGGCCCGATGCATTCGATCGGATGCGCAGAAGCGCGGAACACGTCGCGGCACGACAGTTCCACATCGCGCTGGTCCTGCCGCTCGCCGCGGAACACGCGCAGCCGCTCGGCGTCGATGCCGTACACCACGCGGCCGATGTTCGACCAGAAGATCGCGCCCGCGCACATCACGCAGGGCTCGCCCGATGCGTAGATGGTTGCGCCCGCGAGCTCTTCGCGCGTGAGGCCGCGCCCCGCGAGTGCGCGCAGCGCGTTCACCTCCGCATGCGCGGTGCAGTCGCCGGTCTCGGCGTTGCTGTTGCCGGCTTCGGCCAGCACTTCGCCGGCGGCCGAGACGATGACCGATCCGAAGGGGCGGTTGCCGCGGCGGCGCGCCGCATGCGACCAGACGATGGCCTTGCGCAGGTAGCGTCCGTCGCGTTCGTCGAGCGTGGTTTCTTCGGGGAGTATGGAGTTGCTGTTGCTGAAGTTCATGCCTTGGTGGGAATCATGCGTTCGCTGCGCGATGGCAGCATCGAGGTGTTGAAGATGGCGTCGGACGAGGGCTTGATCTTGAGGCCGAATACGTCGGCGACCTCGTCGACCTGCTGCTCGAGCGTGAGCTTGTGGATGTCGCCGAGGCCATGGCCGCGCGTGTCGGCGGCACCCACATATTGCGCCGTGACACCCCAGCGTTCAAGCTCCATCCTTTCGTCCAGCATGGGTTCGCGCTGGCGCATGGCCGCAATGCTGGGCGCGGGGTTCGCAAAGGTCTCGGCGATGGCGCGGTTGGTGGCGCGCAGGAAGGCTGCAACGAGCCTGGGGTTCTGCGCGATCAGGTTGCTGCTCGCGAGGATGGCGTTGCCATACAGGTTGACGCCCGCGTCCGCATATTTGAGGACCGACAGTTCCTCCGGCTTCATGCGCGCGAAGAGCGAAATGGCGGAGTCGTGAAAGTAGGTGGCGGCATCGACGTCGCCGCGCACCATCACGTTGTCGCGCGCGCTGAAGTCGGTGGTCTGCCACTGGAAGGCGTCGCTGCGCATGCCCTGCTTGCGCGCCACCATCGGCCATGCGCGGCGGGTCGATTCGACCGCCGCCGCGGCCACCTTCTTGCCCGCGAGGCTCCTGAAGTCGGCCGTGACGCCGCGGTCCTTGCGGCCGATGATCACGAAGGGCGCGCGGTTGTAGTACTGGTACACGGCCTGCACCATCGGGGTGCCGGCGTTCTGCGCATTGAACTCGACCAGCGAGCTGATGTCGCCCAGCCCCATCTGGTAGACGCCGCTCGCGATGCGCGTGATGGAGGCGACCGAGCCGGCGCCGGTGTCGATGGCCACGTCGAGGCCTTCATCCCTGTAGTAGCCCTTGCTGTGCGCGAGGAAGAACGGCGCGGTCTGGCCGTTGATGCGGAAGTCGAGCGTGAACTTGAGCGGGGTCGGCTTGCCGCCGCCCTGGGCGAAGACGGCCGGAGCAGCAAGGGTGGCGGCACTGGCCGCAAGAAAGAATCGACGTTGCATGTGGGGCCTCGGAATCCTCGGGTCTTGAATCCCTCCGCGCACGGCGGAAGGCACTTCAAGAGCAATTTCCGGGCGGGCGCACAAGGGTGGTGCGTGCGCTGCTGAACGCTTCTACTCTTGCGCGAGTCGATGCACGAGCCATGCCAGGGCTTGAATGCATGGCCGACCCAAGCCACAATGCGGGCGCGCAATTTGCATGGCAGATGGCGCAGAGTAGAAGCGTTCAGCCCTTGCGGCAGGAAATTGCTCTTTCAGGTTCGTTCGTACCCACGCGCAACAACAGAAGGAGTCCACGCATGCTCGTCACGCTACAACCCGTCTTCCGCAAGTTCTGGCATGCCGTCATGCCGCTCACCGAACTGGCCAACGGCCCGAAGCCCTTCAGGCTGCTGGGTGAAGACATCGTTCTCTTCATCGATGCCGATGGCCAGCCCGCCGCGCTGCGCGACCGCTGCTGCCACCGCACCGCCAGGCTGTCGAAGGGCTGGTGCGTCGATGCCGAAGGCCAGGCCTGCGCACAGGGCGCCATCCAGTGCGGCTATCACGGCTGGACCTACGACCGCAGCGGGCAGGTGATCCGCATTCCGCAGTACGAGGCCGAGCGCAAGATCTCGCCGGAATACCGCACCACCGCCTACCGCTGCACTGCGCGCTATGGCTACGCATGGGTGGCGCTCGAAGAGCCCATCGCCGACATTCCGGACATTCCGGAGTTCGGCGACCCGGGCTACCGCATCATCTTCCAGTTCTATGAAGAGTGGCAGACCAGCCCGATGCGCGCGCTCGAGAACTCGTTCGACAATTCGCACTTCAGCTTCGTGCACCGCGCCACCTTCGGCGTGGCCGCGAGCCCGACGCCGAGCAAGTACGAACTGGTGGAAAACGATTCGGGCTTCTACGCCGAGACGGTGATCGAGGCCGCCAACCCCGTGAAGTTCCACGCCATCAGCGGCGTGACCGATGCGATCACCACGCGCCACATGCGCAACGCCTACTTCCTGCCGTTCTCGCGCCGGCTCGACATCGAATACCCGAGCGGCGTGCGCCACATCATCATCAACTGCTTCACGCCCATCGACGACGGCCGCATGCAGCTGTGCCAATGGCTGTTCCGCAACGACACCGAGGCCGATTGCACCGCGCAGATGCTGATCGACTTCGACGAGGCCGTCACGCGCGAGGACAAGGACATCCTCGAATCGACCGATCCTGATGCGCTGGTCGATACGCGTCGGCGCGGCGTCGAGTATTCGATGGAATCGGACCGGCCCGGCATGCTGATCCGCAAGCACCTGATGCAACTGCTGGCGAAGCACGGCGAGGTGGAGGTCTACCGCGGCATGAACAGCGCAGTCGTCCCGATCGCGAAGGCCGCCTGAGCGGCCGCTGCCTCACATCAAGCGTGTGCCGTTGCCGGGTTCGGGCGCGCTGCGCGCGATGAGCCCTGTTCGTAGCGGTCCATCGCCAGGCCGTCGGTGCGGATCTCCGGGCGCTGGCCGGTCACGAGGTCGGAGATGAGCTTGCCCGAGCCGCAGGCCATGGTCCAGCCGAGCGTGCCGTGGCCGGTGTTGAGGAACAGGTTCGCATAGCGCGTGGCGCCGACGATGGGCGTGCTGTCGGGTGTCATCGGGCGCAGGCCGGTCCAGAAGGTGGCGCGCGGCAGGTCGCCGCCCGGGAACAGGTCGCTCACCACTTTTTCGAGCGTGGCGCGGCGGTGCGGGTTCAAGCGCAGGTCGAAGCCGCCGAGCTCGGCCATGCCGCCCACGCGGATGCGCTTGTCGAAACGCGTGACGGCCACCTTGTAGGTCTCGTCGAGCACGGTCGATTGCGGTGCCAGCGTCTCGTCGATCAGCGGCACGGTGAGCGAGTAGCCCTTGACGGGGTACACCGGAATGTCGAGTCCCAGCGATGCGATGGCGGCGCGCGAATAGCTGCCGAAGGCCATCACGTAGCGGTCGGCCGTGAGGATCTTGCCCGCGCTGGTGCGCACGCCCGTGATGCGGTCGCCCGCCATCTCGAGCCCTTCGACCGACTGGCCGAAGCGGAAGTCCACGCCCATGCCGCGTGCGATATCGGCCAGGCCGCGGGTGAACAGGTGGCAGTCGCCGGTCTCGTCGTTCGGCAGGCGCAGGCCGCCCGTGAGCCGGTCGCGCGCGCCGGCCAGCGCGGGTTCGACGCGCGCGAGCGCATCGCGGTCGAGCAGTTCGTAGGGCACGCCGCATTCGTCGAGCACCGCGATGTCGCGCTGCACCGCGTCGAGCTGCGCTTGCGTACGGAACAGCTGCAGCGTGCCGCCGGTTCGGTGCTCGTAGCGCAGGCCGGTTTCCGCGCGCAGCTGCTGCAGGCAGCCGCGGCTGTATTCGGCCACGCGCATCATGCGTTCCTTGTTGACCGCGTAGCGCTCGGGCGAGCAGTTGCGCAGCATGGCCGCCATCCAGCGCAGCTGGAACAGCGTGCCGTCGGGGCGGATCGACAGCGGCGCGTGCTTCTGGAACATCCACTTGATGGCCTTCAGCGGAATGCCGGGCGCGGCCCATGGCGTCGAATAGCCCGGCGACACCTGGCCGGCATTGCCGAAGCTGGTTTCCTCGGCAGGGCCGGCCTGCCGGTCGAGCAGCGTCACGTCGGCGCCGGAGCGCGCGAGGTAGTAGGCCGTGGTGGTGCCGATCACGCCGCCGCCGAGAACGATGACTTTCATGGGTATTTACGCGAATGAAGGTGGATACACGAAATCTAAAGCGCACAATGCAGTGAATTCCATTGTTTTTGTTTGTTTCTCAGTGAAATCCACTGTAAAGAAACGCTTCATGTCCCGTGCGAAGTGAAATGTCCGAACTCGACCGCATCGACCGCAAGATCCTCGACCTGCTGCAGCGCCAGGGCCGCATTTCCATGACCGAGCTTGCGGAGCGCATCGGCCTGTCGGCGTCCCCTTGCGCCGAGCGCGTGAAGCGCATGGAGCGCGACGGCGTCATCAGCGGCTACCACGCGCATGTGTCGCCCGAGGCGCTGGGCAAGACGCTGCTGGTGTTCGTGGAGATCAAGCTCTCGGCCAAGTCGGGCGAGGTGTTCGACAAGGTGCGCAAGGAGTTGCTGCACATGCCTGAGGTGCTCGAATGCCATCTTGTTTCGGGCAGCTTTGATTACCTGGTGAAGGCGCGCCTGAGCGGCATGAGCGAGTACCGGCACCTCTTGGGCGACATCCTCAAGAAGCTGCCCGTGGCGGCGGAATCGCACAGCTACGTGGTGATGGAGGAGATCAAGGAAACGCTGATGCTCGCGGTCGACCGCTGAGCAGGGTTGCCGGCTACCATCGCGCCCGGCATTCACACCCCTCAAGGACATCGGCATGAGCATCACGGTCCGGCGCGACGGCATCACGGGCACGCGCCACATTCTCAAGATCCGCAACCACGAGATTCCCATCGATGCCTCGCCGGCCGGCGGCGGCAGCGATGCGGGGCCGGAACCCCATGACCTGTACGACGCGTCGCTGGCCGCCTGCAAGGCGCTCACGGTGCTGATCTACGCGCGCCGCAAGGGCATGCCGGTGGAAGACATCGAGGTGATCGTCGACCGCGACGACAGCGAGGAGCGCAAGGGCGTCTACCGGCTGAAGTCAAGCCTGCGCGTGACCGGCGAGCTGACCGAGGCGCAGCGCGACGAACTGCTGCGCGTGGCCGGCAAGTGCCCGGTGCACCGGCTGATGACCGAGGTGAAGACCGAGATCGAGACCGGCTGGGCCTGAAACCGCCCCGGGGAAGCGGCCAAATGGCCTGGTCAGGTCCAATTTGGGGCGACGAACTACACTACCCGGCTCCCCCCCCGCGCCGTCTACAGGACACTTTCAACAATGAAGTGGGTCATTCTTGCCATCTTCGCGCTCAGCGCGCTCTACGTTCACTTCCGCGGCCAGGTCCGGCATCGTTTCTTCAGACAGCTGTCTGACCACTCGACCTTCCTGGCGCCGTTGAACGCCTTCATGTACATCTTCTCGAAGGTGCCGAGCACGCCATACCTGTCGCCCGCGCAGTTTCCCGAGATGCGCGTGCTGGAAGAGAACTGGCAGGTCATCCGCGAAGAGGCGCTTGCCATGCGCAACGGCGGCAGCATCAAGGCCTCGAGCCAGTTCAACGACGTGGGCTTCAACTCCTTCTTCAAGAGCGGCTGGAAGCGCTTCTACCTGAAGTGGTATGACGAGGCCCATCCCTCGGCCGCCATCCTGTGCCCGCGCACCACCGAGCTGCTCAGGGGCATCGGCACCATCAAGGCGGCCATGTTCGCCGAGCTGCCGCCGGGCAGCCGCCTGGTGCGCCACCGCGACCCGTTCGCGGGTTCGCTGCGCTACCACCTGGGCCTGTGGACGCCCGGCGTGGAGGGCTGCTACATCGACGTGGACGGCCAGCGCTACCACTGGCGCGACGGCGAGGCCGTGGTGTTCGACGAAACCTACATCCACTACGCCGAGAACACGACCGACCACGACCGCGTGATCCTTTTCTGCGACATCGAGCGTCCGCTGAAGTACCGCTGGGCCAGCGCCGTGAACCGCTGGTTCGCGAAGAACCTGCTCGCCGCGGCCAGCTCGCCCAACGAGGCCGGCGACAAGACGGGCGGCATCAACCGCGCGTTCAAGTACATCTACCAGATCCGCGTGATCGGCAAGCGGCTCAAGGCCTGGGACAAGCGGGCGTACTACCTTGTGAAGTGGTCGATCTTCGGCGGCCTTGCACTCTGGATCTTCTGGTAGGCGCAAGCCTGCCGCGCGGTGCCTGGCCACCGCTGCCAGCCTATGTCCTTCGCAGACAAAGACTTGCCCGTTCCGGTCGACCTTGCCAGTGCCCAGGCGCTGATCGCGGCCGTTCAGTCAGAAGCCGCTGCGCAGCGGCTCGCCTTGCGCATGCCGCCGCCCGAGCCCACCACCTGCTGCGGACGCGGCTGCAATGGCTGCGTGTGGGAAGGCTGGCTGGCCGCCGTGGCCTACTGGCGCGACGAGGCCGCGCTGCTGCTGGACTAGCGCGATTCCCAGAAGCCGCGATGGGTGGCGATCATTTCTTCCGCCATCTCGGGCACGGGGCCGATCACCTCGACATTCTTCTGTCCGCGCGCGAACACTTCACGGCAGGGCAGGCTCAGCGTGGGGTTCTCGGGGTGGTCGCCCGTGAGCGCGAGCAGGGCGCTTTCTTCGGCGCCGTAGACGATGCGGCCGATGTTCGCCCAGTAGCTCGTTCCCGCGCACATCGCACAGGGCTCGAAGGTGGTCACCAGCGTGCACTGCCACAGGTAGTCGGCCGGCCAGTTCTGCGCGGCATGGCGTGCCAGCGTGGCTTCGGCGTGGTTCACCGTGTCGATGTTGCCCTGCTCGGCCAGGATGGTTTCGCCGTCGGGCGCGACGAGCACGGCGCCGAAGGGATGGCGGCCCATCGCCATGGCGCGGCGCGCGACCTCGTCGGCGCGCCGCAGCGCGCGAATGATCTGGTCGCGTGTCATGCGCCGCGCCTCATTGGTTTTGTGATCCGCGGTGCGCCCAGCCGGTCGTGTGCTTCTCGATCACGCTGAAGAGTTCGTACATCAGCATGGCCATCGCCCCGACCACCATCAGGCCTGCGAAGGCCAGGCCCATCTGCATGGCCGAGCCGGCCGAAATGAGCAGGTAGCCGATGCCTTCGTTGGCAGCCGTCATCTCGCTCACCGTGGTGCCGACGAAGGCCAGCGTGATCGCCACCTTGAGCGAGCCGAAGAAATAGGGCATGGAGCGCGGCAGGCCGATCTTCATGAGCACGTCCCAGCGCTTTGCGCCGAGCACGCGCAGCACGTCCTCGAGCTCGGGCTCCAGCGTGGCAAGGCCGGTGGCGATGTTGACCATGATCGGGAAGAAGCTGATCAAAAAAGCCGTGAGGATTGCCGGCCCCGCGCCGATGCCGAACCACACCACGAGGATTGGCACGAAGGCCGCCTTGGGCAGCGCATTGAAGGCCGTCATGAGCGGATAGATCGCCGCATATGCGATGCGCGAGCTCCCGATCACGAAGCCCATCAGCACCCCCACCACAATGGCCAGGCCGAAACCCGCCATCGTGACCCAGAAGGTGCGCCAGGCGTGGCCCGCGATGATTTCCTTGAACTCCCAGAACTGCGTCCAGATGCGCAGCGGGCTCGGAAAGATGAAGTCCGACACGCCGAAGCCCGCGCAGATCACCTGCCACAGCAGGAGCACGGCCACGAGCAGCAGCCAGGGCGACCAGCGTTCGATTTGCTTGGTGTTCTTCATGGCGCCCGGTCCTCAGTGAGACACGGCAGCGGCTGCTTGTGCCGCGCCGATGCCCGTGTTGCGGATGGCGCCGATGTGCCCGCGCAGTTCCAGCACGATGTCGGTGAACTCCTTGGTGTAGGTGATCTCGAGTTCGCGCGGGCGCGGCAGCTCGATCTCGCGCTTGACCACGAAACGGCCCGGGCTCTTGCTCATCACGTACACCGTGTCGGCCAGGAACACCGATTCGCGCAGGTCGTGCGTCACCAGGATGACGTTGAACTGCTGCTCGGTCCAGAGGTCGCGCAGGATGCACCAGAGCTCCTCGCGCGTGAAGGCATCGAGCGCGCCGAAGGGCTCGTCGAGCAGCAGCATCTTGGGCTCGTGGATGAGCGCGCGGCAAATGCTCGCTCGCTGCTGCATGCCACCCGAGAGCTGCCACGGAAACTTGTCTTCGTAGCCCGCAAGCCCGACCTTCTGCAGCAGCTTGCGCGCGCGCTCGGCGTACTCCTTGCGCTTCGCTTTGAAGTTCGAGCGGTAGGGCTCGACGATTTCCAGCGGCAGCAGCACGTTGTCGACCGTGGTGCGCCACGGCAGCAATGAAGGCGCTTGAAAGGCCATGCCCGAGATCTTGAGCGGCCCGGTCACGGGCGCACCGTCGATGCGGATCTTGCCCATCGACGGCATCTTGAGCCCCGTGGCGAGCTTCATGAAGGTCGACTTGCCGCAGCCCGAGGGCCCGACGATGGCGATGAACTCCCCGCGCTTGACCTTCAGGTCGATGGCTTCGACCGCGAAGTGGTTCTCGCGCAGCAGCTCTTCGTTGTAGGCGAGCCAGACGTCCTGGAAGTCGACGAAAGGAGCAGCGGCCGCGCCTGGTGCCTCCGCCATCACTTGCGCAGAACGCCATTGAGTTCGGCCGCGGGCGGCAGCAGCGCGGCGGTCCACACGGCGTCGGGGCTCACGCGGGTCTTGGTGTTGAACGCGTCCGACACCTGCGAGGCCATCAGCGACATGCGGCCCGCGTTGACCGTGCCGAAGCCTTCGGCGCGCGCGTCGGGGCTGTTGATCACGGTGTCGATGGCCAGCTGCAGGCGGCGGGTTTCGAGCTTGCTGTCGATGATGCCGTCGCGCGCCTTGACCGATTCGATGGCCACGGCCGGGTTGGCGATGACCTCCTTCGCGCCCTTGGCAAAGGCCGAGAGGAATTTCTTCACCGCTTCCGGGTTCTCCTTGATGAGCTTGGGCGAGGCGATGATCACGTTGCCGTAGAGCTTCACGCCGTAGTCGGGGTAGGGCAGCACGACGATGTCGGCCGCCTTGGCGCCGCGCGCCTCCAGGTTCAGCAGCGAGGTGAAGGTGAAGCCGGTGATGGCGTCGATGTCGCCGCGGATCAGCATGGTTTCGCGCAGCGTCGGGTCCATGGCGGTCCAGTTGACCGCGCCGATGTTGTTGGCCTTGGCGAAGATCGGGAACGCGCGGCGGCCCGCGTCGAACACCGGCGCGCCGAGCTTCTTGCCGGCCAGGTCGGCCGGCTTGGCGATGCCGCTCTTCTTGAGCGCCATGACCGAGGCCGGCGTGTTGTTGTAGACCATCATCACCGCCACCGGCTTGTTCGGGCTGTCGGGGTTGTTGGCGTGGAATTCCATCAGCGCGGCAAGGTCGGCAAAGCCCATCTCGTAGGCGCCCGAGGCCACGCGCGTGACGGTGCCGCCCGAGCCGTTGCCCGCGTCGATGGTCACGTCCAGGCCCGCGGCCTTGAAGTAGCCCTTGGCGGCCGGGTGCAGGAACAGCGCGGCCGGTCCTTCGAAGCGCCAGTCGAGCTGGAACTTGATCGGCGTCGTGCTCTGCGCAAGGGCCGGGGACAGGCCGAAGCAGAGGGCCGAGGCCGCGAGAAAGGACTGGAGCAGTTGGCGCTTGTTCATGCGGGATCCGTTGTAGGTGAATGCTTCTGCATTCAAGCAAAAACGGTGCCCGCACGCGATTGGTGCGAACCCTTCCGCAGAACCGGAGCGGTGCAATGCCCGTGGGCTCAGAGCGCCGCGCCGATCTTGCGCAGCTCCGCGATCTGCGGCGCCTTGGGCAGCCAGATCTTGTCGAACTCCGCGATGATCGGCGCGGGGTTGTAGCCGGCGTCGTTCTTGATGGCGATGCCGCTGGCCTTGAACTTGTCGATCAGGCCGAGCTCGGTGGTCACGATGTCCCGGATCTGCGCGTCCAGCGACTGCTTGACCAGGTCGGTGATGAGCGCCTTGTCCTTGCCGTCGAGCGTCTGCCAGATGCGGCCCGACACCAGCGGCGCAAAGGGCATGAAGAGCGCGTTCATCGGCAGCATTGTCTTGGCCACGCGGTCGAAGCGCTGGTTCCATGAGAACTCGATGTCCGCTTCGAGCCCGTCGACCTGGCCGTTGGCCATGGCGTCGAACACACCCGGGGTGGGGATCGGCGTGGGTGCGGCACCCAGCAGTTGATAGAAGTCGCGGTACACCGGCGTGGGGTTGATGCGCAGCTTCATGCCCTTGAGGTCGGTGGGCGTGGAAATGGGCTTGGTCGCGAACACCACGCGCATGCCGGTGATGCCCCAGCCGAGGCCGATGGTGCCGGTCTCGCGCGGCAGCACGTCGAGCAGCTTGAGCGCCGCGGGTGTGCGCACCAGCGAGGCCACGTTGGTGGTCGAGCGCACGAGGTAGGGCGCGTTGATGGCCGCCACGCTCGCCACGCGCGAGCCGAGTTCGGCGGCCTGGATCCAGCCCATGTCGAGCGCGCCGGACTGCAGCTGCTGCATCATGGCCGACTCGTTGCCCAACTGGCCCGAATGGAACACCGTGGCGCTCAGGCGGCCGTCGGTGGCCTTCTTGAGCGCTTCGCCGAAGCTCACCGCCGCACGGTTCCACGAGTGGCCGGCCGGCGTGATGAGGCCGAGGCGGAATTCCTTGGCAGCCGCCGCGTGCGACACGGTGCCGAAGAGGGCGGACGACGCGGCGGCGGTGCCGGCTGCAGCCTGGACGACGAATTGGCGGCGGGAGAGGGACATGCGAGGCTCCGGTTGAGTGAAGGGAAAAGGGGCGCCTGCCCGGTCTACTTGAGCAAGGCGAGCGACAGGCTCGGGAACAGCGACAGCAGCACCAGCGCGGCGCAGCAGATCAGGAAGAACGGCAGGGTGACGATGAACATCTTTCCGGGCTTGGCGCCGGTCACGGCGGAGGCCACGAAGAAGCTCAGCCCCACGGGCGGCGTCATCAGCCCGAGCACGAGGTTGATCACCACCACCACGCCGAAGTGGCGCGGGTCGATGCCATAGATCTCGGTGGCAATGGGCAGCAGGATCGGCACCGTCATGATCAGCCCCGGAATGCCGTCGATCACGGTGCCGATCACCAGCAGGATCAGGTTCACCAGCAGCAGGAACGCGATCGGGTCCTTGGCCACGGTCTGGATCCAGGCGGCCGTGGCCTGCGGCACCTTGCCGTAGATCAGCAGCCACGAGAACACGGCAGCCGCGGCCACCAGGAACAGCACCACGGCCGAGTAGATCGCCGACTTCAGCAGGATCTGCGGAATCGTCGCAAAGCGGAATTCCTTGGTGACGTAGCGCCCCACCAGCACCGCGGCCACCGCGCCCACGGCGGCGGCCTCGGTCGGGTTGGCAAAGCCGCCGAGGATCGAGCCGACGATCACGATGGGAATCAGCAGCGTCGGGCAGGCCGTGAGCACCGTGTGCAGGCGCTGCCGGAGGGTGCGCTTCTCGGTGCGCGGATAGTTGTAGAAGAAACCCATGCACGCGATCACGATGAAGAACAGCACCGTGAGGATCACGCCCGGAATGATGCCCGCAATGAGCATGTCGCCCACCGCCACCTGCGCGAGCACGCTGTACACCACGAACATCACCGAAGGCGGAATGATCGGCCCCAGCATGCCGCCATACACCGTGATGCCGGCCGCAAAGGTCTTGTCGTAGCCCTGCTTCTCCATCTCGGGCACCATGATCTGGCTCATGATCGCCACCTGCGCGGTGGCCGAGCCGATGATCGACGACACCAGCATGTTGGCCAGGATGTTCACGTAGGCGAGGCCGCCCTTCACCGAGCCGATGAAGGCCAGCGCCAGGTCGACCAGCCGCTTCGTGATGCCGCCGCCATTCATGATCTCGCCGATCAGGATGAACAGCGGAATCGCGATCAGGCTGTAGCTGTCGACGCCGCCGAACATCTGCACCGGGAACGACTGGAACAGCACCGTGTCGCCCGAGTTGAGGATATAGACGATGCCCGAGAGGCACAGGCAGGCGCCGATTGGCACGCCCACCAGCATGATCGCGAGGAAGAAAAGGGAGGTCAGCATTCAGTTCACCGCGTCTGCGTTGGTGACATGGAACTCGGTGTGCGTGCGCCTGGGCTGCAGGCCGAGGTCTTCGATGAGGTTCGACAGCGCATGCAGGCTGAGGGTGAGCGAGAAGACCGGCAGGATGAGCTGGATCGCCCAGGTTGGCCAGTTCAGCGTCTGCGTGCGTTCGGTGTAGAGAAAGTTGAAGGATTCGGCCGCGTACTCCTTGGCATCGAAACCGTAGCGCACGATGCCCACCGGGTCCATGTAGAGCCAGCACATCGCCAGCAGCGCGAGGCCCAGCAGCAGCACGCCGCCCGAGGCGCTGGCCTTGGCAACGCGAGCGGCCTTCTCGCCGAGCTTGTCGGTGAGCAACGTCACTGCAAAGTCCAGCCGCAGCCGTGTCATGGCCGAGGCACCGATGAAGGTGAGCCACACCACGCAGTAGACGGAAGCCTCGTCGACCCAGTAGAGCGGAAAGCCGCCATAGCGCGTGACCACGTTCAGCAGCACCAGCGCGATGAGCAGGCCCATCAGGCCCGAGAGCAGGCGGCGCTCGCAGCGCAGCACGAAGTCGGACGCATCGAGCATCCGGCGGGACAAGCCCCCGCGTTCCAAGGCGTGATCTTCCATGTAAGAAATCGAAGAGGGTTGACGAAGAGCTGGGGCGATGAATCGGTAAATATATTAATAAGATATTTAAAATATCCGATCAGGGTATTAGCAGATTGCATGCCAGCCGAAAAGATGATGGGCGGGCGAAAACGGTGCGCGCACCGGCCGGCCAGCAATGAAAAACGCCCCGCTGCGTGCTGCAGCGGGGCGACGGTTCAGAGGAGAAAGCGGGCGCGGCCTACTTCAGCGCGGTCGTCGCATTCGCCACCGCCAGCGCCGTCATGTTGACCACGCGCCGCACGGTCGACGACGGCGTGAGCACATGCGCCGAGCCCGCGGCTCCCAAAAGGATCGGGCCGACCGTGATGCCGTTGGCGCCCGTCATCTTCAGCACGTTGTAGAGGATGTGGGCCGAGTCGAGGTTGGGGCACACCAGCAGGTTGGCCTCGCCGGTAAGCGTGCTTTCGGGCAGCGCGGTGCGGCGCACCTCTTCCGACAGCGCCGCGTCGCCGTGCATCTCGCCGTCGCATTCGATGTCGGGCGCCATCTGTGCGAACAGGTCGCGCGCGAGCCGCATCTTGCGCGCCGAGCCGCGGCTGGAGGTGCCGTAGTTCGAGTGCGAGAGAAAGGCCACTTTCGGCGGCAGCCCGAAGCGGCGCACCTCTTCGGCCGCCATCAGCGCAATGTTCGCCAGCATCTCGGCGCTCGGGTCTTCGTTCACGTTGGTGTCGGTGATGAACACCGTGCGCTTTTCGAGCGTGAGCGCGTTCAGCGTCGCGAAGCCCGGCGCGCCGCGCTTCAGGCCGATCAGGTTGCGGATGTGCTCCAGGTGCACGTCGAAGCGCCCGACCAGGCCGCAGATCATCGCGTCGGCATCGCCCAGGTGCATCATCAGCGCGGCGATGGTGGTGTTGGAGCGGCGCACCATGGTCTTGGCAGCCTCGGGCGTGACGCCGCGGCGGCCCATGATCTTGTGGAAGCTCTCCCAGTAGGTGCGAAAGCGCGGATCGTCCTCGGGATTGACGATCTCGAAGTCGGTGCCTGCGCGGATGTGCAGGCCGGCCTTCTGGATGCGCGCCTCGATCACGGCCGGGCGCCCCACCAGGATGGGCTGGGCCAGGCCTTCGTCGATGGCCCATTGGGCGGCGCGCAGCACGCGTTCGTCCTCGCCCTCGGCGTAGGCCACGCGCTTGGACGCGGCGATCTTGGCGGCGCTGAACACCGGCCGCATGAACATGCTGGTCTGGTAGACGAAGCGCGTCAGGTGCTGGCGGTAGGCATCCATGTCCTCGATCGGGCGCGCGGCCACGCCGGAGGCGGCGGCCGCCTTGGCCACGGCCGGCGCAATGCGCAGGATGAGCCGCGAGTCGAAGGGCTTGGGAATGATGTAGTCGGGCCCGAAGGACAGCTCCTGCCCGGCATAGGCCGTGGCCACCTCTTCGCTGATGTCGGCCTTGGTGAGTTCGGCGATCTCGCGCACGCAGGCCAGCTTCATTTCTTCCGTGATCTTGCTGGCGCCGCAGTCGAGCGCCCCGCGGAAGATGTACGGGAAGCACAGCACGTTGTTGACCTGGTTCGGGTAGTCCGAGCGGCCGGTGGCGATGATGCAGTCGGGCCGCACCGCCTTGGCGAGTTCGGGCCGGATCTCGGGCTCGGGGTTGGCCAGCGCCAGGATGATCGGCTGGCCGGCCATGGTCTTCACCATGTCGGCGCTCATCACGCCGGGGGCCGAGCAGCCGAGGAACACATCGGCGTCCTTCACCACGTCGGCCAGGGTGCGGGCGCCGGTGTCTTTCTGGGCGTAGCGTGCCTTGGATTCGTCGAAGCCGCCCGCGCGGCCCATGTAGATCAGGCCCTTGGAATCGCAGGCGTGGATGTTGGCGGGCTTGGCGCCCAGGCCCACCATCACGTCGAGGCAGGCAATGGCGGCCGCGCCGGCGCCGGAGACGGCGATCTTCACCTCTTCGATCTTCTTGCCGACCAGCTCGAGCCCGTTGATGAGCGCCGCGGCCGAGATGATGGCCGTGCCGTGCTGGTCGTCATGGAACACCGGGATGTTCATGCGTTCGCGCAGCTTCTTCTCGATGTAGAAGCACTCGGGCGCCTTGATGTCCTCGAGGTTGATGCCGCCCAGCGTGGGCTCCAGCGCCGCGATGATGTCGACCAGCTTGTCGGGGTCGTTTTCGGCCAGTTCGATGTCGAACACGTCGATGCCGGCAAATTTCTTGAACAGGCAGCCCTTGCCTTCCATCACCGGCTTGGCGGCCAGCGGGCCGATATTGCCCAGGCCCAGCACCGCGGTGCCGTTGGTGACCACGCCCACCAGGTTGCCGCGCGCGGTGAATTCGGCCGCCATGGCCGGATCGGCCGCGATGTCGAGGCAGGGGTAGGCCACGCCGGGCGAATAGGCCAGCGACAGGTCGCGCTGGTTCAGCAGCGGCTTGGTCGGGCTGATCGAAATCTTGCCCTTGACGGGCGAGCGGTGGTATTCGCGCGCTGCTTCGCGAAGTGATTCTTCGGCGGGTGACAGGGGAGCAGCCATGAAAAGTCTCCTTGTTTCTTGCGGGCAATGAGGCTACCGCAAAAAAGCGCCGCATCCACCCCGGGTGGGCACGGGTTTTTGGTGCGGCGGGCGTGAATTCCCGGCATGCCGACTCGCTAAACTCCCGACTGTTACCAAGATTAACTCTTGGCGAACACCCCGTGCATCGGCCTTGCGGCCGGCCATCGTCAACAACGAAGAACGACCCAGGAGGGGAGCGCATGAAGACGCCCGGACCTTTCACGAGTACAGAGCCCGACGTCGTGGTCATCGGCGGGGGCCCGGCGGGCTCCACCGTGGCCGCGCTGCTGGCGGACAAGGGCCACGATGTGGTGCTGTTCGAGAAGGCGCACCATCCGCGCTTTCACATCGGCGAATCGCTGCTGCCGATGAACATGCCGCTGTTCGACCGGCTGGGCGTGCGCACCGAGGTCGAGGCCATCGGCATTGCCAAGCACGGCGCCGAGTTCGTCTCGCCTTGGCATGACCACACCAGCCACTTCTTCTTCGGCGAGGCCATGGACAAGAGCTTTCCGTATGCGGTGCACGTGCGCCGCTCGGAGTTCGACGAGCTGCTGTTCCGCCATGCCGCCGGGCGCGGCGCGCGCACCTTCGAGGGCCAGCGCGTCACCGGCGTGGACATGGACGCCGGCAAGGGCGCGGACAACCGCGCGCTGGTGAAGATCAAGGCCGAAGACGGCACCGAAACCAGCTGGCGCCCGCGCTTCGTGATCGATGCGAGCGGCCGCGACACCGTGCTGTCGAACCAGTTCGATGCCAAGCAGCGCAACCCCCGGCACGCCAGCGCGGCCCTGTTCGGCCACTTTGCCAACGCGGAACGTCGGCCCGGCCGCTACGAAGGCAACATCTCGCTCTTCTGGTTCGACCACGGCTGGTTCTGGTACATCCCGCTCAAGGACGGCACCGTGAGCGTGGGCGCAGTGGCTTCGCCCGCGTACTTCAAGAACCGCAAGGGCTCGCTGGAAGAATTCCTGATGGAAACCATCGCGCTCGCGCCCAAGCTGGCCGCGCGCCTGAAGAACGCCACGCTGATGGAAGGCGCCACCACCACCGGCAACTACGCCTACGACTCCAAGTTCTGCCGCGGCGACCGCTTCATGATGGTGGGCGACGCCTATGCCTTCGTCGACCCGATGTTCTCGTCGGGCGTGTACCTGGCGATGAACAGCGCCTTCGAAAGCGCCGCAGCGGCCGACTTCTGGCTCAAGGGCGAGATGAAGCAAGCCGAGAAGGCCTTCCGCCGCTTCGACAAGGTGATGAAGCACGGCCCCAAGATGTTCTCGTGGTTCATCTACCGCATCACCTCGCCGGCCATCCGCCGGCTGTTCATGAACCCGCGCAACATCTGGCGCATGCAGGAGGCGCTGCTGTCCATCCTGGCGGGCGACCTGTTCCGCGACACACCCATCGGCCCGCGCTTCTGGGGCTTCAAGATCACCTACTACGCCTCGTGCATCGGCATCCTGCCGCAGGCCATCAAGACCTGGGCATGGCGCCGGCGCAACCTGAAAGAGTCTCTGGAAGCCGCGAAGACCTGAGCCTCAGTCTGGCGTGACCGTGTGCTGCGCCAGCGCCTCGAGCGCGCGCACCAGCGCCGAGTGGTCCTGCTGGCCATGGCCCAACGCCGCGCAGGCGTTCATCAATTGCGCCGCGCCCGCCGTCTGCGGCAGCGCCACGCCCAGCGCCCGTGCGCTCTGCAGCGCCAGGTTCAGGTCCTTCTGGTGCAGCGAGATGCGGAACCCGGGCGCGAAGGTGCGCTTGATCATGCGTTCGCCGTGCACCTCGAGGATGCGCGAACTCGCGAAGCCGCCCATCAGCGCCTGGCGCACCTTGGCCGGATCGGCGCCCGCCTTGGAGGCGAACAGCAGCGCCTCGCCCACGGCCGCGATGTTGAGCGCCACGATGATCTGGTTGGCCACCTTGCAGACCTGGCCGTCGCCCACGTTGCCCACGAGCGTGACGTTCTTGCCCATCTTCTCGAGCAGCGGCCGCACCTGGCCGAAGGTGCCTTCGTCGCCGCCGCACATGATGGTGAGGCTCGCGGCCTTGGCGCCCACTTCGCCGCCCGAGACCGGCGCATCGATGTAGCCGCAGCCGAGCGCGATGATGCGCTTGGCGAAGCCCTTGGTGGCAATCGGATCGATGGAGCTGCAGTCCACCACGATCTTGCCGCGCGAGTCTTTCAGGCCCTCTGCCACGCCCTGCGTGCCCGGCTCGCCGAACAGCACCTTTTCCACGTCGGGCGTGTCGGGCACCATGATGAAGATGATGTCGGCCTGGCGCGCCACCTCGGCCGCCGAGGCGCAGATGGTGGCCTTCGAGATGAAGGGCTCGGGCGTGTTGCCCTGGGTGTTCACGAAGAGCTGGTGCCCCGCGTCGAGCAGGTGGCCCGCCATGGGCGCGCCCATGATGCCGAGGCCGATGAATCCGATTTTTTGCGATTGCGACATGTCTCTGTTTCCGGTTTGAAGTTGTCTTTTATTGCGTGAGCGCTTCGCGCCAGCCGAGGCCGTTCACGGTGTCGCTGCGCGGCTTGTATTCGCAGCCGATCCAGCCGTCGTAGCCGATCGCATCGATATGCTTGAAGAGCCACGGATAGTTGATTTCTCCCGTGCCCGGCTCGCCGCGCCCAGGGTTGTCGGCCAGCTGGATGTGGCCGATGCGCGCGACGTGCTTCGACAGCGTGTTGCCGAGCTCGCCCTCCATGCGCTGCGCGTGGTAGATGTCGTACTGCACCCGCAGGTTGGAAGAGCCCACCTCGTCGATCAGCGCCAGTGCCTGGTCGGTGCGCGTCAGGAAGAAGCCCGGGATGTCGAAGGTGTTGATCGGCTCGATCAGGAGCCGCAGGCCCGCCGCTTCGAGCTCGCTGGCGGCAAGGCGCAGGTTCTCGACCACCGTCTTGTGCGCGGCCTCGGTGCTCACGCCCGCAGGCAGCTTGCCGACCAGGCAGTTGAGCTGCGGGCAACCCAGCGCCGTGGCGTAGTCGATGGCCATGGCAATGCCTTCGCGGAATTCGCCGGTGCGCTCCGGATGGCAGGCAATGCCGCGCTCGCCCTTGTCCCAGTCGCCGGCCGGCAGGTTGTGCAGCACCTGCTGCAAGCCGTTGGCACGCAGCGCGGCCGCGAGCTCCTTCTTTTCGAAGGGGTAGGGAAACAGATATTCCACCGCCTCGAAACCGGCCTTGGCGGCGGCCTCGAAGCGCTGCATGAACGGCAGCTCGGTGAAGAGCATCGTGAGGTTGGCTGCGAACTTGGGCATGTGCTTCTCCCTGCTCAGTCCAGCATCTCGGCCGCGACGGCGGTCGGCGCATCGGCCGGATGCTCGGCCAGGGGCTCGAACTCGGTGATGTTGTCGATCTCGGTGCCCATCGCGATGTTGGTCACGCGCTCCAGCATCACCTCGATGACGACCGGCACGCTGAACTCGGCCATCAGCGCTTCGGCGCGCTGGATGGCTGGCGCGATCTCTTCCTGCTTGTTCACGCGGATCGCCTTGCAGCCCAGGCCTTCGACCACTTTCAGGTGGTCCACGCCGTAGCTGCTTTCGATGCCCGCATCGGGCCCCGCGTTGATGTTGTCGAACGCGAGCTGCACGCAGTAGTCCATCTCGAAGCCGCGCTGCGCCTGGCGAATCAACCCGAGGTAGGAGTTGTTGACCACGATGTGGATGTACGGCAGCTTGAACTGCGCACCCACGGCCAGCTCTTCGATCATGAACTGGAAGTCGTAGTCGCCCGAGAGCGCGACGATCTTGCGCGTCGGGTCCGCGGCGCGCACGCCGAGTGCGGCCGGGATGGTCCAGCCCAGCGGGCCGGCCTGGCCGCAGTTGATCCAGTGGCGCGGGTTGTACACGTGCAGGAACTGCGCCGCCGCGATCTGCGAGAGGCCGATGGTGCTCACGTAGCAGGTGTCGTTGCTGAAGTTGTTGTTCATGCACTGGTACACGCGCTGCGGCTTCATCGGCACGTCGTCGAAGTTGGTCTTGCGCAGCATGGTCTTCTTGCGCTCGATGCACGACCTGGCCCACTCGCGGCGGTCGCGCAGCCTGCCGGCGGCCTTCATCTCTTCGGCCACGGCCACGAACTGCTCGAGAGCGGCCTTGGCGTCGGACACGATGCCGAAGTCGGGTGTGAACACGCGGCCGATCTGCGTGGGCTCGATGTCCACATGCACGAATTTGCGGCCCTTGGTGTAGACGTCGACCGAACCGGTGTGGCGGTTGGCCCAGCGGTTGCCGATGCCCAGCACGAAGTCGCTCGCGAGCATGGTCGCGTTGCCGTAGCGGTGGCTGGTCTGCAGGCCGCACATGCCGGCCATCAGCGGATGGTCGTCGGGGATCGCGCCCCAGCCCATCAGCGTGGGAATCACCGGCACGCCGGTGGCTTCGGCAAAGCGCACCAGCAGGTCGGACGCATCGGCGTTGATGACGCCGCCGCCGGCCACGATCAGCGGGCGCTCGGCGGCCTGGAGCATGCCGATGGCTTTCTCGATCTGGGCCCGCGTGGCGGCCGGCTTGTAGGGGGTGAGCGGCTCGTAGCTGTCGATGTCGAACTCGATCTCGGCCATCTGCACGTCGAAAGGCAGATCGACCAGCACGGGGCCCGGGCGGCCCGAGCGCATCAGGTGGAAGGCCTGCTGAAACACCTGCGGCACCTGGCCGGGCTCGCGCACGGTGACCGACCACTTGGTGACGGGCTTGGAGATCGACTCGATGTCGACCGCCTGGAAGTCTTCCTTGTAGAGCCGCGCGCGCGGCGCCTGGCCGGTGATGCAGAGGATAGGGATCGAATCGGCCCAGGCCGAATACAGGCCCGTGATCATGTCGGTGCCCGCCGGCCCCGAGGTGCCGATGCACACGCCGATGTTGCCGGCCACGGCACGCGTGTAGCCCTCGGCCATGTGCGAGGCGCCCTCGACGTGGCGCGCGAGGATGTGCGAGATGGTGCCGCGCTGGCGCAGCGCGGAATACATCGGGTTGATGGCGGCGCCGGGCACGCCGAAGGCCTGCGTCACGCCTTCCTTTTCCATCACCAGCACGGCGGCCTGGACTGCTTTCATTTTTGCCATGGGACTGTCTCCTTGAGTGAGGTCCACTGTAGGAAGCGCAGACCATTCGAAGAAGACGGCTGCAGGCCATAAAACCTATTCCGCTATGGAATAACTGGTTTACGATCCGGCCATGGACAGACTGCTGGCAATGGAAATGTTCGTGCGCGTGGTCGAGACCGGCAGCTTCTCGAAGGCGGCGCTCGAATTCCACACCACGCAGCCCACCGTGACCAAGCAGGTCGCGGCCACCGAAGCGCGCCTGAAGGTGCGGCTGCTCAACCGCAACACGCGCGGCGTGAGCCTCACGGAACCGGGCGCGCTCTACTACGAGAAGTGCAAGAACATCGTGCGCGAGGCCGAGGAGGCCGAGAGCATCGTGCAGCTGCGCCAGAACCAGGCGCAGGGGCTGCTGCGCATCGGCACCTCGGTGGCCTTCGGCCGCCGCGTGGTGGTGCCGCTGGCGCTCGAATACATGCGCCGGCATCCGCAGGTGCAGCTCGACCTGAGCTTCGAGGACCGCTACGTCGACCTCATCACGCAGGGCATCGACGTGGCGATCCGCATGGGCAAGCTGGCCGATTCGTCGCTGGGCGCGCGCTACCTGGGCACCAACCCGTGGGCCATGGTCGCGGCGCCGGGCTACCTGAAGAAGCACGGCACGCCCAGGCGCGCGCAAGACCTGAGCGCGCATGTGGCGCTGATCTACAGCAGCGTGGTGGGCGACGAGTTCTGGCGCATGCACACGCCCAAGGGCGATCCGGTGACGGTGCCGGTCTCGGGGCGCTTTCGCTCCAACAACCTTTCGGCCGTGCTGGCCGCGGCGCGCGACGGGCTGGGCATTGCGCTGATGCCGCGCTACGTGGCGAGCGAATCGCTGGCCTCGGGCAAGGTGCTCGAAGTGCTGGGCGACCATGCGCTGCCCGAGCAGGAGATCCACGCCGTCTTTCCCTCGCCCAAGCTGGTGCCGGGGAAGGTGTCGGGCTTCGTGGCCTTTCTGCAGGGGCGGTTTGACGAAGGGTGGTGGGCGGGCTGAACGTGCCCCACGATGCGCTTCAGGCCGGCACGAAGGCGCCGTGCAGGCCCAATGGAAGTGCGTACGGCAGCGTGGCCTGCGCCACCGGTCCCGCCGCCAAGTGGTCGGCCGCGAAGCATGACAGCACTGTCTTCTGCCGGCCGAAATCGAACACCGTCCCCAGCACCCAGCCCGGCCTGGTGCCGTCCGGCACGAAGACATGCTCTTCCACCAGGGCCTGCGTGCCGTAGCTGAAGCGCTGGCTGCGGTCGCTTTCGACATCGGTGCGCGCGATCGCGCCGAAGCCCGGCACATCGGGGCGCGTCTGCGTGGCATGGACCACATGGCGGTGACGCAGGCCGACGCGTCGCGGGTCGATGCGCGGAAACTCGGCTTCCTGCGCCAGCGCCTGCTGCGTGGCCTTGCCGGTGCCGAGATTCAGCGTGGCGACGGTCAGGCGCGGGTCGATGCTCTTCACGCGGCGCGCGCGCATCACTTCGCGGTTGGTCGTGAACACCGAATCGGCGTTGTCCGAACGCACGTAGTCGATGTGGACGAGCGTGCCGCGGGGCGTGTCTTCTTCCCAGGCATTGCCCACGTGGAACAGGAAGCCGGCCGGCAGCGTGAGCATCTGGCGCCGCTCCCAGTTCTGCTTGTCGATCACCAGCGCGCGCATGCCAAGTTCCGGCCGCCAGACGTGGGCGTCGAGAAAGCTCGCGCCGGCCTCCTTGCGCTTGCCGTCGTAGACCAGCGGCGGCATCAGGAACACCAGGTGCCGCCCGGTCACGGCGAAGTCGTGGACCATCGGCATGTCGGCCACCGGCACCACGGCTGCGCGCCGCAGCGCGCCGTGGGGCGCAATCTCGTACAGCGCGAGCAGGCCCTGGCCGGAACTCACGCCAAAGTTCCACACCGTGCCGTCCGGATCGACCTTGGGATGGGCCGAGAACGGCATGCCCGCGAGGTCGGTGCGCCAGGTCTTCACGCCCAGCGTGTGCAGCGTGCGCGCGTCGATGCGCGTGGCCGATCCCCCTTCCCACAGTGCCAGCACCTCGCCGCGCAGCGGCAGCACGCTGGTGTTGGCGACATTGATGCTGTCGGCCGAGGTCGGCGGCTCGACACCCGGCGGCGTGGTGCCGAAGGCCTCGAACAGGCGGCGGCCGGCCCGCACCTCGGCCACGCGCTTGGGCGTGGCGACATAGCGGCCCTGGTGCCGCACATCGGCCCCGTCGATCACGAAGCGATGCACCATGCCGTCGCCGTCGAACCAGTGGTGGTAGCGCTCGCCGCCCAGGTCGTGGCCGGCCGGGCCGATGCGAAACAGCGTGCCGGCCAGGGCATCGGGGAAGCGTCCGCGCACCGTGGCGCGGGTCAGCGGCAGGTCGTCCGGGGGCGTGGCGAAGCCGGCCTTCCAGGGCGAGCCGGCGGCTTCGAACTGGGCTTGCCAGTCGTCCGTGCCGGCTGCGCGGGCCAGCGGTGCCAGCAGGGGCAGGGCGCCGGCCGAAGCCAGCAGGCGCAGGAGTTCGCGTCGTTCCATGGCGGCCTCCTCAGCGCAGGTGAATGATGGTCTGCAGGTCGGCATCGACGCTGATTGCCGCGGCTTCGAAGGCGGGCGCGGCGCGGTTGCCTTTTGCGTCGTTCGAGAAGCCGTAGCGTTCGGTCGGCATGCCCATGAGGTTGGTGTCGAGCTTGCCGTTGCCGTTCTCGTCGGCAAAGGCCCGCAGCGCGTAGCGCCCCGGCGCCAGTCCCGCGAACACGAGCCGGGCCTTGCCGCCCTGCATCGGCGCGGTCTGCGAGGCCACGGCCTTGCTCTCGGCATAGCTGGCGGCGTCGTGGTACAGCGCCAGGTAGAGCGTGGCGTCGGCGGCCGGGCCGTCGGCCACGTTCACGCTCAAGTCGGCCGCCAGCGCGGCCAGCGGAGAAAGCAGCGCGGCGGCGCACAGGGCGCGCACGCGGGGCCGGGACAGAAGAATGTTCATGGGAGAGACCTCGTCGGAAGTTGGAGGCCTCGACGATCCCGCAAGCGCCGCGCGCCGCCCAGCGCGATGCGACGAAACGCGCAAACGCCCGCGCAAGATGCACGCAGCCGGCGCAGGGCGCGCCCGCTTCGGCCCCTCAGGCCGGCGGCCGCGAACCGGTCTTCAGTTGCTCTTCTTGTCCTCGCCGGGGGCGGTCTCCAGCTGGCCCGACTCCACGAACAGGCTCCACGCCGCCATGAACAGCGCCGCAATCACCGGACCGATCACGAAGCCGTTGATGCCGAAGATCGCCATGCCGCCGATGGTCGACATCAGCACGATGTAGTCGGGCATCTGCGTGTCCTTGCCCACCAGCACCGGGCGCAGGATGTTGTCGACCAGCCCGATCACGAACACGCCCACGAAGATCAGGATGCCGCCCTGCCAGAAATGGCCGGTGGCCAGGTAATAGATGGCCACCGGCCCCCAGATGAGCGCCGCGCCCACCGCGGGCAGCAGCGAGAGAAAGGCCATCAGCACGGCCCACAGCAGCGCGCCCTGCACGCCCAGCAGCCAGAACGTCAGCCCGCCGATCGCGCCCTGCGCAATGGCCACCGCCACGTTGCCCTTGACGGTGGCGCGGATCACGGTGGTGAACTTGTTGAGCAGGTAGTGCGTGTGCGGCCTGGCAAGCGGCACGGCCTCACGCATCGACTTCGAAAGCGCCGCGCCGTCACGCACGAGGAAATACAGCAGATACAGCATCACGAAGAAGCTGATGACGAAGTCGAAGGTGTTCTGGCCGATGGTCAGTGCCTGCCCGGCGATGAGCTGGCTGCCCTGCGCGGCGCCTGCGGAAATGCGGGCCTGCCAGGCCTCCATGTCGCCGAGGTTGAAGCGGTCGAAGAGATTCAGCAGCCATTGCGGCACGGCGTTGAGGATCTGCTGGAAGTAAGCCGCGAAATTGATCTGCCCCGAACGGATGCTCTGCGTGACCTGCACGATTTCCTGCACCAGCGACACCCCGACCATGGCCAGCGGAAGAATCACGATGAAGAGGCAAATGGCCAGTGTCGACAGCGCCGCAGCGTTGTGCCAGCCGGGCATTGCCTTGAGCAGCCGCTTGTAGAGCGGCGTGAACAGGATGGCCAGCGCCACGCCCCACAGCACCGCGCCGAAGAACGGCATCAGCACCCAGAGGAAGGCGACAGTGACGGCAGCGAGCAGGGCGAGGAAGACGCCGCGCTGGAGTTGGGGTGAATTCATAGGTGATTCGGACTGTAGCCGAGCCCGAATGCACCCCCGTGTCGGTCGGCACGCCCTTGTGCGGTAGCACCCGGGTGCTGCGGCGCCGGGATCAGCGCCTGGCGCGCGGCAGCGCCACTGGCGCCAGCGTGGCGCGCAGCCGGGCGGGGGCGTCGGGCTCTGCCGCGGTTTCGACCTCGAGCGAGCGCTCGACATTGCCGATGTGCTCGATCATCAGCTGGCGCGCCTGGGCCGTGTCGCCGGCCTCCAGCGCGGCCACGATGGCGCCGTGCTCGGCGCACGATTGGCCGGCTTCGTGCTTCGACTGGTAGAGCGTCGCGGCCAGCGTGGTGCGGGCCGTGAGGTCGCGCAGCACGTCCACCAGCAGCTGGTGGCCCATCTGCTCGGCCAGGCAGACGTGGAAGTCTGCCAGCAGGAAGGCGCGCGTGGCGGCATCGGCGCCCTCGATGGCGCGCCGCTCGTCGGCAATGTGGTCGCGCAGCTTGCGGATGGCTTTTTGCAGCGGCCGGCCTTCGCTTTCGGCCAGGATGCCCGCCTCGACGATGCGCCGCGCCGAGAAGGCGTCGCGTGCTTCCTCGGCCGAGGGCTCCACCACGTACCAGCCGCGGCGCGACTGCACCTCGACGAAGCCGCGCGCCTGCAACTGCATGAGCGCCTCGCGCACCATGGTCCGGCTTACCGCGAAGTTCTCGGCCAGCGCCTGCTCGCCCAGCCGCTCGCCCGGTGCGAGCTTTTGCGCCAGGATGGCTTCGACCACGCGCTCCGCGATGGAGGTGGGATTGACGTCGGCGGCCATCGGCTTCAATGGCTGCCGGCGCGCGCGGCCAAAGGCACTGCCGGCGGCTCGTCGGGTTCGGCCAGCGGTTCGTCGTCGGGCGAGTAGGAGCCGTCAAGCACCGCATGGGCGCGCTCGCGGTCGATGTCGCCTTCCCAGGCCGCGATGGCCACCGTGGCCACGCAGTTGCCGATCAGGTTGCCCAGCGCGCGCGCAATGCCCATGAACCAGTCGACCGAGAGCACCAGCACCAGGCCGATCGCCGGAATGGCGGGAATCGCGTGCAGCGTGGCGGCCAGCACCACGATGGCCGAGCCCGGCACACCATGCGCGCCCTTGGAGGTGACCAGCGCAATCGCAAGAATGGTCAGCAGGTCCGCCATCGAGATCGGCGTGTTGGTGGCCTGCGCGATGAACACTGCCGCGAGCGTGATGTAGATCGAGAAGGCGTCGAGGTTGAACGAGTAGCCCGTGGGAATCACCAGGCCCACCGTCGAATCGCGGATGCCCATGCGCCGCAGCTTGGCCATGATCTGCGGCAGCACGCTGTCCGACGAGGTGGTGGCAAACACGATGGCGAGCTCTTCGCGCAGGTAGCGCAGCAGCTTCCAGAGGCTGAAGCCCGACATGCGCATGACCAGCCCGAGCACCACGAACACGAAGATCAGCACCGCGCCGTAGAACAGGGCGACCAGCATGCCCAGCTGCTTGAGCGAGCCGATGCCGTACTTGCCCACCGTGAAGGCAATGGCGCCCAGCACGCCCAGCGGCGCCAGCTTGATGAGGATGCCCATGATCTTGAACAGCACCAGCGAGAGCGCGTCCACCACCGCGCCCACCGGTTTGCCGCGTTCGCCCAGCAGCGACAGCGCGCAGCCGAACAGCACCGCGAACAGCAGCACCTGCAGCACGTCGCCGGTGGCAAAGGCGTTGACCACCGTGGTGGGAATCAGCTTCATCAGGAACTCGACCGTGCCGCCGCTGGTGAGCTTGTCGGCGTTCGAGGCATAGGCGCTCATGGCCGTGGCGTCGAGCTTGCCCGGATCCACGTTCATGCCGACGCCCGGCTGGAACACGAAGGCCAGCACCAGGCCCATGGCCAGCGCGATGGTGGTGAGCACCTCGAAGTAGATCAGCGCCTTCACGCCGACCCGCCCCACGCGCTTCAGGTCGCCCGCGCCCGCGATGCCGTGCACCACCACGCAGAACACCAGCACCGGGATGATCATCTTGATCAGCTTGATGAAGCCGTCGCCGAGCGGCTTGAGCTTGACGGCGAACTCCGGCATGAAGAGGCCGGCAAGCACGCCGAGCGCCAGCGCGATGACGACCTGGCCGAAGAGGGATTTGACGAAGCGAGGCATCAGGAGTCTCCTTGTATGTCTGGGCGGTGTTTGCATGCAAGGATTCCTTTGTCTTGCATACAAGAAATGTAGGCAAGTAGGCTGCAGCATGGCCAGAGGGTATTCCCCGGTGCCAGGGTTGGAAGCCGTCGCGCTCGCACAACCAATGTGAATTAGTGTGACTTTTTCACATTCCTCACATATAGTCACATTCAAGGACTTCCGAGCCTGCTCCCGGTTTATTTGGAGATCGGGTGGCGAATGGATGCAGTCTCATGTATCAGTTTTCAAGAAAATCGACGACGGCATCGGTGCATGCCAGCAGCTTGCACGGCTTCCGGCCCGGGCCGGCGGGGGCGCGTGGCTTCACGCTGATCGAACTGATGGTCACGGTGGCGATCGTCGCCATCCTGGCGGCTATCGCCTATCCGTCGTACACCAGCTACATCGTGCGCTCCAACCGATCGGCGGCGCAGGGGTACATGCTGGAGCTCAGCAACCTCCAGCAGCGCTATCTGCTGGACGCGCGGACCTATGCCGCCACCCTCACAGCACTGAATTCGAGCGTTCCCTCCCATGTGTCGTCCAACTACACGGTCACCACGCCGCTCAAGACCGGAACGACGCTGCCGGGCTTCACGGTCACGGCCACGCCGATCGGCAGCCAGCTGGCGCGGGACACTGTCTGCGGAACGCTGACCATCGACGAGGCAGGCACGAAGACCGCGTCGGGCTCCAACGGAGTGGCGGGATGCTGGTAGGCCGCCGTTCGAAGCACCGCACGCGTGGCTTCACGCTGATCGAGCTGATCACCGTCATCACGGTCATGGCGATCCTGGCCGGCATCGCGGTGCCCTCCTTCAGCGCGTTCATCGCCAACCAGCGCGTGCGCAACGTCTCCTTCGACCTGATGGCCGCCATCACGCTCGCCCGGAGCCAAGCCGTGACCCGCAACACCAACGTGTCCCTGCAGAAGATCGGGACCGCCTGGGACGGCGGTTGGAGAGTCAGTGACGGAACCCTCACGTTTCACAACCAGGAGGCCTACAAGAACCTCTCGATCACCGATTCGCAAGGTCTGGGCGCCATCACCTACGGCAAGGACGGCCGTGCCGTGACAACCGGCACCAAATTCACCATCGCGCCGTCGCCCGCTCTGAGCGGCGTGAGTTCCCGCTGTGTCTCCATCGGCTTGAGCGGCGTGCCGAGCAGCAGCACGGGGGTCTGCTAGATGCCGCACCATACCGCTTGTGGCCACCCGCTTCAGGTGGCGGCACCCCAGCAAGGGATCGCGCTGATCGAAGTGCTGGTCTCGCTCGTCATCCTGTTGTTCGGGCTGCTCGGCCTGGTGGGGGTGAGCAGTCGTTCGAGCATGGCCGAAATGGAGTCCTACCAGCGGATCCAGGCGCTGCAGCTCGTGCAGGACATGTCGGACCGCCTCAATGCCAACCGGAAGGTCGCCACCTGCTATTCCAATGGGGCGACCGGCGTGCAGTTGGGCACCGGCACGGGGAACACCGGGGTTGCGAGCTGCGCTGCGGGCGATGCGCAGCAACAGGCGCGGGCCGCGGCCGATCTCACGGCCTGGGACAACATGCTCAAGGGGCAGGCCGAGATCCAGGCGGGCGCCAAGCTTGGCGCCATGATCGGCGCCGTCGGCTGCGTGACCCTCGACGACCCCGCCAACAACATCTACATGATCGCCGTGTCGTGGCAAGGCCTCGTCAAGACGGCCGCCCCGACCCTGGCAGATGGCACCACTGCGTTTCCCTGCGGCAGCGGCGCCTACAGCGACGAAAAAATGCATCGGGTCGTCACCACCAAGGTCCGGATCGGGGCACTGTCGTGAGGAGGCGAACCATGTTCCATTGCCGGCGAACCGGCCGCGGCTTCACGCTGGTCGAGTTGATGGTGGCCATCACCCTGGGCCTGTTCCTTCTGATCGGCCTGAGCAGCCTGCTGGTGTCCACCGTGAGCTCGCGCTCGGAGCTCGACAAGTCTTCGCGCCAGATCGACAACGGGCGCTACGCTTTGCAGGTGCTCAGCGAAGACCTGCAGCTGGCCGGCTTTGTCGGCGCATCTTCGAGCACGGCCTTTTCCACCTCGACCCCCGTGGGCTGCCCGGCGAGCATTGCCGACTTGGGCTATGCGGCAACGACGAGTCCCGGTACCTCCAGCGTCCCGTTGCCGGTCTACGCGCTGGGCAGCGTTCCGAGTTGCCTCGACCACGTCATGTCCGGCACCGCCATGCTGGTCGTCACGCGCGTCAGCACGAATGCCGTGAACGTGGCGTCGGCTGTCAGCGGCGAGCGTTACCTGCAGATCTCCGCCTGCGCGAACGACTTGCTGCCCTTCGTGGCTGCGGCCGGCTCTTCGGCGTCGAGCTTCACGCTGAGGAAGAAGGACTGCCTGGCGGCCAATCTCGCGCCGCTGCGCAAGGTCGTGCAGCACGTGTACTTCGTGAGCACCTGCAACGTGTGCGGCACCGACACCACGCCCACGCTCAAGATGGCCGAATACCTGAACGGCGCGATGACCGTCACGCCGCTGGTGGAAGGCATCGAGAACCTGCAGTTCGACTACGGCGTCGACATGGATTCCAGTGGCTCGCCCGACTGCTACACCAGCAACCCGGGCAGCCCCCCCGCAGCGGAAGTCGCGGTGGCGGTTTGCCCGCAAACGTCGCCTGCCTACGACTGGACGGCGGCCGCGGCCAACTGGGCCAACGTGATGGCGATCCGCATTCACTTGCTGGCGCGCAACACCGAGGCCAGCGGCGGCTGGACCGACACCAGAACCTACGACATGGGCCTGGCCACGCCAACGGCCGGCCCGTTCAACGACCACGTCAAGCGGCACGTCTACAGCACGGTGGCCCGCCTTAACAACAGCTCGGGCCAGAGAGAAGTCCCATGAACCGTTCGAACAACGCCTGCCCGCGCGGGGGCCAATCGGGTGCGACCTTGCTGGTCTCCATGATCTTCCTGGTGGTGCTGACGCTCATGGTCGTTTCGGCCGTCAAGGTCACCAACGTCAACACGAAGCTGGTCGGCAACATGCAGACCGAGCAAGAGGCCAATGCGGCCGCGATGCAGGCCATCGAAACGACGATCAGCAGAGACTTCACCTCGATGCCCGTGGCCAGCACCATCGCGGTGGACATCAACAACAGCGGCCAGACCGGCTCCTCCTATTCCGCCGCGGTGGCAGCGCCCGTCTGTACCGGGATCAAGCCCATCAAGCTCAGTGAACTGGATGCGAGCCTGACCAGCGACCAGCCCTGCTACGTGAGCGGCGCCTCGCAGAACACGGGCATCGCCGGCAGCAGCGCGGGCGGCAATTCGCTGTGCTCGAACTCGAACTGGGACGTCAGTGCGAGCACCACGCCGCCCGCCGGTGGCGCTGCCACGGCCCCGACTCACCAGGGCATTGCAGTGCGCGTCGCAGTGGGCGCGGCATGTTGATCGAACGGGAGTTGGACATGAAGAAGCCCTCGAATTTCTGGCAGTTGGGTGCCCTGGCATTGCTTGCACTGGCAAGCGCGGGAGCGCGGGCCGACGACATCGACATCTATCAGGGCACGACCAGCGGTGGCGCCCCCAATCTGCTGCTGCTCCTCGACAACTCGGCCGCGGCAAGTGCGAGTTCGAGCTTCACCTGCCCCGACTTGACAGTGAAGGATCCGTCGAAGAACCTGGGCTTCGAGCAATGCGGGCTGTACAGCGCCATCAAGTCCGTCGCCACGGACGCTTCCCTGAACGGCAACATTAGCCTGGGCCTGATGTATTTGCCCACCGGGGGAACCAACGGCGGCACCTTCGTTCTGCCTGCGGCGTCGCCGGCGCCGAATTCGCTGCGGCTGATGGATGGCAACGGCTCCGACGGCAACGGTGTCAACCAGATGCTCACGCGGGTCGCTGCACTGAGCCTTGCCAGCGACAAGAGCAACAACAACCAGACTGCCCAGGCCATGCAGGAAGCATGGGCCTTCTACCAGGGCAAGACCGGCCTATCCGGCACCGCCTACCCGGGGCTGACGAACCAGCAGGCCTGTTCCAGGAATTTCGTTCTCTACATCACGCTCGCCACCAACAATCAGAAACCGCAGGACAGCGGCAATGTGGGTGGTTCGGCGTTGCAGACAGCCGAAGCCCTGACCGCGCTTCCCGCCCAGGTGGCGCTGCCAGCATGGAAGACGGCGGCGGGCAAGTACCAGAGCGACTACTCCGACGAGTGGGCGAACTTCATGTACACGGGGACTTCGCCCAACCTCAAGACGCCTTATCCGGCCATCACCACCTACACCATCATCCTGAGCGACGGTAGCAACCCGGACTACGAGCAGCTCATGGTCAGCATGGCCAACCAGGGCGGCGGCGCTTACTACGTAGTGAAGCTCGGCGACGTCCAAGGACTGGCCGATGCCATCAAACGGGTGTTCACGGACGTGCAGGCCGTCAACAGCGTGTTCGCAGCGCCTGTGTTGCCGGTGAGTGCCAACACGCAGGGCACCTACGTCAACCAGATCTACATGGGCATGTTCCGCCCCGACGGCTCCGAAAACCCGCGCTGGATGGGCAATCTCAAGCAGTACCAGTTCGGCGTGGACATCACCGATCCGACCGCGCCACAGCTGTTTCTCGCTGACGCCTCATGGGGTGACCCCAACTATTCCGAAGGCACCAACGCCAACCGGGCGTTGAGCGCAGCGGGCACCGGGTTCATCTCGCCCTCGGCGGTCAGCTTTTGGACCTCCAAGAACATCGCTTCGCTTCCTGACTCCAAGGGCGGCTTCTGGCTCAATGCGTTCAAGGCGCAAGGCGCCGCAGACGGCTACGACTGGGCGGACGGACAGATCGTCGAAAAAGGCGGCGTCGGGCAGCAGATCCGCCTCAAGTACCTGAAAGACAGCTACCCCCAGACGTCAACGGCAAGCGCGACAACGGCGCGCAACGTTTACACATGCGTCGGCACCGGTTGCACCGCCAATGCGGCATTGAGCACGATGCCTTTCAAGGCCGGTAACACGAACCTCACGTCAACCGCGCTTGGAATCCCGGCGTCGAGCTCTATAACGGCCGTCAACTTGATCAACTGGGCTCGGGGCGATGACACGTTCGCAGCAGGCGACTCCGCGGCAGGGACTGAGGGCAGCACCCTGCCAGATTCCAGCATCACGATCCGTGGTTCCGTGCATGGCGACGTGCTGCACTCGCGGCCCGCGGTGATCGACTATGGCGGCACGACCGGCGTGGTGGTGTTCTACGGCGCGAATGACGGCATGTTCCGCGCCGTCAATGGCAATCAACCCAACAATCCGACCGACAAAACCAAGCCCAAGGGCAACTGCACGGTGTCGACGACGTGCGCCATCACCGTGAAGGACGCCACCGGTGCCACCGCCAGCGTGCCCCCAGGCGGCGAGCTGTGGAGCTTCGTTCCCTCGGAGTTTTACTCGGGCCTTCAGCGGCTTTACCAGAACAGCCCGGCGCTCAAGCTGGGCAACTCCTCCACGGGCACGCCGAAGACCTACTTCTTCGATGGCGCGCCGGGCGTCTACCAGAACAGCACTACAGGCAAAGCCTACCTCTTCCTGTCGGCGCGCCGCGGCGGCCGGTTGCTTTATGCACTGGACGTGAGCGATCCGGCCAACCCGAAGTTCATGTGGAAGCGCACCAATACCGATACCGGCTTTGGGGAACTCGGGCAGACCTGGTCGCAGCCCAAGGTGGCAATGATCAAGGGCCGCACGAACCCGGTGCTGATCTTCGGTGCCGGCTACGACACCAACGAAGACGCTGAACCGCCCGTGGCCGATACCATGGGCCGCGGGATCTTCATTGTCGACGCGGTCACCGGTGCCATGCTTTGGCAGGCCGGCCCTGGCGGTAGCGGTACGACGTGCACCGGCAACCCCTGCACGCTGGCGGGCATGAACTATGCAATTCCGGGCGACGTCACGCTGGTGGATCGCGATTTCGACGGCTACATCGATCGGCTCTATGCGGCCGACACCGGCGGCAACATCTGGCGCGTCGATCTCCAGCCCACGGGCACCGGCGACTTGAGCACCTGGCAGGCGACGCAGTTTGCGGCGCTGGGCGGAACCGGCACGACCAAGCGCAAGTTCTTCTCCCCGCCCGACGTGGTGCTGACGAAGAACTACGACGTGGTGCTGGACATCACCGGCGACCGGGAGCACCCGCTGCTGACCCAGAAGGCCACCAGCATCGTGAACCGCTTCTACATGCTCAAGGACACCAACGTGGGCGGCAACGCGTCCACCTGGACGCCCGTGCGCGATGACACCAGCAGCACCGCGGACGCAGCGCCGCTCGCGCTGTTTCACGTCACTGATTCCACCCCGTACGACGGCACGCTGGGCGGGTTCTACAGGACCCTGAGCGGATCGGGAGAAAAGGGCGTGAATGCGCCGACCACCGTGGGCGGCACCGTCTATTTCGGCACCAATCAGCCCATCGTCCCGAGCACCACCAGCTGCCTGGCGAACCTGGGTGCTGCGCGCAGCTATGGCGTCAATTTCCTGACGGGCAGTGCGACCTCCAGGCTGCTCGACGGCGGCGGGCTGGCGCCTTCGCCGGTGTTCGGCATCGTCACGGTCAACGTCGGCGGCACGGATCGTCAGTTGCCGTTCCTGATCGGCGGCGGCGGTGGCTCCGGTGCAGACGGGAAATCGGGCCTCGGCGCCCAGAAGCCGATCATTCCGCTCAGGGCCACGCGAAAGAGAACCTACTGGTTCCGCGAAACCGATCGCTGAAAGAGGGCGAACCGGGGAGATTTGAATCTCCCCCGATTTGTTGATGGCGTGCAGGCTGGGGGCTCCCAGGCTGCCTCGGTCAGCCGCACTCCTCGCTTCATCGTTGCTGGCTTGCCTCCAAAAATGTAACCAGACTGTGCGGATTGTTCCGTGAGCCTTACATTCGTTGGATTGTCGAAAGCCGTTATGAACGAAGAGAGCCAGAAGACGCTGCAACCGACGTTCTACCTCCCGGTGTCGGGCAAATTTTTTATTGCGTTGATTGGCGCCTGCGCGTGGATGGTGTTTTCCATATGGGCCGCCGATCATTGGCTGGCCGATCTGAAAAACCAGGTCGGCACCGCCCTGGCCATTTTCCTGGTGTATGGCATTGCCATCGTGCCGGGCTTCATGAATGCGTTCTTGGCCATCAGCCTGCTGCTGGACAGGCGGCCGCCGCATCCCGTGCTGGCGGTCTATCCGCCGATTTCCATCCTGATTGCCGCCTACAACGAAGAAGCTTCCATCGACGAGACGCTCGTCAGCATCGATCGGCAGAACTACCCTGGCGAAATCCAGGTGATCGTGATCAATGACGGATCCACGGACGGCACGTCTCTTGTCGTCGAGCGTGCGCGGGGGCGATACCCGTGGCTGACCTTCCTGGATCTGGAAAAAAACGGGGGCAAGGCGCGTGCCCTGAACATCGGGTTCAAGGAAGTGGCGCATGACTTGGTCATCACCGTCGACGCCGACTCTTTTCTATATCGGGAAGCATTGACCAGCATCGTCGAGCGCTATCGGGCCGATCCGCCCCATACACGCGCGGTTGCGGGAAAAATCCTGGTGCGAAATTCACGGCAGAACTGGATCACGCGCTGCCAGGAATGGGATTATTTCCATGGAATTGCCGCCATCAAGCGCGTGCAATCGCTGTTTCAGGGCACTCTGGTTGCGCAAGGCGCATTTTCCATTTACGACCGCGCTGCGCTGGTCGAGGTCGGCGGATGGCCCGAGTGCGTGGGCGAGGACATCGTGCTCACCTGGGCCCTGCTGAAAGCCGGCTACCGGGTGGGCCACTGCGAGGATGCGTGCCTGTTCACCAACGTGCCCACCACCGTCAAGCAGCTGGTCAAGCAGCGCCAGCGGTGGGCGCGCGGCATGGCGGAAGCCTTCCTCAAGCACCCGGGCATTCTCGTCAAGCCGCGGCTGTCGACGTTCTTCATCTATTGGAACCTGCTGTTCCCGTGGCTGGACCTGGCCTGCACCATCGGCTTCATTCCGGGAATCGTGCTTGCCCTTTTCGGCTATCACTGGATCGTGGGGATCATGACACTGGCGCTGATACCGGCCACGTTCGCATTGAGCCTGCTCATGTTCAGGATCGAACGCCGGATGTTCAGGAAAACAGGCTTGGTGGTGCGAAAGAATGTCCAGGGATTCTTTGTCTACGTGCTGCTGTACAGCCTGATCCTGCAGCCCGCCAGCGTGCTCGGCTATCTCGATGAATTGTTCAGGAAGCCCAAGGCCTGGGGAACCAAATGACCGGGCTCTTGAAGTATCTTGCCGCGGTTCCATTGGGATGCCTGGTGCTGATCGCTCCCTGCCGGGCGGAAGGCATGGCCTTTGGCACGGAATTCTTCGTCACGGGCGACAGCGATGATTTTCAGTCGCGCCGGGTGTCGGTGGAATTCTTTCCCGCCTTTGAAAATGCCGACCGCTACCTGGGGTTCCGGCTCGGCGACTATCAATACAGGCAGGACAACTGGCAAAGGGCCGGAAAGAAGATTTCGTTCCTGGCCCGCTCGGTCGAAACGAAGACCACCGATGGAGGCGCGATCGAGGTTGGCGCGTTCGAGCAGGGCGGGCATACGCTGCTCACGCTCGACGGCAGCTACCGCCTGTCGCCTACCAAGAGCACGGCGGTGGAGTTCCTGGTGACGCGCGACTGGGTCGAAACCCCGAAGTCGCTGGACCGCGGCATCGATTTTTCATTTGTAGGGGTGGCCGTGGATCAGGGGCTTGGAAGCCACGTGACCCTGGTCGGGCTGGCGGCGCAGCAGTATTTTTCCGACGGCAACCGGCGCGACCACGGCCGCCTGCGGCTGATCTACCAGCCGTCGCTCGACCTGGGGCTGACCCTGCAGGCGCGCTATCGAACATATCGCAGCAGCCACGAGGATGTGGACCGGGCCTATTTCAATCCGAAGAACTACAGCGAGGCGATGCTCGCGGTCGGCTGGCGGCAGCGTTTCCAGGGCTGGACCCTCGCTGTCACGGCGGGGCTCGGCACCGAGACGATCAACCACGAGTTCCGGCAGCCGACGCGATTGCTGGACGTGAACCTGCAAAGCCCAGTGAGGGGCTCGCAGGTCTTTCGTTTTGGCGCCGGCTACAGCCGCAGCACCACTTTTTCGGGGCCCAGCTACCAGTACCGCTACCTGCGCGGGGAGTGGGTGATACTTTTCTGAGGCCGAGGCCCCTCTTGCCCGGCTACTTGTCGTGATGCAGATAGCTCGCCTGCTTCGGCAGCAGCAGGCTCACCATGAAGGCCACGCCCATCATCGCGGTCACGTACCAGTAGAAGTACGACTCGTGGCCGATCGACTTCAGGCCCAGCGCCACGTATTCGGCGCTGCCGCCGAAGATGGCATTGCCCACGGCATACGACAGGCCCACGCCCAGCGCGCGCACTTCGGGCGGGAACATCTCTGCCTTCACGATGCCGCTGATCGAGGTGTAGAAGCTCACCACCGCGAGCGCCACGGTGATCAGCACGCCGGCCATCAGCGGGCTGCCCACGCTCTGCAGGTTGCTCAGCACGGGCACGGTCATCAGCGCTCCCAGCGCGCCGAACAGCAGCATGTTGCTCCGGCGGCCGATGCGGTCCGACAGCGCGCCGAACAGCGGCTGCATGCACATGTAGATGAACAGGCAGGCGGTCATCACGTTGCTGGCGGTCTTGATCGACATACCGGCCGAGTTCACCAGGTACTTCTGCATGTAGGTGGTGAAGGTGTAGAAGATCAGCGAGCCGCCGGCCGTGTAGCCCAGCACCACGAAGAAGGCGCGCTTGTGGTGCCTGAACAGCTCGGCGACGCTGCCGGCGCCCTTGGCGGCGCGGGTCTGGGTGCTGGCGGTCTCGGTCAGCGTGCGGCGCAGCATCAGGGCCACGATGGCGGCCACGGCGCCCAGCACGAAGGGAACGCGCCAGCCCCAGGCCCGGAGCTCGGCCTCGTCGAGCACCTGCTGCAGCACCACCACGACCACCACGGCCAGCAGCTGGCCGCCGATCAGGGTCACGTACTGGAACGACGAGAAGAAGCCGCGCTGGCCGCGCATGGCCACTTCGCTCATGTAGGTGGCGGTGGTGCCGTACTCGCCGCCGACCGACAGGCCCTGCAGCAGGCGCGCGGCCAAAAGCAGCGCGGGCGCCCAGGCGCCGATCTGCGCGTAGGTGGGCAGGCAGGCGATGACCAGCGAACCCACGCACATCATGACGACCGAGGTCACCATCGAGGTCTTGCGGCCCTTGCGGTCGGCCAGCCGGCCGAACAGCCAGCCGCCGATCGGGCGCATCAGGAAGCCGGCGGCGAACACGCCCGCCGTGTTCAGCAGCTGGACCGTGGGGTCTGACTTGGGAAAGAACGAGGGCGCGAAGTAGATCGCGCAGAAGGCGTAGACGTAGAAGTCGAACCACTCCACCAGGTTGCCGGACGAGGCGGCGAAGATGGCAAAGATGCGCTTGCGCTTTTCCTCGAAGGTGTAGGGCGTGGTGTTGGGAGCGTTGGCGCTGGTGGCGTCCGGACTGGAGGCACCGGCGGTGGCGCTGGCGCTGGCAATAGCGGTCATTCGGGGGTCCTTGTCTCTGGCTGTGGCCCCCCGCGGAGCCGCGGAAAGCCGTGCCCGGGAGTCTGTCGCGCCAAGGGCGCGCCGTCGTCCGTAGCCGCCCGCCGCGCCGCTGCGTACGTGTACGCAAGGGTAAATACCTAGAAAGAGCTACAACGCGTGCTCGCGCAGGAAGCGGTCGAGTTCGTGGCTGTTCGACAGGCCGAGCTTGGCGAACACGTGGGCGCGGTGCGTTTCCACCGTGCGCTGCTCCAGCGGCGCAAGCGCCTGCGCAATGCGCTTGTTGGGCAGGCCCTGGGCGACCAGCCGGGCGACCTGCATCTCGCGCGGCGTCAGCTTGGACCACAGGGCCTCGGCGGCCTGGCGGGCCTGCCGGCGCACGGCGATCTCCTCGGCCTTCTGCAGCGCCTTGGCAATGCTCTCGAGCAGGCGCTCGTCGTTGCAGGGCTTCTCGAGCCAGCCGAAGGCGCCGTTCTGCACCGCCTCGACCGCCATCGGAATGTCGCCGTGGCCGGACAGGAAGATCACCACCAGCGGGCTGTCCTGCGCGCGCAGCGCATCGAACACCTGCAGCCCGCTCATGCCCTCCATGCGCAGGTCCAGCACGACGCAGCCCGGGCGCTGCAGGTCGGCGCCGGCCAGAAAGGCCTCGCCCGAAGCAAAGGCCTGCACCGCATGGCCGCGCGACAGCAGCAGGAGGCCCAGCGAGCGGCGCACGGCCTCGTCGTCGTCGACGACGCACAGGTGGTTGGCAAGAGCGGTCACGGGGCCGAGATCTCCAGTTCGAGGGTGAAAACTGTGCCACCGCCCGCCCGATTGGCAAAGGACAGCCGGCCGCGGTGGGCTTCGACGATGGTGCGGCAGATGTTCAGCCCCAGCCCCAGCCCGCCGGCCTTGGTGGTGAAGAAGGGCGCGAACACCTGTTCGGCCAGCGCGGCGTCGATGCCCGGCCCGCGGTCGGCCACGTGGACGTGCATGCGACCTTCGCGGACCTCGGCGTCGATTTCCACCAGCCGCTGTTCCGGCGGCACGGCCTGCATGGCATGCAGGCTGTTGGACAGCAGGTTCAGCAGCACCTGTTCCAGCAGCACGCGGTCGCCGCGCACCTCGGGCAGATCCGCCTGCAGGCGCACCTCGGCGCGCGCCTGGCGCATCCGCATCTCGCCCCGCAGCAGCGCCAGCGCATTGCTGACCAGTGCCGCCACCGCGCAATCTTCCGTGCCGGCGGTGCGCTGGCGCACGAAGCCGCGGATGCGCCGCACGATCTCGGCGCTGCGCCGGGCCTGCGCCACGGTCTCGTCGAGGCTGCTGGCCAGCAGCGCCTGGTTGCCCTGTTCCGCGAAGGCCTTGGCGGCGCTCGCGAAATTGCTCAGCGCCATCAGCGGCTGGTTCAGCTCGTGGGCCAGGGTGGAGGCCATCTCGCCCAGGCTGGCCAGGCGCTGCGCATGCTGCAGCTGCTCGTCGTTCTGGCGCTGGCGCAGCTCGGCGCGCTTCTGCTCGGTGATGTCCACCACCGAGCTCATCCAGCCGCTGTGGCGGCCATCGGCATCGATGAGCTGCGCGGTGTAGACCATGGTGATCACCTCGTGCCCGTCGCGGTGCCGCAGGCGCGATTCGAAACCCGAGCGCGCGGGCTGCCCGCTCATCATGGCCTGGTAGTGCAGCCAATGCTGCGCCACGTCGTCGGGATGCCAGTAGGGGTAGGGCGGCAGCCGGCCGAGCAGTTCGTCGGCGCCGTAGCCGGTCATCTCGCAGAAGGCCGGGTTGACGTAGATGATGCGGCCTTCGAGGTCGCGTGCGCGCATGCCCACCAGCAGCGAATCTTCCATCGCCTTGCGAAACGCGTGGGCCTCGTCCAGCGCGTGAGTGCGCTCGCGCACGCGCAGCTCCAGGTCGCGCCGCGCGTCGCGCTGTTCGGCGAAGCGGCGCTCGCGCAGCTGCCAGTACAGCCCGCCCAGCAGCAGCACGCCCGCGCACAGCAGGCCCAGCATCCAGGTGCGTTCGCGTGCGCGGGTGACCTCGGCGTGGTCGGCCATCACGGTCAGCGTCCAGCCGAGGTCGGGCAGCGGTTCGTCCAGCGCGAGGAAGCGGCGCGCCTTGCCGCCGATCTCGGTGCGCACGAGGTAGCCCGGGTGCCCCTTTTCGCGCTCCACCGTCCATGGCAGCGGTGAGAAGCCGGTGCGGGCGCCGTACTGCTGGTCGCGCTTCATGCCCTCCAGGTCGGCGGCGGCGAGAGGCCGCGTGGCCTGGTACATCCACGCCGGCACCGAGCTCAGGAACACGATGCCGCGCGCATCGGCCAAGAGGATCGGTTCGCGCGCGAAGGTCCAGGCCTCCTGGAGCTGCCGCAGGCTGATCTTGACCGTCAGCACGCCCAGCACGGCGCCGGCCTCGGAGCGTACCGGCGCGGACATGAAGAGCCCGGGCTCGCCGGTGGTCTGGCCCACGCCGTAGAAGAGGCCGCTGCGGCCCGCGCGCGCGTCGATGAAGTAGGGCCGGTTGGCATAGGACTCGCCGACAAAGCTCTGCGGCGTGGCCCAGTTGCTCGCTGCCAGCGTGAGGCCTTGCAGGTCGATCAGGTAGAGCGCGTCCGAGCCCGCGTGGCGGTTCACTTCCTCGATGTAGCGGTTGGCACGCTGCTGCGCAGCCGGGTCGCGCGGATGGGCCAGCACGTCGAAGACGTCGGGGTGCATGCCCGCGGTGCGCGGCAGATAGCCGTACTTGCCGGCGGCATCGCGCAGGCCCAGCACGTGGACTTCCATCGCGCGGCGGATCGAGTCCGCCTGGAAGCTGGCCTCGCGGGCCGCGGCCCACTGGCCGGCGGCGCCGATCAGCAGCAGCGCCACGGCCATAGCGGCCGTCCAGGCGAGCAGCGTGCGCCATCGGCCGGGGCGGGCGCGAGCCATTGGCGTTTCGGGCGGGAGGGGAGGCAGGGGCGGCATGGGAGGCGGGGGCCGACCGGAGCGGCGACCGGGATTTTGCCCTGATCCCCGGATCGGCCGGCAGGGCCGCCGTACCATCGCCCTCATGCGAACCCTTTCACTCCCGGCCGGCGGCGAGAGGCCGGTGCTCGGCCTCGGCACCTGGCGCATGGGCGAGATCGCGGGCCGCCATGCGGCCGAAGTTGCCGCGGTGCGCGAAGCCATCGCCACGGGCTACCGGCTGATCGACACCGCCGAGATGTACGGCGAGGGCGGAGCCGAAACCGTGCTCGGCCAGGCCATTGCAGAGGCCCTGCGCGCGGGCGACGTGCGGCGCGGCGAGCTCTTCATCGTCAGCAAGGTCTACCCGCACAACGCGAGCCGGCGCGACACGCCCGAGGCCTGCGAGCGCAGCCTGAAGCGGCTCGGTCTCGACACAATCGACCTGTACCTGCTGCACTGGCGCGGCAGCCATCCGCTGCGCGAAACGGTCGATGCGATGCAGGCGCTGGTGGCCAAGGGGCGTATCGCGCGTTGGGGCGTGAGCAATTTCGACACCGACGACATGGAAGAGCTGGCGCCCCTCATCGGTTCAGGTCCCGGCTGCGCGGCCAACCAGGTGTACCTGTCGCTGGCCGAACGCGGCCCGGAGTTCAGCCTGCTGCCCTGGCTGCGCGAACGCGGCATGCCGCTGATGGCCTACAGCCCGATCGACCAGGGCGCGCTGGCCGCGGACGAGGCCCTGCAAGAACTGGCCGGGCGGCTCGGCGTGAGCGCCGCGCAACTCGCGTTGGCCGCGGTGATCGCGCGGCCCGGTGTCGCCGCGATCCCGAAGGCCGTGCGCAGCGCGCACCTCCGAGAGAACCTCGCCGCCGCCGACCTCAAGCTCGATGCGGCAACCCTTGCCGAACTCGACCGCCTGCATCCGCCGCCAAGCCGCAAGACACCGCTGGCGATGATCTGAGCAGTTTCTAGTGTGCTTCGGCCTGCTTGGCCGCGGCGATCACGGCCTGCTCGTCGTGCTTCGCACCGTTGAGGAACAGATTCAGCAGCACCGCGCTGATCGACGCCAGCAAAATGCCCGACTCGATCAGCGAGTGGATCGCATGCGGCATCCACTGCTTGAAGTTGGGTGCAATGAGCGGAATCATGCCGATGCCGATCGACACCGCCACGATCATCGCGTTGTGCCGGTTGGTCTTGAAGTCCACGCCCGAGAGAATGCGGATGCCGGTGGCTGCCACCATGCCGAACATCACCAGGCCCGCGCCACCGAGCACCACCGTGGGCAGCGATTCGATCAGCGCCGCCATCTTGGGCAGCAGGCCCAGCACGATCAGGATCACGCCGCCGGCCACGCAGACATAGCGGCTCTTGATGCCCGTGACGGCCACCAGCCCCACGTTCTGCGAAAAGCTGGTGTACGGAAAGGTGTTGAAGATGCCGCCGATCAGCGTGCCGAGGCCGTCGGTGCGAAGGCCGCGGGCCAGGTCCTTTTGCCCGATCTTGCGGTCGGTCATTTCGCCGAGCGCGAGGAACATGCCGGTCGACTCGATCATCACCACGATCATGATGAGCGTCATCGTGAGGATCAGGATCGGGTCGAACTGCGGCATGCCGAAGTGGAAGGGCAGCACCACGTCCACCCAGGCCGCCTTGCCGACCTTCTCGTAGGTCATGAGGCCCGTGGCAGAGGCCACCACCGCGCCGATCACGATGCCCAGCAGCACCGAGATGTTGGCGATGAAGCCCTTCGCGTACTTGACGATCAGCAGGATCGACACCAGCACCAGCGCCGCCACGCCGAAGCCCGGCAGATCCGCGTACCTGGGGTTGGGCACCGTCGGCATGATGGCAAAGCCCTTGGGCACCGCCGGAATCGAGCTGCCCGGCGAAGTCACTTCCGCGAGCCACTTGGCATACACCGGGTCCACCAGCGCGGGTGCCGTCGGCCCCACCGGGTTGCCGAAGATCCAGTTGATGCCCACGCGCATCAGGCTGATGCCGATCACCGCGATGATGGTGCCCGTGACCACCGGCGGAAAGAAGCGCAGCATGCGGCTCACCAGCGGCGCGATCAGTATCGACACCACGCCCGCGCCGATGATGGCGCCGAACAGCAGCTGCGCGCCGTTCTGCCCCGGGTTGGCATTGGCAATGGCCACCATGGGCGCAACCGATGCGAAGGTCACCCCCATCATCACCGGCAGCTTGATGCCGAACCACTGCGTGGCGCCCAGCGCCTGGATCAGCGTGGCGATGCCGCAGCAGAAGAGGTCGGCCGAGATCAGCAGCGCCACCTCGTCGGGCGAGAGCTTGAGCGCACGGCCGACGATCAGCGGCACCGCAACGGCCCCCGCGTACATCACCAGCACATGTTGAAGGCCCAGTGCCGCGAGCTTGCCCGAAGGCAGCCGCTGGTCCACGGGATGGACTGTGGAAGAGGTGTCGGCCGTCATTGCGTTTCTCCTGCAGCGGCAAGGGGAAAGGTGTGGACGGCGCGGGTGCGCGTGGCGTCCACTCGTTGTGTACGCCAAACTGTATACAATTTATGCGGCAATCCGGATGCAGGAAAACCCGCATCGCAGTGCCCGCGTTTTTTCAGGCGAGCAGCGCCTTCACCAGATCGAGCTGCCGGTCGGGCTTCTCGGTGCCGAGCTCCAGGCTGGCCTCGATGCGTTCCAGGTGGTCGATCATGCAGGCCACGGCACCTTCCACATCGCCCTTGCGGCAGATGCGCAGGAAATCGGAGTGCTCGTCCGACGAGCAGTGCGGGTCGTTCGACGAGTGATAGAGCATCGCGATCAGCGAACTGCGCGCCACCAGCTCGCGCACCAGCTCGGCCAGGGTCTTGTTGCCCGTGGCCTCGGCCAGCGCCACGTGAAAATCGCCCAGCACTTTTTCGCGCACGGTGCCCGTGGTGGTGGTCTGGCGCAGCGCGGTGCGCTCGAACTTGATGTGCTGCTCCAGCACCTGGTAATCGCGTGGCCGCGCATTGGCAATGAACAGGCGCACCACCTCGCTCTCGAGGATGCGGCGCACCGCGAACACCTCGCGTGCTTCCTGCACCGTGGGCTGGCAGACGAACGCGCCCTTGTCGGGAATCATCTCGATGAGCTTGTCCTTCGAGAGCATCAGCAAGGCCGCGCGAATCTTGGTGCGGCTCACCGAATAGACGCGGCCCAACGCCTCTTCGCGCAGCCAGGTGCCGGGCGGCAGGCGCTTCTCGACGATGGCGGTGGCGATGTCCTGCGCGATGCTTTCGATGGAGCTGCCCTTGTCGGCGGCAGCCGCGCCGTTTTCGGCCGGAGCGGCGGTGACGGGAGAGGCAGAAGATTTGGTGCTGGCGCGGGGCATGCGGAGATTGTGGCTCAGCGGCTGGCTGCCGCGCTTGCGCCGGGCGCCGTCAGCCGCGCAGCGTGAAGCCTTCGAGCGCGCCCTTCATGGCCTTGGGCAGCGGGTGGGCCAGCTCGCCGTGCTTGCTGGTCGAAAGCTTCAGTGTGACCAGCGACTCGACGAGCTTGGTGGCCGCGGCCACGCCGTCGATCACCGGCACGCCGAGCAGGCCGCCGATGTGCTCGCACAGGTCGGTCATGCCGGCGCAGCCGAGCACGATGCAGTCGGCACCGTCTTCGTCGAGCGCGCGCCGGCATTCGTCGACGATGCGCTCGCGTGCCCTGGAACCCGGCTCCTCGAGCTCGAGCACCGGCAGCTCGCAGGCGCGCACCTTGGCGCAGAAGCGTTCCATGCCGTAGATCTCGGCCAGGTGCCAGGCCTGGCCCATGGTCCGGCCCAGCGTGGTGACCACACTGAAGCGGCTGCCCACCATGCTGGCCAGGTGCATCGCCGCTTCGGCAATGCCCACCACCGGGCCGCGCGCCAGTTCGCGCGCGGCCTTCAGGCCCGGATCGCCGAAGCAGGCGATCACGTAGCCGTCGATGCCCTCGCGCTCGCCGGCCGCAATCTCCTGCAGCAGGCCGGGCACGGCCAGTGCCTCGTCGTAGTGGCTCTCGATGGAGACCGGCCCCATGGCCGGGCTGACCGCGACGATTTCCGTGCCGGCATGCGCCACCGCGCGGGCGCAGGCGCCGATCTTCTCGGTCATGCTCCAGGTGGTGTTGGGATTGATGATCTTGATGCGCACGGCGCGGCCCTTTCTGTTTTCAGTTTCAAGTCTTGAAGGTCTTTGTATGGCGGTTCAGCAGCACGTACAGGACGAAGCCCAGCCCCATGCCGATGAACCATGCATAGTTCGCGCCACCGCGCAGCACCGGCACCATCACGCAAAGAATCGGCACCAGTGCGGAGGGGATCAGCGCCTGGATCGCCTTCGGGTTGTAGCCGCCGCTGTACCAGTACTCGCCCTGCTTGCTCATGGTGTAGAGCGCGTCCACGTCGATGCGCTGCCTGCGCACGATGTAGTAGTCGGCAATCAAAATGCCGAACAGCGGTCCGATGAACGAACCCAGCACATCGAGCGTGTAGTGGATGACCTCGGGGCTGTTGTAGAGGTTCCACGGCGTGAGGAACACCGAGCCCACCGCCGCGATCATGCCGCCCGTGCGCCAGCTGATGTGCTGCGGCGCCACGTTCGAGAAGTCGAAGGCCGGCGAGACGAAGTTGGCGACGATGTTGATGCCGATGGTCGCAATCATGAAGGTCAGCGCGCCCAGCACCACGGCGGTGGTGCTGTCGATCTTGCCCACGGTGTGCACCGGATCGGTGATCAACTCGCCGAACACCGGCAGCGTGGCCGCGGTGGTGATCACCGTCAGCAGCGAGAAGAACACGAAGTTGATCGGCAGGCCCCAGAAGTTGCCCTTCTTCACCGCATCGAAGCTCTTGCCGTAGCGCGAGAAGTCGCCGAAGTTGAGCATCGGGCCGCTGAAGTAGCTCACCACCAGCGCAATGGCCGAGAGCATCACCGGCAGCGCGTCCCAGCCCTGGAACTTGATGCCGCCCAGGTTCAGGTCGATGTTGCTCCAGCCGGCCTTCCACACCAGCCAGCCGCACAGCACGGCCATCACCACGTACACGGCCGGGCCGGCCCAGTCGATGAACTTGCGGATCGCTTCCATGCCGTGCCAGAACACGAAGGCCTGCAGCACCCACATGATCATGAACGCCACCCAGCCCAGCGTCGACAGGCCCACGAAGCCGTGCTGGGCCACGTCGGCATACGGCGCGAGGTTCGGGAACAGGTGCAGCGCCAGCACCATGAAGGCGGCCGAGGCGAGATAGGTCTGCACGCCGTACCAGGCCACCGCGATCAGCCCACGGATGATGGCCGGGATGTTGGCGCCCAGCACGCCGAACGAGGCGCGGCACACCACGGGGTAGGGCACGCCCGTCACCTGGCTCGGCTTGGCCACCAGGTTGCAGAAGAACTGCACGATCACGATGCCCACCAGCAGCGACACCAGCACCTGCCAGCTCGAGAGCCCGAGCGCAAAGAGGCTGCCTGCCGTGATGTAGCCGCCCACGCTGTGCACGTCGGACATCCAGAACGCAAAGATGTTGTATTGGCCCCAGGTCTGCTTCCTGAGCGGGGCCAGGTCTTCGTTGGTCAGGCGCGGGTGGTAGCCGGGCTTGATCAGCGCGTTGGATTCGGCATGCGGCGCATGGCCGGCTTCGCTCGCCCCCGCGGGGGCCTGGCTGACGACTGTGCTCATGGTCTTTCCTCGTGCGAATGAATGGTGGGTTGAGGGACCGTTTCCAGCGCAGATTCCGCACCGGGTATCGGGTGCGTTATTTGTATACAAAAACCGTGTGCAATCAAGCCTATCCGGCGAATCATATATCCGTAGATTCCCTGAGATGCTTGGGCGGCGCGCAATGAGAAAAGGCGCCTTGGCTTGCGACCAAGGCGCCTTTCGACGGCGGGCGGCGCCAGCGGGTGCTCAATCCGCCTCGACCGGGGCCAGCATCGTCCCTCGGCAGTTCGGCGAGCCGCAGCGGCAGGGGTATTTCTCGGCGGTCGAACCGTCGTCGGCGGTCAGCGAATAGTCGATGAACAGCTCGTCGCCGGCATCTACGGGAACCAGAGTCTGGAACTTCAGCAGCAGGTCGCCCGCGTCGTCGTACTCCTCGACCGCTTCGCAGTTGGGGTCGCAGGCGTGGTTCAGGTGGCGCGTGCCGTTTCCGCCCTTGGCGCCGTCGATGGTTTCCTGGTTGGAGAGCGTGAACAGGTAGGTGAGCTGGTCGTTCCACGTTTTGGCAGCAATCTCCTGCTGCGTGTAGCGGCGGCCTTCGTAGAGGCCGAGGAAGGCCTCCGCCGGGAGATCGCAGGTCGCAAACGCACCGAGCCCATGCACCCCGCTGGGCGCGACCCGGATGTTGGGCGTGGACGAGGTTTGCTTGCGGGGTTTCATGTGCGGAAGAGCCGATGGATTGGAGACGCGCTCATTCTGCAGGCTCTTCGTCCGCTTGCGCCTGGAACATGCGCGTGAAATCGCAGCATTCCTGCGCCAGCATCACGATGGACGAGGTCAGCGCGCTGCGGTGCTCGCCCTTGTGCATGGCCACGTAGCGCACCACCGGCAGGGCGGGCAGCACGTCGATCACCGCGAGCATGCCGGCCGAAACGAGCGGGTCCAGGCACTGGCGTGGAAGGTAGCTCACGCCCAGCCCCGACACCGTGAGCCCGGTCAGCGCCACGAGGTTGCTCACCACGATGGTGTCGGCGGGCTGCACGCCCTGGTCCTTCATCCAGGCGTCATAGGCGCGCCCGGTGCCCGAGCTCTTGCCCTGCACCAGCATGCGGTGGCGCGCGAGCTCGTGCAGCCGCACGGTGCCGGCGGCGGCAACCACGCCGGGCTTGCACATCCAGGCGCTTTGCACCTTGCCGATGGCCTTGCTCTGCATGCGCGAGTCGGCAAAGGTGTCGGGCACGATCACCAGGTCGAGCTCGTCGGCCAGCAGCTTGTCGCGCAGTTGCAGGCTGTCGTCCACGTCGGGCTCGAGAACGACCTTGGGGTAGTGCCGCTGGATCACGCCCACCAGCCGGGGCAGCCACGTCATCGCCGTGAGCTCCGTCACGCCGATGCGCAGCCGCCGCTCCACCACGCCCGGCTTGCTGAACTGCTCGACGGCGGCGTCGCGCTGCTCGAGCAGCCGGGACGCGAGCACGAACATCTCCTCGCCCTTTTCGGTCAACCGTGCGGTGCGCTGGCTGCGGTCGAACAGCTCGGTGTCGAACAGCAGCTCGAGCTCATGCACCCGCTTGGACACGGCCGATTGCGAGGTATGAAGCTGGTTGGCCGCCTGCGCGAAGCCGCCCAGCCTGGCGATCCAGTACAGGGCTTCGAGCTGCTTGAAGGTCATCACGGTGCGTGCTCTTTTGATTGAGTACTTTTATTCATCTTATTCAATCACAAAAAATCGCTTTTGGAAATTTGAAGCCGAGCCGAAGATGCGCCCGTATTGCCCCATGTCGCCCCTGCCTCTTCTTCAAAGGAACATTCCATGAACTTCAAACTGTCCCTCGCGCTGGGTGCCAGCATCGCGCTGCTCTGCGGTGCCGCGGCCGCGCAGGAGAGCCCCACGCTGCGCAAGATCAAGGAAAGCGGCACGGTGCAGATCGGCAGCCGCGACACGCAGATTCCGTTCTCCTACAAGACCGGCGCCGAGAGCGCGCCCATCGGCTTCACCAACGAGATCTGCCTGAAGGTGGTCGACGCCATCAAGGCCAAGCTCGGCCTTTCGAAGATCGAGGTGCGCTACACGCTGCTCAATTCGACCAACCGCATTCCGCTGGTGCAGAACGGCACGGTCGATCTCGACTGCGCGACCACCACTAACACGGTGCAGCGCCAGCAGCAGGTCGACTTCGCGCCGAGCCATTTCGTCACCAACATCACCGCCGCGGTGAAGAAGAACTCCGGCATCAACTCGATCGCCGACCTGCAGGGCAAGACCGTGGCCACGGTGGCCGGCAGCACGTCGATGCAGCTGCTGCGCGGTTTTCGCAAGACCGAGAACATCGAGGTGCAGGAAATCGCGGGCAAGGACACGGCCGATGCCTTCCTGCTGCTCGCGAGCGACCGCGCCGTGGCCTACGTGCTCGACGACGTGCAGCTGGCCGGCCTCATCGCCAACCAGCCCAACGCCTCCGACTACAAGCTGCTGAAGGACGTGCTGCGGCAAGAACCCTACGGCATCATGATGCGCAAGGACGACCCCGAGTTCAAGGCCATCGTCGACCAGGCCGTGACCGAGATGATGAAGTCGGGCGCCATCGACAAGCTCTACGCCAAGTGGTTCATGGCGCCCATTCCTCCGCGCAACGTGAACCTCAACTTCCCGATGTCCGACGCCGTGCGCGAGGCCTACAAGAACCCGAACAACAAGGGCGTTTGAAGATGCCGGCAAACACACACCATGCCAGAGGGCTGGCGTTTTCCGACGCGCTGATGCGCGAGGTGAAGCAGCGCTTTCTCCATGTCGACCACGACCACCACGGGCGCGAGCGCCTCTACTTCGACAACGCGGGCGGCTCGTTCCGGCTGAAGGCGGCGGCCGAGCGCTTCATGCAGGTCGATGCCATTCCCGACAACGCCGAGCGCATCCACGCCACCGCCGTCGAGCTGCAGCAGATCCAGGCCAGGGCCGCGGCCGATGTGCGCACCATCCTCAACGCGCGGGGCGGCAGCGTCTATGCATCGCTGACGGCATCGGGCGCGATGTTCGACATGGTGCGCGCCATCGCCGAGAACGTGCCGGGCACGAACATGGTCACCACCGTGCTCGAGCATCCCTCGTCGTTCGACGCGATGAGCCTCTATGCCGGCAAGTCCGGCCGCGAACTGCGGGTGGCCAGGAGCAACCCCGAGACCGGCGGTGTCGATGCCGACGAGATCGTGCGGCTGGTGGACCAGGACACCTGCCTGCTCAACGTGATCTACGCATCGAACATCTCGGGCGCCAAGCTCGACATGGAGCAGATCGTGCGGCGCGCGCGCGAGATCAAGCCCGACCTCTACATCGTGGTGGACGCCGTGCAGCATGCGCCGCATGGGCTGATCGACCTGCAGAAGACGCCGGTAGATGGCATCAACATGGCGCCCTACAAGTTCTTCGGCTGCCGCGGCTCGGGCCTGTCGTGGGTGTCGGACCGCGCGGCGCTGCTGCCGCACCACAGGCTCGCGGGCAAGAAGCCCGACTTCTGGGACCTGGGCAGCTCGGCACCGTGGCAGTTTGCCGTGCTCACCGAGATTGTGGACTACGTGTGCTGGCTCGGCGGCCATTTTTCGGACGACACCGAGCGGCGGGCGCTGTTCGAAGCAGGCATCGCGCACATCGAGTTGCACGAGCGGGCCTTGCTGGCGGCGCTGCTGGACGGAAGCGGCGGCGCCGCGGGCCTGCGCAGCATCGAGGGCGTGAAGGTCTTTCTTGACCACCCGGACCTGACGAAGCGCGACCTGATCATCGGCATCGGCTTCGAACACCTCGACTGCACGCAGGCCGTGGTCGAGTACGGCTTGCGCGGCGTGACGGTCTACGAGCGCGTGGCGAGCAGCATCTACTCGAAGCGCATGCTCGATTCCTTCGGCCTTGAAGGCACGGTGCGGGTTTCGCCGTTGCACTGCCATTCGGCGGCCGACATGGAGAAGTTTCTGCGCGTGACGCAGGAGATTGCGCTCAGCGCGAAGGGGTCGCGGACAGGAACCGGCGGATGACCGGAACCACCTGCTCGAGGTGCGTCTCGAGCAGCCAGTGTCCGCCATCCGTCAGCACCAGCTCGGCCTGCGGGATGTCGCGCAGGTAGGCGCGCGCGGAGGCTTCGGGCATGTAGCCGTCGTTCGGTCCCCAGACGATGAGCGCGGGCGGCTGGTGTTCGCGCAGGTAGGCCTGGTAGCGCGGGAACCATTCGAGGTTCTGCTTCAGGCCCTCCATCAGCTTGAGCGCGAGCGCGCGGCGCTGCGGCGTGTTCATCAACGGCCAATGAAGCTTCCACAGGTCGGGTGGAATCTGCGCGGCCTGGGCTTCGGAAACCTCGCCGACGAACTCGGCGCGAAAACCTTCTTCGCTCACGGCCTCTTCGAGCACTGCCCGGTTGCTGTCGGATGGATCGCGCCAGAACACCTGGATGGCGCGGTACTTGGGGCCGAGCGTGTCTTCGTAGATGTCGCCGTTCTGGATGATCAGCGCAGCCACGCGTTCAGGCCGGCGGATGGCCAGGCGCAGGCCGATCTGCGAACCGTAGTCGTGCAGGTAGAGCGCGTACCGGTCGAGGCCCAGCTTGCGGCAGAAGGCTTCCAGAAAGCCCGCATAGGCATCGAAGTCGAAGCCGAAGGCATCGGCGGGCGGCGTGTCGCTCAGACCAAAGCCAGGATAGTCCGGCGCCACGAGACGCCACTTGTCCGCCAGCGCCGGCATGAGCCGGCGGTACTGGAACGACGAGCACGGATAGCCGTGCGGCAGCAGCAGCACCGGCGCGTCGCGCGGGCCGGCTTCGCGGTAGAAGATCTGCATTCCGTCGACATCGGCGAAGCGATGCGCCACCGCGTGGGCATCGGCGGTCAGCGTGGGCGTGGAACTGCGTTCGGTCATGCAGCCCATGCTGCACGCCGATGCGCGGCGGCGGTTGTAGGCGCCGACTGATGCGCGGCGTCGGACGCCCGCAATGCGGGCGGCGGCTTGCGATCAGGCCAGCAGGTCGCTCAGCGTGCGCGCGATCACCTTGGTGGCGCGGCGCAGGTCTTCGAGCACCACGCGCTCGTCGCTGCGCTTGGCGTTCGATTCGAGCACGGTGCGCGGGCCCGCGCCGTAGATCACGCCCGGAATGCCGGCTTCGCCATACAGGCGCACGTCGGTGTACAGCGGCGTGCCCATGGCCTTGATCGGCTCGCCGAACAGTTCCTGGCCGTGCTTCTGGATGGCGTCGACCAGCGGCTTGTTGCCTGCCAGCGGCTTCATCGAATTGGCGAGCAGCAGGCGCTTGATGTCGACCGTGATGCCGATGCTCTCGGCCGCGGCATCGGCAATCACCTGGCGGATCGTGGCTTCGACCTCGACCGGGTTCTCTTCGGGGATCATGCGGCGGTCGAGCTTGAACACCACCTTGCCCGGCACCACGTTGGTGTTGGTGCCGCCTTCGATGCGGCCGACGTTGAGGTAGGGGTGCGTGATGCCCTCGACCTTCGACGTCACCTGCTGGTAGAGCGTGTTCTGTGCGTAGAGCGCATTGAGGATCTTCACCGCACCCTGCAGCGCATCGACGCCGCTGGTCGGAATGGCCGCATGGGCCATCTTGCCGTGCACCGTCACTTCCATCTGCAGGCAGCCGTTGTGCGCGGTGACCACTTCGTAGCTGAAGCCGGCTGCGATCATCAGGTCGGGCTTGGTGAGGCCCTGCTTGAGCAGCCAGCCCGGGCCGAGGATGCCGCCGAATTCCTCGTCGTAGGTGAAGTGCAGTTCGACGCTGCCCTTCGTTGGCTTGGCCACGGCTTCGAGCGCGCGCAGCGCGAAGGTGAAGCTTGCGAAGTCGCTCTTGCTCACGGCGGCGGCGCGGCCGTAGAGGCTGCCGTCGGCAATCTCGCCGCCGTACGGATCGTGCGTCCAGCCTTCGCCCGGGGGCACCACGTCGCCGTGCGCATTGAGCGCCACGGTGCGGCCTTCGTTGCCGTACTTGCGGCGCACGATCAGGTTGGTGATCGATTCGAGGCCGTAGTCCTTCACTTCCTGCGTCGGCACGGCGTGTTTCTCGGCGTCGAGGCCGAAGTCCTTCAGCAGCTCGGCCGTGCGCTCGGCATGCGGCGCATTGTTGCCGGGCGGCGTGTCGGTGGGCACGCGCACCAGTTCTTGCAGGAACCGCACTTCCTCGTCGAAGTGGGCGTCGATCCAGGCGTCGAGCTTGGCGTAGTCGGTCATGTGTCTTCTTTTCAGTGGGCTTGTTCGGTGGCGAGGTTGTCCAGCAGATGCTGGAAGGCCTGCACCGCGAGCTGGATGTCGTCGTTGGTGCTCGATTCGAGCGGGTTGTGGCTGATGCCCGAGTTGATGCCGCGCACGAAGAGCATGGCCTGCGGCATCACCTCGTGCAGCTTCATCGCGTCGTGGCCGGCGCCGCTGGGCATGCGAAAGAGCGGCACGCCGAGCGATTCGACCGCCTTTTCCCAGCGCTGCTGCCATTCGGGCGCGCTGGGCGCGGCGGCTGCGCGCATGGCCTCCTCGATCACGAAGCGCACGCCGCGGCGGTCGGCAATCTCTTGCAGCGCGGCCACCACGTCGCGCACCACGGCGTCGCGCTGCGGATCGTTGGGCGCGCGGATATCCAGGCTGAACTTGCAGCGTCCGGGCACCACGTTGATCGAGCCGCTCGGCACTTCGAGCATGCCCACGGTGGCGACGGAGTCGCCGTCCTTCGCTGCGCGCTGCTCGGCGAAGAGGATCAGCTCGGCCACCGCGGCGGCGGCATCGCGGCGCCGGCCCATCGGCGTGGTGCCGGCATGGCTGGCCATGCCGATCATCTCGCCCACGTAGCGCACGCCGCCATTGATGGAGGTGACGATGCCCAGGGGAATGTCGAGCTCGGTGAGCACAGGGCCCTGCTCGATGTGCACCTCGACAAAGCCGAGGTAGCGTGCCGGATCGCGCTGGATCTTCGGGATGTCTTCCTGCTTCAGGCCGGCGTGCTGCATTGCCTCGCGCATCGTGATGCCGTCGGCATCCTTCTGGTCGAGCCAGCGCGGGTCGAAGTGGCCGATGAGCGCGCCCGAGCCCAGGAAGGTGGCCTTGTAGCGCTGGCCTTCTTCTTCGGCGAAGCCGACCACCTCGAACGCGAACGGCAGGCGCCTGCCCTGGCGCGCGAGTTCGCGCACGCAGGCTACGGCCACGAAGATGCCCAGGCGTCCGTCGTACTTGCCGCCGTTGCGCACGGTGTCGTAATGCGAGCCGGTGAGCAGCGCCTTCGCGTCGGGCGTGGCCCCTTCATAGCGGCCGACCACATTGCCGACCGCATCGATGTGCACCGAGTCGAAACCGCAATCGCGCATCAGGCCCGAGATCTGCGCGGCGCAGGCGCGGTGCGCGTCGGTCAGGTAGGTGACGGTGAGCTGGCCCTTCTCGGCATAGCCCGGATCGGTGTGCACCGAGAGCGCTTCCTGCCAGTCCCAGACGTCGTTGCCGAGCGAGACGTCGGCGCCGAACTTGTCGTCGAGCCGGATCTCGGCGATGCGGTGGATGTTGCGCAGCGCCTCGCCAAGCTCGAAGGCCGGGTGATGGTGCAGCCGGCGCTCGAAGGTGTCGATGATCTCGCGCTTGGAAAGCCCGGTGCCGCGCGGCCCGCGCACCGCGAGGATGAACGGGAAGCCGAACTTGGCGTTGTAGTCGGCATTGAGCTGCTGGATTTTTGCGAACTCTTCGGGCGTGCAGTCGGTGAGGCCGGCCCTGCCTTGCTCATGGGTCGATTCGGCCGTGAGCGTCTTGCTGACCATGGCCTTGCCCGCGAGTTCGGGGTGGGCGCGGATCAGGCCCAGCTGTTCGTCGGCCGAGGCCGATGCCACCGCCTTCACGAGCGCGTGCTTCAGCTGTGCGAGCGAGCGGAACGGGCGCACCGCGAGCGCGCGCTCGGCGATCCACGGCGAATGTTCGTAGGTGCCGTCGAGCAGCGCCAGGGCATCGGCCGGCGTTGCTGCGTTCAGTTGGTCGAGGGTCAGGCTCATGACGGGTCTCCTGTGGCGGCCGCTTCGAAGGGATGAACCTGCTTCCAGTGGCGCGCGATGTCCAGGCGCCGGCAGACCCACACGTCCTCGTGCTGGCCGATGTGATCGAGAAAGCGCTGCAGCGCGGTGATGCGGCCGGGCCGCCCGAGCAGGCGGCAGTGCATGCCGATGCTCATCATCTTGGGGCTGTTGTCGCCTTGCGGATCGCCTTCGGCATAGAGCGCGTCGAAGCTGTCCTTCATGTACTGGAAGAACGGATCGGCGTGCGAGTAGCCCTGCGGCAGCGCAAAGCGCATGTCGTTGCAGTCGAGCGTGTAGGGCACGATGAGCTGCGGCACCACGGTGCCGTCGGTCTTCTGCACCTTCATCCAGAAGGGCAGATCGTCGCCGTAGTAGTCGCTGTCGTACTCGAAGCCGCCGTAGTCGGCCACGAGGCGGCGCGTGCGCGGGCTGTCGCGGCCGGTGTACCAGCCCAGGGCGCGTTCGCCCGTGAGCTTCTCGATGGCTTCCAGCCCCAAGCGCATGTGTTCGCGCTCGGTGGCTTCGTCGAGGTTCTGGTAGTGGATCCAGCGCCAGCCGTGGCAGGCGATCTCGTGGCCCAGTTCCTTGAAGGCCGCGGCCAGCTCGGGGTAGCGCTCCAGCGCCATGCCCACGCCGAACACGGTGAGCGGCACGCCGCGCTTCTCGAACTCGCGCAGGATGCGCCACACGCCCGCACGCGAGCCGTATTCGTAGATGCCTTCCATGCTGATGTGCCGGTCCGGGAAGCTCGCCGGATTGAACATCTCGGAGAGGAACTGCTCGGAGCCCGCGTCGCCATGCAGCGTGGCGTTCTCTGCGCCCTCTTCGTAGTTGAGGACGAACTGCACCGCAATGCGCGCGCCGCCCGGCCATTGGGCATGCGGCGGATTGCGGCCGTAGCCGACGAGGTCGCGCGGGTAGGGCAGGGTGGTGTCGTAGACGGTCATAGGCTTTTCAGGACAGTGCAAGCGAGATGTCGTTGGTTGGAACCTTGCGGTCGAAGGTCAGGTTGGCCTCGACGTGTTCCAGGTGTTCGGTCATGAGGCGCACGGCGCGCTCCTCGTCGCGCGCGGCCAGCGCCTTCACGATGTCGGCGTGCTCGTCGTTGGAGTGCTCGGCCGCGCTGGTGCTCTGGTACATCAGCGTGATGAGGGCGCAGCGCGAGATCAGCTCGCCGAGGATCTGCGCCAGCACCTGGTTGCCCATGAGCTCGGCCATGCGCACGTGGAAGTCGCCGAGCAGCTCGGTGCGGCCCGAGATGTCCTCGCCCGACACGGCGGACTTCTCGAGCGCCACGTGTTCCTTGAGCGCCTTGATCTTGGCCGGCGTGACGGTGCGCACGAACTCTCGCGTCATCTCGGCCTCGAGCATGCGGCGCACCGCGAACACCTGCCTGGCCTCGTCGACGGCCGGCGTTGCCACGAAGGCGCCGCGCGCGGGCTCCAGGCGGATGAGCTTGTTCTGCGAGAGCTGGAACAGCGCCTGGCGCACCAGCGTGCGCGACACGCCGAAGTGGTCGGCCAGCTTCTGCTCGGCCAGCTTGGTGCCGGGCTGCAGCCGGTGCTCGACGATCGCCTTGGTGAGCGCGTCGACGATCGAACGGGTGGTGGAGGACTCCATGTTTTTCATGATAGACCCAAAGCCGGTAACTGTATACACTTTTGTCCACCGGAATTTCCCGCACCCGATTCCATCATTGAAGGAGCGCCCCATGGGCTTGAGCACTCACGTACTGGACACGATGCACGGCGGCCCCGCGGCCGGCATGGAGGTGGCGCTTTACACCACCCAAGGCGACGCCGCCACGCTGGTGAAACGCTTCACGCTGAATTCGGACGGCCGCAGCGACGCGCCGCTCTACGACAACCACTCGCTCAAGGTCGGCACCTACCGGCTGGTGTTCGACGTGGCGGCTTACTTCAAGGCGCGCGGCGTCAAGCTGCCCGAGCCCAACTTCCTGAACAAGGTGTCGCTGGACTTCGGCGTGGCGCACACCGACCAGCACTACCACGTGCCGCTGCTCGTGAGCCCGTGGAGCTACTCCACCTACCGCGGGTCGTGACTCGCTCTTGTCCTCAGCAGCTTCGTGGAACACCGCGGAACCGGCTTTGCCGGGCCGCTGGTGTTGCCCCCGGCGAGGGGGTTGGCGGAGCGACACGAAGTGCGCGAAGACTGGGGGAGAGCCAGTTACTGCTGCCCTTCGGTCAGGGTATCGAGTTGGAAGCGCCCGCTCTTGTCCCAGAGCCAGGTGTCGGTCCAGGTGACCGCACCGAGGCGCGTGGCGGAGGGGAAGGGCGAGGCCTGCAGCACGGCGCGCTCGATTTCGGCGATGACCTCGGGCGCATGCTTGGGCGCGCGCATCCAATGCAGCGACACCACCTTGCCGCCGGCGTCGAGATTCACCTGCAGCGTGCCGACGGCATAGAGCATGGGCGGCAGCTGGCCGCTGTAGATGCGGGACCTGTTGGCTTCGTAGACGTGGCGCGCGGCGTCGCGGCGGTACTCGCGCGCGGTGGCCGCATTCGATGGGCGCGGCACGGCGCCGGCGACGGCTGCCGCCGCGCGCGGCTCGGTCTTGGTTTCGCTCAATTGGCCGGGAACGGCCCCGGGACTGCCGCAGCCGGCGAGCCAGAGCGAGGAAGAAAGAACGGATGCCGCCAATGCAAGGCGGCGCGGCGTAAGCTGACGTTTCATCGTCGGGTTATACCGTGAGTCTCGTGCAAACCCGCAACCGAAGGTATCGGAAATGAACGGCATGGTCGATCAGCTGCTGGCCCGTCTCGCGCGCGAAGACGCGGTGCTGGTGCGCGTCGAATCCACGCAGGGCTCGGCGCCGCGCGAGGCCGGCACCTGGATGGCGGTGTGGGCCGAAAGGCTCACGGGCACCATCGGCGGCGGCCAGCTCGAGTTCCAGGCCACGCAGGAGGCGCGCGAATTGCTCCACGGCCAGCGCGCCATCGATGGCGTCCAGCGCTATCCGCTCGGCCCGAGCCTGGGCCAATGCTGCGGCGGCGTGGTGTTTCTCTCTTACCGCCGCATCACGGCGGCCGATGCGCCGGCACTGCAGCGCGAACTGGTCGCGCAACTCGAACCCGTGGCGCTGTTCGGCGGCGGCCACGTGGGTGCCGCGCTCGCGCGGCTGCTGGCCGGCCTGCCGTTTTCGGTGCGCTGGATCGATAGCCGCGACGGCGTGTTCCCCGATGCACTGCCGGCGCAGATCGAGACCGAGCATTCCGAGCCCGTGCAGGACGCCGTGGCCGCACTCGCACCGGGCAGCCGCGTGCTGATCATGAGCTTCAGCCACGCCGAAGACCTGGACATCGTCATCGCCTGCCTCAAGCGCCTGCGCACGCACAACGACCTGCCCTACATCGGCCTGATCGGCAGCCGGACCAAGTGGGCCACCTTCAGCCACCGGCTCGAGGCCCGCGGCTTCACGCCCCACGAGCTGGCGCGCATCACCTGTCCGATCGGCGTGCCCGGCATCACGGGCAAGGAGCCCGAAGTGATCGCGGTCGCGGTGGCGGCACAGTTGTTGCAATCGCTGGGCTAACAAAAAAGCCCCGCCCTTTGCCAAAACTGTATACACTTTCGGTCCACAACAAGCCGCAGCGGAGCGAGGCCCATTTCATGGAGCCTGCGTTCGCGGCACTTTCTCTGCTTACAGCGCCCGCAGTGGTGAGCAGGCTGAAACCCCTTCGCGGCGACACGATGCGCCGCCAGGGTTGAGAGAGAGCACCACACATGGAAAGCTATTACCTCGACTGGGCCAACCTGCTGCTGCGCTGGGTCCACGTCATCACCGCCATCGCCTGGATCGGCGCCTCCTTCTACTTCGTGATGCTGGACAACAGCCTCGAGAAGCCGCAGGACCCCGAGTCGCTCGACAAGGGCGTGGGCGGCGAGCAGTGGGCCGTGCACGGCGGCGGCTTCTACAACATGCAGAAGTACGCGCTGGCGCCCAAGAGGCTGCCGGACCACCTGCACTGGTCGTACTGGGAGAGCTACAGCACGTGGCTCACGGGCTTTGCGCTCTTCACCATGTCGTACCTGTGGAACGCGAGCACCTACCTGATCGACAAGTCGAAGATGGATTGGCAGCCCGGCGCGGCCATCGGCGTGGCGCTGGCCTTCTTCGTCGTGTTCTGGATGGTCTACGACGGCATCTGCCAGATCTTCGGTCGCCGCAAGAACGGCGACACCATCGTCGGCGTGCTGATCGCAGTGTTCATCGTCTTCGCGACCTGGCTGGCCTGCCAGTGGTTCGCGGGCCGCGCGGCCTTTTTGCTGGTGGGCGCGATGATGGCCACCACGATGAGCGGCAACGTGTTCTTCTGGATCATTCCGGGCCAGCGCAAGAACGTGCAGGCGCTGCGCGAGGGCCGCCCGGTCGATCCGGTGCACGGGCAGCGCGGCAAGCAGCGCAGCGTGCACAACACCTACTTCACGCTGCCGGTGCTGTTCGCGATGCTGAGCAACCACTACAGCTTCACCTACACGCACAAGTACAACTGGATCGTGCTGCTGCTGATCATGCTCGGCGGCGCGGCCATTCGCCAGTTCTTCGTGGTGCGGCACCGCTTCAAGCTCGGCAACGCGGGCAACCCGCTGCCTTATGCGCTGATCGGCATCGTGGTGCTGGGGCTCACCATCGTGTGGATGAAACCCGAGCCGGCCGCTACCCCCGCGGCGACCGCAGCGGCGCCCGCGGTGGCGTTCAAGGACGTGCAGAAGGTGCTCGAGCAGCGCTGCTTCATGTGCCACGGCGAGGCCGTGCAGATGAAGAACGTGCGCGTCGACACGCCCGACCAGGTGGCGGCGCATGCGCAGGCCATCTACCAGCAGGTGGTGGTCACGAAGATCATGCCGATGAACAACGCGACCGGCATCACCGAAGAAGAACGCGCACTGATCGGCCGCTGGTTCCAGGCCGGGGCCAAGACCAACTAGCTGGATCGGATAGACCGCGGTCAAGAGCGTGGGCCGCCGTTCGCAGCACAATCGCCGGATGGAGACAAAGCAAGCCATGACCGCATCGAACCCGTCCTTCGGACCCGCACCCGATCCGCGCGAAGCACCGCGCGCCTTTCTCGAACATCTCTACCGCGTGGCGGTGGACCGCGCGCTGCCGCTGTCCACGCTGGGCGCGCATCTGCCCAAGCCGCCCAAGGGCCGCACGCTGGTGCTGGGCGCCGGCAAGGCCGGCGGCTCGATGGTGCAGGCGCTCGAAGCCCTGTGGCCGGCCGATGCGCCGCTCTCGGGCCTGGTCGTCACGCGCTACGACCACATTCCGCCGCGCCCGGAAGGCGTGCCACAGCGCGTGGAGATCGTCGAGGCCGCGCACCCGGTGCCCGATGCGGCCGGGCAGCAGGCGGCGGCGCGCATCCTCGCGCTCACGCAGGGCCTCACGGCCGACGACCTCGTGCTGTGCCTCATTTCCGGCGGCGGCTCGTCGCTGCTCGTCTTGCCGGCCGAAGGCCTCACGCTGGCCGACAAGCAGCGCATCAACAAGCAGCTGCTCGACAGCGGCGCCGGCATCGGCGAGATGAACTGCGTGCGCAAGCACCTGTCGCGCATCAAGGGCGGCCGTCTTGCGGCGGCCTGCGCGCCGGCCCGGGTGGTCACGCTCACCATCAGCGACGTGCCGGGCGACGACGCGGCCGTCATCGCCAGCGGCCCCACGGTGCCCGATGCCACCACCTGCGCCGAGGCGCTGGCCATCCTCGACCGCTACAGCATCGAGGTGCCGGCGCCCGTGCGTGCGCAGCTCGAGAGCGGCGAACTCGAAACCCCGAAGCCGGGCGACGCGGTGTTCGCGGGCCATGAAGTCCACCTGATCGCCACGCCGCAGCAGTCGCTCGAAGCCGCGGCCAGGGCGGCGCGCGAGGCCGGCATCGAGGCGCACATCCTCAGCGACGAGATCGAAGGCGAATCGCGCGAGGTCGGCAAGGTGCATGCGGCGCTGGCGCGCGCCGTGGCGCACCGCGGCCAGCCGTTCGCGCGGCCCTGCGTCATTCTTTCGGGCGGCGAGACCACGGTCACGATCCGCCCGCGCCAGCCGGGCCAAGCCAAGGGCCGCGGCGGCCGCGCCGGCGAACTCTGCATGGGCCTGGCCGGCGCGCTGATGGGCCAGCCGCAGGTCTGGGCGTTGGCCGCCGACACCGACGGCATCGATGGCGTGGAAGACAACGCCGGCGCCTTCGTCACGCCCGACACGCTGGCGCGCGCCTCCGCGGCCGGCAGGAAGCTGTCGGACCACCTGGACCGCAATGACGCCTACGGCTACTTCGACGCGATCGGCGACCTGTTTGTGACCGGCCCCACCAACACCAACGTCAACGACTTCCGCGCGCTGCTGATCCTGTAGCGGCTGCAACGGCAAAAGGGGCCGGTTTCCCGGCGCCGGCGGGCTTCGCGAACTCGGGTTAATCTATGCACCCGGCGGCAATTTGCCGCCGTTGTCGCAAGCGCACCTTCCGGGTGCCGCGCCGCGCACCCATCCAGATTTCCCCTTTTCACCATCATCCAGTCCCCGAAGGAAAAGTTCGCCATGACCGCCACTTACACCGACACCCGCCTGCTGATCGACAACGAATGGGTCGACGCCACCGGCGGCAAGACGCTGGACGTCGTGAACCCGGCCACCGGCAAGGCCATCGGCAAGGTGGCGCACGCCAGCATCGCCGACCTCGACCGTGCCCTGGCCGCAGCCCAGCGCGGCTTTGAAAAGTGGCGCAACACGCCCGCCAACGAGCGCGCCGCCGTGATGCGCCGCGCCGCTGGCCTGATCCGCGAACGCGCGCCTGAAATCGCCCGGCTGCTCACGCAGGAGCAGGGCAAGCCGCTGGCCGAAGCCAAGGGCGAAACGCTGGCCGCTGCCGACATCATCGAATGGTTCGCCGACGAAGGCCGCCGCGTCTACGGCCGCATCGTGCCTTCGCGCAACCTGAATGCGCAGCAGCTGGTGATCAAGGAGCCGCTGGGCCCGGTCGCCGCGTTCACGCCCTGGAACTTCCCCATCAACCAGATCGTGCGCAAGCTCGGCGCCGCGCTGGCCACCGGCTGCTCGTTCCTGGTGAAGGCGCCCGAAGAAACCCCGGCCTCGCCCGCCGCGCTGCTGCAGGCTTTTGTCGATGCCGGCATTCCGCCCGGCACCGTGGGCCTGGTGTTCGGCAACCCGGCCGAAATTTCCAACTACCTGATCTCGCACCCGATCATCCGCAAGGTGACCTTCACGGGCTCCACGCCGGTCGGCAAGCAGCTGGCCGCGCTGGCCGGCTCGCACATGAAGCGCGTCACCATGGAACTGGGCGGCCACGCACCGGTGATCGTGGCAGAGGACGCCGACGTGGCGCTGGCCGTGAAGGCCGCGGGTGCCGCCAAGTTCCGCAATGCGGGCCAGGTCTGCATCTCGCCCACCCGCTTCCTGGTGCACAACAGCCTGCGCGAGGAATTCGCCCGCACGCTGGTCAAGTACACCGAAGGCCTGAAGCTTGGCGACGGCCTGGCCGAAGGCACGACCCTCGGCCCGCTCGCCAATGCGCGCCGCCTCACGGCCATGGCCCACGTGCTGGACGATGCGCGCAAGAAGGGCGCAACCGTGGTCGCCGGCGGCGAACGCGTCGGCGACTCGGGCAACTTCTTCGCGCCCACGGTGCTGACGGACGTGCCGCTCGACGCCGACGTGTTCAACAACGAACCCTTCGGCCCGATCGCGGCGATCCGCGGCTTCGACACGCTCGAAGAAGCGATCGCCGAAGCCAACCGCCTGCCGTTCGGCCTGGCCGGCTACGCTTTCACCAAGTCGATCAAGAGCGCGCACCTGCTGAGCCAGAAGCTCGAACTCGGCATGCTCTGGATCAACCAGCCCGCCACGCCCTCGCCGGAAATGCCGTTCGGCGGCGTGAAGGATTCAGGCTACGGCTCGGAAGGCGGCCCGGAGGCGCTCGAGGCTTACCTGAACACCAAGGCTGTTTCGATCATGAGCGTCTAAGCAGCCGTTCGGTCTGCCGGCGTTTCTTTCTTCGGAAAGGCGGCATCGCTTCGCGGCGGTGTCGCTTTTTTTATGCCCTTGTTTCCAGGGCGCGCTCCCGCCGATGGGGTACCTTGTTCCGCGAATGTCCCCCGCCCTTCGGGCTCCTCCTTAATTTCGCTGCGCAAGGCACCCCATCGACGGGAGCGTTGGAAAGAGCGGTGGTTGATCAGCGATACACCAGCAGCGTGCCCAGGTGCACAGGGCATCGGGTGCTCCCCGCAGCGAAATCAAGGAGGAGGCCGAAGGCCGGGGGACATTCGCGGAGGGGAGTACCCGGTGTCCTGTGCACGCGCCCTGAACAAAGCAAAACGTCACTGCCACCCATACCGCCGCGCATACCAGCCCTTGACTGTCTGCGTGAGCGTTGCGTAGCCGCCCAGCATCAGCGCCAGCCACGGAAAGTACGCCAGCGGCAGCGCCTGCAGCTTGAAATAGTGCGCGAGCCGCCCCATCGGCAGCCAGATGCCCGCCGTGGCAATCGCGGCGCCCATGGCCAGCAGCGGCCAGGCCGCGCGGCTTTGCAGGAACGGGATCTTGCGCGTGCGGATCAGGTGCACCACCAATGTCTGCGACAGCAGCCCCTCGATGAACCAGCCTGACTGGAACAGCGTCTGGTGCGCCACCGTGTTGGCCGAGAACACGACCCACATCACGGTGTAGGTCAGGATGTCGAACACCGAGCTCAGCGGCCCGAAGAACACCATGAAGCGCCCCAGGTCGGCCGGATTCCAGCGCTGCGGCGTCTTCAGGAACTCTGTGTCCACGTTGTCGAACGGAATCGCGATCTGCGACACGTCGTACAGCAAGTTCTGCACCAAGAGGTGCAGCGGCAGCATCGGCAGGAACGGAAGAAACGCGCTGGCCACCAGCACCGAGAACACGTTGCCGAAATTCGAACTCGCGGTGAGCTTGATGTACTTCAGCATGTTGGCGAAAGTGCGGCGGCCTTCCACCACGCCCTGTTCCAGCACCATCAGGCTCTTCTCCAGCAGGATGATGTCGGCCGATTCCTTGGCCACGTCCACCGCGCCATCCACCGAGATGCCGATGTCGGCCGCACGCAGGGCCGGCGCATCGTTGATGCCGTCGCCCATGAAGCCGACCACATGCCCGTTGGCATGCAGCGCGTGCACGATGCGTTCCTTGTGCGCGGGCGTGAGCTTGGCGAACACCTGGTGCTCTTCGACCAGCGCGCGCAGCTCGGCGTCGCCCAGTGCCTCGATCTGGCGGCCGAGCACGACGCGGCCGGCCGCGATGCCCACATCGCCGCAGACCTTGCGCGTGACCAGCTCGTTGTCGCCCGTGAGCACCTTCACCGCCACGCCGTGCTCGGCCAGCGCGCGCAGCGCGGGTGCGGTCGATTCCTTCGGCGGATCGAGAAACGCCACGTAGCCCAAGAGCGTGAGCTCCGCTTCGTCGGCCACCGCGTAGGCCGGCTTGCGCGCCTCGGCTCTCAGCGTGCGGCTGGCCACCGCCACCACGCGCAGGCCCTGCGCGTTGAGCTCCGAAGCCACGCGGTGGATGCGCGCAAGCAGATCGGCGTCGAGCGGCAGCACTTCGTCTGCGCGCTCGACCGATGTGCAGGCCGACAAAATTTCTTCCAGCGCGCCCTTGCAGATCAGCAGGTGCTCGCTGCCGCCGTTCCCCACCACCACCGACATGCGGCGGCGCGAGAAGTCGAAGGGCACCTCGTCGATCTTGCGCCAGGCCGTCTGCAGCCGCGTTTCGAGCTGCATCTCGGCGTGGCTCAGCACGGCCTTGTCGAGCAGGTTCTTCAGGCCGGTCTGGTGAAAGCTGTTCAGGTAGGCGAGCTGCAGCACGTGGTCGGAGCCTTCGCCCCATGCGTTGGTGTGGCGCTCCAGCGCGATGCGGTCCTGCGTCAGCGTGCCGGTCTTGTCGGTGCACAGCACGTCCATGGCGCCGAAGTTGTGAATGGCTTCGAGCCGCTTCACGATCACTTTCTGGCGCGACATCACGACCGCCCCCTTGGCCAGCGTGGCGGTCACGATCATCGGCAGCATCTCGGGCGTGAGGCCGACCGCGATCGACAGCGCGAACAGCGCCGCCTCCCACCAGTCGCCCTTGGCCACGCCGTTGATCACCAGCACCAGCGGCGCCATCACCAGCATGAAGCGGATCAGCACCCAGCTCACGCGGTTGATGCCGGCCTGGAAGGCGCTGGTGCCGCGGTCGGCGGCGGCCACGCGCTGCGCGAGCGCGCCGAAGAAGGTACGGTTGCCGGTGTGCACGATGAGTGCGGTGGCGGTGCCGCTGATCACGCTGGTGCCCATGAAGAGCAGGTTCTCGCGCTCGAGCACGCCGGCCTCGGGGCCGCCGCGATCGATGGCGAATTTCTCGACCGGCATGGCCTCACCGGTCAGCGCGGACTGGCTGATGAACAGGTCCTTGGCGGCGAGCAGCCGGCCGTCGGCCGGGATCATGTCACCGGCCGAAAGGGCGATCACGTCGCCCGGCACCAGGTCGCGCATCGGCACCTCGGCGCGCACCGTGTCGGCGTGCGTGGCGTCGAAGCCGTCGCTGTCCGCGGCACTGTCCCCGCGGCCTGGCGCGGGCCGCAGCACCGTGGCGGTGTTGCTCACCATGGCCTTGAGCCGCTCGGCCGCCTTGTTGGAGCGCGACTCCTGCAGGAAGCGCAGCACCGTCGACAGCACCACCATGCTGCCGATCACGAGCGCGGCCTTCATGTCCTCCGTGACCCAGGAGACCAGCGCCAGCACGGTCAGCAGCAGGTTGAACGGATTGCGGTAGCACTGCCACAGGTGCGTCCACCACGGCAGCGGCTGCTCGTGGCGCACCTCGTTGCTGCCCAGGCGCTTGCGCAGCAACTGCGCGTGGCCTTCGCTCAGGCCCTGCGGCGAGCTGCCGAGCCTCCGGAGCATCTCGCCGGCCTCGGTGCCTGAGGCGGCGGCCAGTGCGTTTGCGATGTCGGGCGGCATCGCGGCCGAGGCCACGCCGACGGGCTTCGAGCCCAGCAGCGTCTGCCAGCGCTCGAAGTGATGCAGCATGCGGCGGCTGCGCAGGAAGCTCTCGAAAAAGGACTTCAGGACGTTCTTCATTTTTTTCCTTCACGGCGCCCGCCGCGAAGGGAAGAACCTCCCGCGTCAATCAGGCGTGGGAGTTCCCTTGCGGCGCGGCGCGCTGCACTTGGTGGTTGTCGATCGGGCGGAGCATGGGCGGCGCGCAGGGGCGCCAGCGAGAAGCGGGGTCCATCGAGGCCTCCTTGTTTCTTGCGTACCGGGTGGTGCGGTGCGGTGTGGCGCCTCAGCGCTGCCCTGCGCGCGGCGGCCGCTCGAGCAGCAGGAAGAAGTTGCGGATGCGCCGCGTGGTCCAGAGCGCGGCGGCGCGGTCCAGCGTTTCGTTCTCCACATCCTGCGCCGTGACCGCGCGCGCAGGCGCCTGCGCCGGCTGGCGGGCAGGTTGCTGCTGCACCGGCTGCTGTTGCTGCTGTTGATGAAGTTGAGATTGACGCATGGCAAGGCTCCTTCGCGCTGAAGGGCCTCGCGCACGGACACACGCAAGCTGACTGAAAAAGTCAGTGACGCAGAACGACGGGATTCGGAAGGGAAGAACCGCTGGCCTGAACGGCGAACGGGTCACGCTGCGGACACGGCGGCCACAGCGCGGGAAAGCCTGCGCTAGAGGGCCGGATGTGTCACGCCTGCCGAGGCACGCGTCTTTTTGTCACTGATCCAACTGGCACTGTCCACGCACGAGGCTCCGAAATGAAGATACCGAATTGTTGCACTGCATCACAATGGGCGTCAACCTTTTCGGTTATGTCCCTGCTAGGCTCAGTTGCACTGGAACAGCACGCCGGATTCCGCGGGTGCCTTGCCGAGCCAGCGCGGCGTTTGGCCGTTGGCGCTGCAATGGTCGGCGGCCTGCGTGTACGTGGGTGCGCGCAGCACGCCTTCGCGGAACGGCACCACCTGGTTGGGCGGCACCGAGCAGCCGGTGGCGAGCAAAGCGAGCGGGAGAAGAGTGCGCCAGTTCATCGGGCCATTCTAAGACGCGGCCTGCTCGCAGAGCGCGCGGATCGCAGGTGGAATGGGCACCGCGCGGATGCCGCCGCCCTCGCGCTTCGCCGCGAAGATGCGCACCTCCTCGCATTCGAGGATCAGCTCCTCGCCGCGTGCGACGCGGTAGGTCTGCACGAAGCTCTTGTCGCGCCACTCGGGGATGCGCACCGCGATCTGCAGCGTGTCGCCGTAGCTCGCGGACTTGACGAAGCGCGTGTGCGTGTCGACCAGCGGCGTGCCGATCACGCCCAGCGTCTGCGCCGTTTCTTCCCAGCGCGGCACGCCGCACTCGGCGAAGAAGTGACGCGAGGCCGCATCGATCCAGCGGAAGAAGTTGGGAAACCAGACAATGCCGGCCGGATCGCAGTCGCCGAACTCGACGCGCGCGGTGTAGGTGATCTCTTTGCTGTTGTTGCTCATCATCAGTTCATTCTCGCCGGCAGCCACGGGGCGATGGCGCGCTCAATCCGCGACGATCTTCCGCTCGCGGATCAGCGCGCCGAAGCGCTGCGAATCGGCCGCCGCGCGCTGCTGGAACTCGGCCGGCGAGCCCGGCACCGCTTCACCGCCGAGCGAGGCGATGCGTTCCTTCACGGCCGGCAGCGCGAGCGCGCGGTTGATCTGCGCATTGAGTTGCGCCACTACTTCCGGCGGCGTGCCTGCGGGCGCGTAGAAGCCGAACACGGTGTCGGCGTCGAAGCCGCGCAGTCCGGCCTCGTCGAGCGTGGGCACGTCGGGAAAGAGCGGCGAGCGATGCGGGCTGCCCACCGCCAGCAGCCGCAGCTTGCCGGCGCGAACCTGCTGCAGGCCGATACCCGGATCGAAGGCGTAGTCGATCTGGCCCGCGAGCAGGTCCTGCAGCGCGGGCGCCGCGCCGCGGTAGGGCACGTGCAGCGCGAAGACCCCGGCCTGGTTCTTGAACATTTCGCCCGCCAGGTGTGGCGAGCTGCCGCTGCCCGGCGAGCCGTACGACAGCTTGCCCGGGTTGGCCTTGGCGTACGAAATGAAATCGCGCACGTTCGCGGGCGGCAGCGCGGGCCTGGTCACCAGGAACACCAGCACGCGCGCGGCCGCGGCCACCGGCACCAGGTCCTTCGCGGGATCGAAGCTCATGCGCGCATACAGGTGCGGGTTCACCGACACCATGCCGCCCGAACTCAGGAGCAACGTGTAGCCGTCCGCGGGTGCGCGCGCCGCCGCCTCGCCGCCGACATTGCCGTTGGCGCCCGCGCGGTTCTCGATCACCACGGGTTGCTTGAGGAATTCCTGCAGCGGCTGCGAAACCGCGCGCGCGATCTGGTCGGCGGCGCCGCCGGGCGGAAAGTTGACGATCACCTTGATCGGCTTGGCGGGCCATGTGTCGGCATGCGTCTGTGCGTGCGCGCAAGCCAGCAGCGCGCAGGCGGCGGTGAGCAGCAGGCGTCGCCGCCAAGGAAGGGCATGGTGGGGCATGTGCGGTGTCTCCTAGGTTGTTATGGAATCAGGATCAGGCGCTGGTGGACGGCGGCCGCTTCATCCAGCGGATAGGCTGCGCCTGCACCGGCCGCGGGGCGGCGCCGTGGCGCACCAGCGCGGCATCGAGCGCCTTGCCGCCTTCGTCCTCGAGCGCGGCCGCGCGCGCGGCGGCGATGGCCTCGGCGCGCCCCGGCGCCGGCAGCGCCGCGCGGCCCGCGAGTTCGTCGATCACGTGCAGCAGGTTGTGCTTGCCGCGCTCGTTGGTGCTGCCATAGCCCTTGATGAGCCGGCCGCACAGCGCAAGCTCGTGGCCCAGCGCCCAGGCTTCGCGCGTGCCGGCCTCCACCGCCGCGAGCCAGCGTTCGATCAGCGCCTGCTCCTCGGCAAAGCGGTGGCCGCGGCGACGCAGCCACTTCAGCGAGGACAAGAGGCGCAGCGAGGCCATGCCGAAAACCGAGTGGCTGCCCACCTTGAGCGGCAGCGCCCAGGGCGCAAGGCCGCGTGCCTGCCTGCCGCGGTCCCAGGCGGTGACGCGGCGCGCCAGGCCCGGCGGCAGCAGCGCGGCGAACTCGGCCGCGCCGGGCTTGAAGTGGTCATAGACCTTCACGATGTCTTCGTCGCCCGCGCGCACTTCCTGCCGCACGCGCTGTGCGCGGCTGGCACGGCCCTTGAGTGCGGCCACGCGCACGATGTCGTCGAAAGCCATCCACAGCGCGAGCCAGCGCGCGGCCTCGCGGGTGATGGCAAAGCCCTGTGCGCCGGCCGGATCGGCCATGCGCTCGGCATCGAGCACCCTGGCCAGCCGCGCGGCATAGAGCGCGGCGTAGGCGGCGTCCTGGTAGTCGAGCACGCGCGCATGGCCGAGCGCGAGCATGTCGTGCACGGCCGGCGGAAAGCGCCGCGCCAGTTCGTCCGGCAATGCGCACGGCGGTGGCGGCGCGTCGCGGGTGTCGGCGGCCATCACGCTGTTCACGAAGGCGGCCTGCGCGCGTGGCGCGCTCACGGCCTCGAAGCCGGCCGCAAAGCCGCGCAGGCTGGCCGCGGCCATCTTGCCGAGCTTCTGGGGCGCGCGGGTGTCGCCGCCGCGCACCACATGCTCGTACGCGCCGCGCGGGAACGGAAACAGGCCGCTGCCCGCGATGGCGCCGAGCATCACCGCGCTGACCACTGTGCCGGTCTCGCGCGCCACGGCGTTCATGTCGAACACATGGTGTTCGCGGCTGAAGGCTTTCACCACGTCGAGCAGGCGCTGCGCATCGGCGCGGCCATCGCCCGGTTCCATGCGCTCGGCGGTGGTGAAGATGCGCGCCGACGAGCTGATGACCAGCGTGCGCAGCGGCGCGCTCATGCCGTTGCCGATCTGGCGTGCGGTCTCGAGCAGCTCCGACGACACGACGGCATCGAGCGCGCCCGGCACCGGGCTCAGGCTGAACACGGGGCGCTTGCCGGCGAGCTGCGCGAGCGGCACCGGGAACACCTCGATGTAATAGGTGGTGGCGCCGGTGCGCTGCGCCACGCCGGGAATCGACGTGCTCTGCGCCGCGTAGCCGGCGTGGCGCGCGATCTCCACCAGCCATTCGGTGAGCACGCCGCCGCCTTCGCCGCCGAGGGCGCAGACGAGCAGGGAGATGGGGCGGTTGTGTTCCATGCCGTGTCTCATGCGGGTTGCAGCGCGCGCACCACGGCGCCGCGCAGCGAATGCAGCAGCCGCTCGTGCCACTTCGGGTTCTGCACCACCTCGGCGCGGTAGAAGCTCGGGCACAGCGTGGCCGCGTGCGCGTTCTCGCCGCACAGGCCGCAGCCCACGCAGCCGTCGATCACGGTGGCGACAGGGTCGACCTTGAGCGGATCGGGGTTGTCCTTCAGCGTGAGCGTGGGGCAACCCGACAGGCGGATGCAGGCGTGGTCGCCGTTGCACACATCCTCGTCGACGCCGTACTTCACGCGCACCACGCGCTCGCCCTTTTTCAACAGGCCGGCAATCCACGGCTTGATGCGGCGCTGCCGTTCGAGCTGGCATTCGCCCTCGGCGATCACCACCTTCAGGCCGTTGAAGTCGCTGGTGAGCGCCTCGGTCAGCGTCTTGCGCATGCGCTCCACGTCGTAGGTGGTGACGGTGCGCATCCACTTCACGCCCAGGCCCGTGAGCGTGGCTTCGATGGTCTGGTTCTTGTCGACCAGGCTCTGCTGCTTGTCGACGGCGCGCTCCTTCATCTCGTCGTCGGGCGTGGAGATGATGTCCTGCGTGCCGGTGGCCGAGGTGTAGCCGTTCTTGAAGATCAGCAGCACCGCGTCGTCGTCGTTGAAGAGCGCGCTCTGCACGCCGGTGAGCAGGCCGTTGTGCCAGAACCCGCCGTCGCCCATGATCGACAGGGTGCGGCGGTTCATCATCGGCGCCACGCCTGCGCGGCTCGCCAGGCTCATGCCGTAGCCCAGGATCGAGTGCCCCATCGAGAAGGGCTCGAAGGTGCCGAAGGCATGGCAGCCGATGTCGGCCGCGATGTGCACCGGCCCCGTTTCCTGCTGCGCGAGCTTGAGCGCCGAGAACACCGGGCGCTCGGGGCAGCCGATGCAGAAGCTCGGCGGCCGGTTGGGCAGCAGCGTCTCGAGCTGGCGCGCCACGGCCTCGCGGCGCTCGCGGTTGCCGGCCAGCCAGGCCTGCGCGGAAGACAAAGCCTCGCTGGTCTCGATGTACTTCGCGGCGAACGCGCCGAGGCCGCCCGCGAGCACCTCGACGCCGTATTCGCCGGCCGAAGGCAGCATGTCCTTGCCGTGCAGCGGCGTCTGGATGTCGCGCCGGCGCAGCAGGGTGGCGATGTCCTGCTCGATGTATTCGGGCTGGCCTTCTTCCACCACCAGCACCGCGCGCTTGCCCACGCAGAAGTCGGCCACCTGCTCGGGCACCAGCGGGTAGGTCACGTTGAGCACCAGGATCGGAATGTCTGTCTCGCCGAAGGCATCGGCCAGCCCCTGCTGCTGCAGGCTGCGGATCAGCGCGTTGTAGAGCCCGCCCTGCACCACGATCCCGAGGTCGGCATGCCGGCCGCCCGGAATCAGCTCGTTGAGTCCGTGCTCCACGATGTAGCGCCGCGCGGCCGGAATGCGCTCGTCGCCCTTGAGCTTTTCATGGCGGAAGGTGACGGGCGGGTGCGCGAGCCGCATGTAATCGAAGCCCGCGGGCTCGCTCATCAGCGCGCGGGTCGACACCGCGGGTGCGACGTTGTCCTTGCACTCGAAGCTGCCGCGCACGTGGCAGGTGCGGATGCGCAGCTCCATCAGGCAGGGCATGCTGGAGGCCTCCGAAAGGCGGAAGCCTTCTTCCACCATGCGCACCATCACGCCGAGGTCGGGCCGCGGGTCGAGCAGGCACATGCTCGACTTGAGCGCGTAGGCGTGCGTGCGCTCCTGGATCACGCTGGCGCCTTCGCCGTAGTCCTCGCCCACCACCACCAGCACGCCGCCGGTCACGCCCGGCGACGACAGGTTGGAGAGCGCATCGGCCGCCACGTTGGTGCCGACTATCGACTTCCAGGTGACCGCGCCGCGCATCGGGTAGTGGATGGAGGCGCCGAGCATGGCTGCAGCCGAGGCTTCGTTGGAGCAGGCCTCCCCGTGCACGCCGAGCTCGTCCATGTAGGCCTTGCCCTGCACCATCACGTCGAGCAGGTGCGAGACAGGCGCGCCCTGGTAGCCGCCCACGTAGGCCACGCCCGACTGCAACAGGCCCTTGGTGATTGCGAGGATGCCCTCGCCATGAAAAGTGTCGCCGGCGCCCAGGCGCAGCAACTCGACTTCCTTGCTGAATGAAACTTCCAAGAGATTCGACTCCGTTGATGGATGGGGATTGAGTGGTGGCGATGGCGCGGAGCGGCAAGCGCTCTGCCCGCGCCGCGCTTCGCCGACGCCGTGTGGTGGTGGCGGCTCCCTACTTGCCGGGCGGCTTGGCGGCTGCGCCGGGAAAGCGCGCCACGTAGTAGGCAAGGGTGTCCAGGTCCTCCGGCGGGATGCCGCTCAGCGCTTCGGTCATGGCCTGCGTGTAGCCCGGGCGCTTGCCCGTGCGGAAACCGTGCAGGGTCAGCTGCAGATAGTCTTCGCGCTGCTGCGCGATGCGAGGAACCTGCTGGCCGCCGCTCAGGTCGGCGCCGTGGCAGATCACGCAGCGATGCGTTTGCGCCAGCGCCTGGCCGCGTGCCATGCGCGCCGCATCGGGCGCCGCGGCCGGCGGCGCGGCGGGCACCGGCGCCAGCGTGGCGATGAACTCCGAGAAGCCGCGCAGGTCCTCGTCCTTCATGGTCTTTGCCACCGCCGACATGGCGGGGTTGTCGCGCCGGCCTTCGCGAAACAGGAACAGCTGCGTGATGGCATAGAACGAATGCTGGCCCGCGAGCACCGGCGTTCCCGCCATGTCGCTGCGCCCATCCGCGCCGTGGCACGAGGCGCACACGGCCGCGTAGCGCTGCGCATAGGTGCCCTGCGCCGCCTGCGTGCCTTGTGCGCCGGCAAGCGGTGCCGCTGAAGCGAGGAGCGTCGTCATGGCGATGCCCGCAATGGCCTGCGTGATGGCGAGACCCTTGCTCATCGGCCGCTGTAGCTGATGCGGTAGATCGCGCCGGCGTGGTCGTCGCTCACGAGCATGGAGCCGTCCTTCAGCACCAGGAAGTCCACCGGCCGGCCCAGGTAGTTGTTGTTCTCGACGAAGCCCGTCATGAAGGGCTCGACCTTCGCGCCGCCCTTGCCGTCGGGCCATGCCACCGCAATGTCGGCGTACTTGACGGTGCGGTTCCACGGACCGTGGCGGGCGATGAACATCGCGCCGCGGTACTTGGTGGGGAACATCTTGCCGTTGTAGAAGGCCAGGCCCAGCGAGGCGGCGTGCGGGCCGAGCAGGGCGGCGGGCCTGGTGAACTCGCCGCAGTTCTTGCCCCAGCCGAATTCGGGGTCGGCGATGTTGCCCTGGTGGCAATACGGATAGCCGAAATGCTGGTCGGGCTTGGCCACCACGTTCAGCTCGTCGTTCGGCAGGTCTTCGCTGAGCCAGTCGCGGCCGTTGTCGGTGAACCAGAGGTTGCCGGTCTTGGGGTCGAAGTCGAAGCCCACCGTGTTGCGCACGCCGCGCGCCACGGTCTCGATGCCGCTGCCGTCGAGGTTCATGCGGAAGATGCGCGCATGCGCCTCGTCGGGGTCGCAGATGTTGCAGGGCGCGCCCACGGCGTAGTAGAGCTTGCCGTCGTGCACGCGCAGGTAGCGCCAGCTGTGGTCCTGCCCGCCGGGCAGCTTGTCGTTGAGCAGCGCGGGCGTGCCGGGGTTGTCGAGCTTGTCCTCGATGCCGTCGTAGCGAACGATCTGCTTGTGCGTGGCCAGATAGAGCGCGCCCTTGTGAAACTCGATGCCGGTGGCGAATTCGGTCTTGTCGACGATGGTCTTGGGCTTGCGGTCGCCTTTCTCCGCAATGGCATAGACCTTGTTGCCCACGAACAGCGTGCTCACGAAGACCGTGCCCTTGTCGCCCTGGCGCAGCGAACGCGCATCGAGCACGCCCGAGGCCCAGGTCTCCACCTTGAAGCCCGGCGGCAGCTTGAACCTGGCGGTGGGCAGCTGGTCAGGCGCGGTCGGGATCGGGAAGGAGGGCACCGGCGCCATGCGCGTGGCGGCCTCGGTCTTGGGGCGGCCCTTGGCCCAGCCCGGCTCCTCGGCCGGGAGCTGCTGTGCCCAGGCGGCGGTGGCGGCAACGCAAAGCAGGGCGGCGATTGCCGCATGCGGACGGAGTCTGGCCATGTCGTGTCTCCTTCTCGTTGTGGGGTGCTCTTCTTGTGTTCGCCGAATGTCGATCGGCGACGGCGGCCAGTGTGCGGGCCTGGAGCGCGCTCTTCAATAAAATAATCGAGCTAAGTAATATGCATGGCATGCATATACAGACGATGGACCTCAACCTGCTGCGCCTCTTCGATGCCGTTTACCGCGCCCGCAGCGTGAGCCGCGCGGCCGAGGCGCTGGGCCTGACGCAGCCGGCGGCGAGCCACGGCCTCGGCCGCCTGCGCCTGCTGCTGAAAGACGCGCTCTTCACGCGCGCCCCGGGCGGCGTGGCGCCGACGCCGCGCGCCGAGCGGCTGGCCACCGCGGTGCAGGCTGCACTCAGCACGCTGGAAGAAGCGCTGAGCGAGCCCGACCGCTTCGAGCCGCAGGGCTCGCGCAAGACCTTCCGCATCCACATGAGCGACATCGGCGAGGGGCGCTTCCTGCCCGCGCTGATGGCGCGGCTCGGCGAGATGGCGCCCGGCGTGCGGGTCGAGACGCTTCCGCTGCCGCCCACCGACATAGCGCCCGCGCTCGACAGCGGCCGCATCGACTTTGCCTTCGGCTTCCTGCCCAAGGTGCGCGACACGCAGCGCAGGCACCTGCTGAAGGACCGCTACATCGTGCTGCTGCGCAAGGGCCATCCGTTCGCGCGCGGGCGGCGCAGCAGCCAGGCGCTCATCGAGGCGCTGCAGACGCTCGAGTACGTGGCGGTGCGCACGCATGCGGAGACGCTGCGCATCCTGCAGCTGCTCAATCTGGAGGAGCGCGTGCGGCTCACCACCGAGCACTTCATGGTGTTGCCGGCCATCGTGCGCGCCACCGACCTGGCGGTGGTGATGCCGCGCAACATTGCGCGCGGATTTGCAGAGGAAGGCGGCTATGCCATCGTCGAACCGGCTTTTCCGCTGCGCGACTTCACGGTCTCGCTGCATTGGAGCAAGCGCTTCGAGGCCGACCCGGCCAACCAATGGCTGCGGCTGGTGATCACCGCGCTGTTCTCGGAACGCCCGTAGAAGAAAGCTCCCACGCGACCACCAAAGTACGCGCGGCCAGGCGCATCGATTCCCCTACGGAAAATAGACCAAGTTGTTGCACAGCAACATGGAATCGGCGCGTTTTTCTGCCGAACTACGATGAAAGCCTTCGCATTTCGAGATCGGCCAACCGAATGCGGTCTTCTCGATGAGTCCTTTTGCGCTCAGTGCGTTTTCCAAGGGCTTTGGCTCCAAAAAAGCGTCATCGAAATTGTTGCAACCACTTGTACATTGGTTTGGCCATGTGAGCGGATCGTCACTGCGGGCCCTCAGCATTTCTCATTGAACGGCGGGTGCCTCGCGCGTCTCTTTCACGCGCACATGCACCGTTGCCGAATTCATTCAAGAGCTGGAGAAGTGCATGACTACCGCCGATCATCTGGGCCGCACCGCGCCCCTGACCTCGGGTCAGATGGCGATGTGGCTCGGCGCAAAATTCGCGTCGCCCGACACCAATTTCAATCTTGCCGAAGCCATCGACATCGATGGCCCCATCGACCCCGCCATCTTCCTTGCCGCCATGCGCCAAGTGGCCGACGAAGCCGAGGCCACGCGGCTGAGTTTCATCGACACGGGCGAAGGACCGCGCCAGGTCGTGGCGCCCACCTTCACCGGCGAGATCCCCTGCCTCGACTTCAGCGGCAAGGCCGATCCGCAGGCCGAGGCCGAGCGCTGGATGCGCGCTGACTTCACGCGCAACATCGACCTCGCGCACGGGCAGCTGTGGCTGTCCGCGCTGATCCGCCTCGCGCCCGACCGCCACATCTGGTATCACCGCAGCCACCACATCGTGCTCGACGGCTTTGGCGGCGGACTCATTGCGCGCCGCCTCGCGGACGTCTACAGCGCGATGGCCGCCGGCAGCGCCGCCGTTCCCGATGAATCGCGCCTCGCGCCGGTCTCGCAGCTGGCGGAAGAAGACAACGCCTACCGCGAATCCGGCCGCTTCCCGCGCGACCGCCAGTACTGGGTCGAGCGCTTCGGCGATGCGCCGGATCCGCTGAGCCTGGCGTCGCAGCGTTCCGTGAACATCGGCGGCCTGCTGCGCCAGACCGTGCACCTGCCGGCCGCCAGCGTGCAGGCCCTGCAGGCCATTGCGCAAGACCTCGGGACCACGCTGCCGCAGATCCTCATCGCCACTACCGCGGCCTATCTGTACCGCGCCACCGGCATCGAGGACATGGTGATCGGCATCCCCGTGACGGCGCGCCACAACGACCGTATGCGGCGCGTGCCGGCCATGGTGGCCAACGCACTGCCGCTGCGCCTGGCCATGCGCGCGGACCTGCCGATTCCGGAACTGATCCGCGAGGTCGGCCGGCAGATGCGGCAGATCCTGCGGCACCAGAGCTATCGCTACGAACACCTGCGCAGCGACCTCCACATGCTGGTCGCCAACCGGCAGCTGTTCACCACGGTGGTCAACGTCGAGCCCTTCGACTACGACTTCCGTTTTGCGGGCCATGCCGCCAGGCCGCGCAACCTGTCGAACGGCACGGCCGAGGACCTGGGCATCTTCCTGTACGAGCGCGGCAACGGGCAGGACCTGCAGATCGACTTCGACGCCAACCCCGCGGTGCACAGCGCAGAAGGGCTGGCCGATCACCAGCGCCGCCTGCTCGCCTTCATGGCCGCGGTGATCCGCGAGCCGGACCAGGCAGTCGGCCGCGTCGACCTGCTGAGTGCCGACGAGCGCAGGCAGCTGCTGGTGGTGTGGAACGACACGGCGTACGCGGTGCCGGACACGACGCTGACGGCACTGATCGAAGCGCAGCTTGCAGCCAACCCGCAAGGCATTGCCCTCTGCTTCGAAGGCGAGGCGATGCGCAACGACGAACTGAACCGCCGCGCCAACCGGCTCGCGCACCTGCTGCGCGCACGCGGCGCAGGGCCGGAGCGCACCGTGGCGCTGGCCATTCCGCGCTCGATGGAACTGATGGTGGCCCTGCTGGCCACGCTGAAGACCGGCGCCGCCTACCTGCCGGTCGATCCGGACTTTCCGCAGGAGCGCATCGCCTTCATGCTCGGCGATGCGCGGCCGGTGTGCCTGGTCACGACCATGGCGCTCGCGGAGACACTGCCGGGCGACGCGTCGCCATTGCTGCTCGACCTGCCGCAAACGATTGCCGAACTGGGGACTTGCGCCGACACCGATCCCGCCGTCGCGATCGACCCTTCGCATCCGGCCTATGTGATCTACACCTCGGGCTCCACCGGAACGCCGAAGGGCGCGGTGGTGTCGCACCGCGCCATCGTCAATCGGCTGCGCTGGATGCAGCACCGCTACGGCCTGCGGGCCGACGATCGCGTGCTGCAGAAGACGCCTTCGAGCTTCGACGTGTCGGTCTGGGAATTCTTCTGGCCGCTGATCGACGGGGCCACGCTGGTGCTCGCGAAGCCGGGCGGCCACAAGGATGCGGCGTACCTGGCCGGGCTGATTGCCGGCGAAGGCATCACCACGATCCACTTCGTGCCGTCGATGCTCGAGGTCTTCCTGCGCGAGCCCGCGGCATCCGCATGCACCACGCTGCGGCGGGTGATCTGCAGCGGCGAAGCCCTGTCGCCCGCGCTGGTGTCGCAGTTCCAGCAGCGCCTGGCCTGCGAGCTGCACAACCTCTACGGGCCGACCGAGGCCGCCGTCGACGTCACTTCATGGGAATGCCCGCGCGAACCGCAAGCCGCGGCCGCATCGGCGAGCGTGCCCATCGGTCGCCCGATCTGGAACACGCAGATGCATGTGCTGGACAGCGGCCTGCAGCCCGTGCCGCCGGGCACGGCCGGCGAGCTCTACATCGCGGGCATCGGCCTGGCGCGCGGCTACCTGAAGCGCCCGCTGTTGAGCGCGGAGCGCTTCATTGCCAATCCTTATGGCGAGCCCGGCAGCCGCATGTACCGCAGCGGCGACCTCGCGCGCTGGCGCAGCGACGGCAGCCTCGACTTCCTCGGCCGCGCCGACCAGCAGGTGAAGATCCGCGGCCTGCGCATCGAGCCCGGCGAGATCGAATCGGTGCTGCTGAAACACCCGCAGGTGGCGCAGGCCGCGGTAGTTGCACGCGAGGACGCGCTAGGCGAGAAGCGCCTGGTGGCCTACGTGGTGGCCGCCGATGCGGCCGACCCGCAGGCCGCCGAGCTGCGCACGCACCTGGCGCAGGCCTTGCCCGAGTACATGGTGCCCTCGGCCTTCGTGAACCTGCCGGCGCTGCCGCTGGGCCCGAGCGGCAAGCTCGACCGCAAGGCGCTGCCGGCGCCCGAGCTGCAGGCCGCCACGCCATATGCCGCGCCGCGCACGCCCACCGAGAAGATCCTGGCCGGCCTCTGGGCCGAGACGCTGCACCTGCCGCGCGTGGGCATCCACGACAACTTCTTCGAGCTTGGCGGGCACTCGCTGATGATCGTGCAGCTGATCTCGATGATCCGGCAGCAGTTCATGATCGACCTGCCGCTGGACACGCTGTTCCAGGTCTCCACCATCGCGGGCCTCGCGGAGCTGCTCGACCAGGAGACGGTCGCGCGCCCCAGCATTGCACCGATGCCGCGCCCGGCGCGCATTCCGCTGTCGTTCGCGCAGCGCCGCCTGTGGCTGATGAACCAGCTCGAGGAGGGCAACCCGGCCTACAACATGCCGCTCGCGCTGCGGCTTTCGGGCCTGCTGGACCGCGCGGCACTGCACGAGGCGCTGGGCGACCTGGTGCAGCGCCACGAAAGCCTGCGCACCATCTATCCGAACGACAACGGGCTTCCGTACCAGCACATCCTCGATGGTGCCGAGGCGCGGCCGGCGGTGATCGAAGCCGGCAGCAGCGAGGACGAGATCGCCGCGCAGCTGCATGGCGCGGCGCACCGCGGCTTTGCGCTCGGCACCACGCCGCCCTTGCGCACGCACCTGTTCAAACTGGCCGCCGACGAGCATGTGCTGCTGCTCCTGACGCACCACATCGCCGGCGACGGCGCGTCGCTGCTGCCGCTGGCGCGCGACCTGAGCGTGGCCTATGCGGCGCGATGCGAAGGCAAGGCGCCGGGCTGGGCGCCACTGCCGCTGCAATATGCCGACTACGCACTGTGGCAGCACGAACTGCTCGGCAGCGAAGATGACCCCGACAGCATGGCCGGCCGCCAGCGCGAGTTCTGGCGCGAGACCCTCTGCGCCCTGCCCGAGCGGCTGAGCCTGCCGGTCGACCGCCCGCATCCGGCGGTGCCCAGCTACCGCGGCGACGTGGTGCCGATGCAGATCGCGCCGCGCGTTCACGAACGCATGCTGCAGCTGGCGCGCGACGGCCAGGCCAGCGTCTTCATGGTGCTGCAGGCCGCGCTCGCGGGGCTGCTGCATCGCTTGGGTGCCGGCGACGACATCGCCATCGGCACGCCGGTGGCCGGGCGCAGCGATCACGCGCTGGACGAGCTGATCGGCTGTTTCGTCAACGCGCTGGTGCTGCGCACCGACCTTTCGGGGCAGCCGAGCCTGCGCGAGCTGATCGCGCGGGTGCGCACCACCAACCTGGCGGCCTACGCCAACCAGGAGCTCCCGTACGACCGCATCGTGGAGCTGTTGCGGCCGGGGCGCTCGGGCGCCAACCTGCCGCTGTTCCAGGTCATGCTGGGGTTCCAGCAGGGCAGCAACCGCCTGTCGTTCAGCCTGCCGGGCCTGTCGATCACGCCGCAGCCGGTGGCCGTGGACACCGCGAAGTTCGACCTGTCCTTCATCCTCGACGAGCAGCGCGGCGCCGACGGCCTGCCGGGCGGCATTGCCGGCGGCATCCAGTACAGCACCGACCTGTTCGACCGCGGCACGGTCGAGGCCATCGCGGCGCGGCTCGCGCGCTTGCTCGAAGAAGCATGCGACGCACCCGACGAGCCCATCGGCAGCCTGGCCATCCTGAGCGCCGAGGAAAGCCGCCGCCTGCTGGAGGACTGGAGCGGCCCCACGCGCGAGCTGGCACCGCTTTCGCTCGCCGCCATGGTGCAGGCGCATGCCGCCGAGCGTCCACACGCGGCGGCGGTGGTGCTCGACGATGCCACCGTCAGCTATGCCGAGCTCGATGTGCGCGCCAACCGGCTCGCCCACCTGCTGCGCGGCCGGGGCATCGGTACCGGCGCCATCGTCGCGACGGTGCTGCCGCGTTCGCTCGACCTTGTGGTGGCGCACCTGGCCATCATCAAGGCCGGTGCGGCCTACCTGCCCATCGACCCGAACCACATGGCCGGACGCAGCGCCTTCGTGTTCGAGGATGCGGCGCCCGCTGCCGTGTTGACCCATGCCGCGCTGTTGCCGCAACTGGCCGGCGTTCCGCATTGCATGACGATGGACAGCGATGAAACAGTGGCCGCGCTGGCCATCCAGTCGGACGAGCCGCCGGCGCAAGCGGCCGATCCGCGCGATGCCGCCTACGTCATCTACACCTCCGGCTCCACCGGTGTGCCCAAGGGCGTGGTGGTGCCGCATGCGGGCCTCGCCAGCCTGGGCGCCGCCATGATGGAGCGGCTCGCGGTCACGCCCGATTCGCGCGTGCTGCAGTTTTCCTCCAGCGGCTTCGACGCTTCGGTGATGGACCAGCTGATGGCCTTTCACGCCGGCGCCGCGCTGGTGCTGCCCGCGGCGCAGCAGCTGCTGGGCACGGACCTGGCCGAGCTGCTCGAAAGGCAGGCCGTCAGCCATGCGCTGATTCCGCCCGCCGCACTCGCGACCTTGCCGCACGGCGAATTCCCGCAGCTGCAAACGCTGGTGGTGGGCGGCGACGCCTGTCCTGCCGCGCTGGCCGCGCGCTGGTCGCAGGGCCGCCGCATGGTCAACGCCTACGGCCCGACCGAAATCACCATCTGCGCGAGCATGAGCGCGCCGATGAATGCGAACGAGCCGCCGTCCATTGGCCGGCCGATCTGGAACACGCGCATGTACGTGCTCGACGACAGCCTGCGGCCGGTGCCGCCCGGCGTGGCGGGCGAGCTCTATATCGCCGGCAGCGGCGTGGCGCGCGGCTACCTGAAGCGGCCCGTGCTGAGCGCCGAACGCTTCATCGCCAATCCCTTCGGCGAACCGGGCAGCCGCATGTACCGCAGCGGCGACCTTGCGCGCTGGCGAAGCGACGGCAGCCTCGACTTCCTGGGCCGTGCCGACCAGCAGGTGAAGATCCGGGGCTTTCGCATCGAGCCCGGCGAGATCGAGTCGGTGCTGCTGAAGCACCCGCAGGTGACGCAGGCGGCCGTGGTCGTGCGCGAGGACGTGCCGGGCGACAAGCGCCTGGTGGCCTACTTCGCCGCCGCCTCCGATGATCCGCAGCCGGTCGAGCTGCGCGCGCACATGGCGAAGGCGCTGCCCGACTACATGGTGCCCTCGGCCTTCGTGCACCTGCCGTCGCTGCCGCTGACGCAGAGCGGCAAGCTCGACCGCAAGGCGCTGCCCGCACCCGGAGAGCCGCAGGCGGGTGCGCAGTACGTGGAACCGCGCACGGCCACCGAGAAGCTGCTCGCGGGGCTGTGGGCGGAAACGCTGCAACTGGAGCGCGTCGGCATCCACGACAACTTTTTCGAGATCGGCGGGCATTCGCTGATGGCCATCCAGCTCGGCATGCGCATCCGCCAGCAGGTGCGCGCGGACTTCCCGCATGCCGAGGTCTACAACCGCCCCTCGATTGCCGAGCTGGCCGCGTGGATCGACGACAACGCCGGCGTTGGGGCGCAGGCGCTCGATCTGTCGCGCGAACTCGACCTGCCCGCGCACATCCGCCCGCAGGGCGTTGCGCCGACGCTGGCTGCGAAGCGCGTGTTCCTCACCGGTGCCAGCGGCTTCGTCGGCAGCCACCTGCTGGCCGCGCTGCTGCGCGATACCGCGGCCTGCGTGGTGTGCCACGTGCGCGCCGAGAACGAGCAGGCCGGCGTGCTTCGTTTGAAGCGCACGCTGGCCCAGCGCCAACTCGGCGCCGTGTGGGACGACGCGCGCATCAAGGTGGTCACGGGCGACCTCGGCAAGACGCGCCTGGGCCTCGACGACAGCGCCGTGCAGCTGGTGCGGGACGGCTGCGACGCCATCTACCACTGCGCCGCGCAAGTCGACTTTTTGCATCCCTATGCGAGCCTCAAGCCCGCGAACGTTGACAGCGTGGTCACGCTGCTCGAATGGACAGCGCACGGCCGCGCGAAGAGCATGCACTACGTCTCCACGCTTGCGGTGATCGACCAGAACAACAAGGAAGACACCATCACCGAGCAATCGACGCTGGCCTCGTGGAGCGGGCTGGTCGACGGCTACAGCCAGAGCAAGTGGGTCGGCGACGCGCTGGCCCGCGAGGCGCAGGCGCGCGGCATGCCGGTGGCCATTTATCGGCTCGGGGCCGTCACCGGCGACCACACGCATGCGATCTGCAACGCCGACGACCTGATCTGGCGCGTGGCGCACCTCTATGCCGAGCTGGAAGCGATTCCCGACATGGACCTGCCGCTCAACCTGACACCGGTGGACGACGTGGCGCGCGCCATCCTGGGCCTTGCGGGGCAGCAGGCCTCGTGGGGCCAGGTGTTCCATTTGATGAGCCAGGAGGCGCTGCGGGTGCGCGACATTCCGCCGGTGTTCGAGCGCATGGGCATGCGGCTGGAGCCGGTGGGGCTCGAGCCGTGGCTCGAGCGCGCGCATGAAAGGCTGGCCACCGGGCAGGACCGCGACCTGGCCGCGGTGCTGGCGATTCTCGACCGCTACGACACCTCGGCCACGCCGCCGCAGGTGAGCGGCGCGGCCACGCAGGCGCAGCTCGAAGCCATCGGCGCGCCGATCCGCCCGGTGGACCGCGAGCTGCTGCAGCGCTACTTCGTCGACCTGGGCATCGACACCAAGCCGCGCCGCGCCGCGGAAACCACCACCTCGTAGGAAGGAGAAGAAAACGCAATGGCACGCTATCTCATCGCGGCCACCGCCTTGCCGGGTCACGTGCTGCCGATGCTGGCGATCGCGCAGCACCTCGTGGGCCAGGGGCACGAAGTGCGGGTGCACACCGCGAGCCAGTTCAGGGCGCAGGCCGAGGCCACCGGCGCAACGTTCACCGCTTTCGAGCCCGCGATCGACTACGACTACCGCCAGCTCGACGAGCGCTTTCCCGAGCGCCGGCGGCTCTCGTCGGCGCATGCGCAGCTGTGCTTCGGCCTCAAGCATTTCTTTGCCGACGCCATGGCGGCGCAACTGAAGGGCCTGCGTTCGATCCTCGACGGGTTCGAGGCCGATGCCATCGTGGTCGACACCATGTTCTGCGGCACCTTCCCGCTGCTGCTGGGGTCGCGTGAAGAGCGCCCGGCTGTCGTCGCCATCGGCATCTCGGCGCTGCCGCTGTCCAGCTGCGACACCGCCTTCTTCGGCACCGCGCTGCCGCCGTCGAGCACCCCGGAGGGGCGCGCGCGCAACCGCGCGATGAACGCCAACCTCCAGCAGGCGATGTTCGGCGAGGTGCAGCGTTACTTCGACGGCTTGCTGGCGCGCTCGGGTTCGCCCGTGCTGCCGGAGTTCTTCATCGACGCCATGGTCAAGCTGCCGGACCTGTACCTGCAGCTCACGGCGCCTTCCTTCGAATATCCGCGCAGCGACCTGCCCGCATCGGTGCGCTTCGTCGGCCCGCTGCTCGCGCCCGCCAGCCGCGGCTTCACGCCGCCCGACTGGTGGCACGAGCTGGACGACGGCCGCCCGGTGGTGCTGGTGACGCAGGGCACGCTGGCCAACCAGAACCCGGCGCAGCTGATCGGCCCGGCGCTGCAGGCGCTGGCCGGCGACAGCAACATCCTCGTCATCGCCACCACCGGCGGCCCGGTGCCGCCGGCGCTGAGCGCGAATGTGCCTGCCAATGCCCGCGTGCTGCCGTTCCTGCCCTACGACCGGCTGTTGCCCAAGGTGCATGCGATGGTCACCAACGGCGGCTACGGCTCGGTCAACCATGCGCTGAGCCTGGGCGTGCCGCTGGTGGTGGCCGGAACCAGCGAAGAGAAACCCGAGATCGCTGCGCGCGTGGCCTGGTCGGGCGCGGGCATCAACCTGGGCACCGGCCAGCCGGGCGCGCGCCAGATCAGCGACGCCGTGCGCAAGGTGCTGGGGGATTCCAGCTACCGGCGGCGCGCGGCTGCGCTGCGCGAGAACTTTGCGCGCCATCACGCACTGAACGACATCGCGGACGCCCTCGCGGCGCTCCCGCAAACCACCCCCGCATCCGCGGAAACGGCTTGAACGCCGCGCAAGAAAAAGGAACTCGACAATGAGCAACCCGTTCGACGACAAGAACGCCAACTTCCAGGTCTTGGTGAACGACGAAGGGCAGCATTCGCTGTGGCCCGCCTTCATCGCCGTGCCCGCCGGCTGGCAGGTGGCGCTGGCAGCGACCGGGCGGGCCGCCTGCGACGCATTCATCGAAGCGAACTGGGTCGACATGCGGCCGCGCTCGCTGGCGGCGGCCGGCGGCGGCTGACGCCACGGACCCTCGCCATGGGCACGCCCATAAGGCAACCTCCGCGCTGCGCGCTGCGGTAATCGCCTTGGGAACGGCCCGGCGGCTCATGTCCATGGCCCGGGAATTGCTCTCGCTCTCCAGGGTTTCCCCCTAGGTCGCATACCCGCGTCCACATACGCAATATGGCTCCCGCGGTATGTGGGCCGCGGCACAAGCGGCTAACGTCCAGGCTTGGCCGGGAAAACCAGGCCGCCCACGAGGCCGAAGAGCATGAGTACAGAGCGCAGCAACAACATCCAACCCGTCCGCTTCTTCCACCGCGGCAAGATCGTCGACGTCAGCGGCGTGCATCCGACCCGCTCGGTGCTCGACTGGCTGCGCGAGGACGCGCACTGCACCGGCACCAAGGAAGGCTGCAACGAGGGCGACTGCGGCGCCTGCACCGTCGTGATCGGCGAACTGGCCAGCGACGCCAACGCGCCCGGCGCCGTCGGCGGGCTGCAGCTGCAGACGGTCAACGCCTGCATCCAGTTCCTGCCCACGCTGCACGGCAAGGCGCTCTTCACGGTCGAAGACCTGAAGGCGCAGTGCGCCGCGGCGCAGCCGCAGGACAAGAAGCACCCCGTGCACCACCTGCACCCGGTGCAGCAGGCGATGGTCGACTGCCATGGCTCCCAGTGCGGCTTCTGCACGCCGGGCTTCGTGATGTCGCTGTGGTCCGCCTATGAGCACCACCAGGCCGAAGGCACGCAGCCCACGCGCCAGCAGCTGGCCGACGAACTGTCGGGCAACCTCTGCCGCTGCACCGGCTACCGGCCGATCCTCGACGCCGGCCAGCGCATGTTCGACCTGCCGGCCGTGCGGCTCGACACGGAACCCGTGGTGGCTGCGCTCGCCGCGCTGCAGAACGACGGCCTGGACTACGCCGCGCCGCTCGGCGCCCGCATCGACCACTTCCACGCGCCCAAAACCCTGGCCCAGCTCGCCGCGCTGCGCGAGCAGAAGCCGCGCGCCCAGCTGCTGGCCGGCTCGACCGACGTCGGCCTCTGGGTCAACAAGCAGTTCCGCGACCTCGGCGACATCATCTACGTGGGCGACGTGGCCGAGATGAAGACCATCGAGACCCGTCCGAACGACGCAGGGGGCGAGCTCTACATCGGCGCCGGCGCTTCGCTCGAAGCCGCCTTCGAAGCCCTGGTGCAGCGCGTGCCGAGCCTCGCGGACGTGTGGCTGCGCTTCGCCTCGCCGCCGATCCGCCATGCCGGCACCATGGGTGGCAATGTGGCCAACGGCTCGCCCATCGGCGATTCGCCGCCGGTGCTGATGTCGCTCGATGCCGAGATCGAGCTGCGCCGCGGCGACGCGGTGCGCCGCATGCCGCTGCCCGATTTCTATATCGACTACATGAAGAACCAGCTGCAGTCCGGCGAGTTCGTGCAGGGCCTGGCGGTTCCGCTGGCCGCCATGCGCCGCCAGGTGCGCGCCTACAAGATCAGCAAGCGCTTCGACTGCGACATCTCGGCGCTGTGCGCAGGCTTCGCGATCGAGCTCGAAGCGGGCAGCGACACAGTGAAGGCCGTGCGCCTGGCCTTCGGCGGCATGGCCGCCACCGTGAAGCGCGCCGCAAATGCCGAAGCGGCACTCGTCGGCAAACCGTGGACGCAGGCCAGCGTTGCCGCCGCCAGGCTCGCGCTCGCGCAGGACTTCAAGCCGCTGTCGGACATGCGCGCCTCGGCCGACTACCGGCTGCAGGTGGCGCAGAACCTCGTCCAGCGCCTCTGGCTCGAAACGCGCACCGAAGACGCGCTCTCGCTCGAAGAGACCAGCGTGTGGAGCGTGATGCCTCATGCCGCAGCCAAAGCCGCGGCCGAAGGAGCCTGACCATGAACAAACCCATCGACGCCCGCCTGCTGCAGCCCGCCGAGGCCTTTGCCGACTACCTCAAGAACACCGCCGCGCGCATCGACCCCGTGGCCGAAGCGATCGCGCACGATCTTGGCGCGCGCGTCGGCATCAGCCGGCCGCACGAATCGGCGCACCTGCACGTGGCCGGCGAAGCGACCTACATCGACGACATTCCCGAAATCACCGGCACGCTGCACTGCGCGCTCGGCCTGTCGCCCGCCGCCAACGGCCGCGTCACGGCGCTGTCGCTCGACGCCATCCGCGCAATGCCCGGCGTGGTCACGGTGCTCACGGCCGACGACATTCCCGGCACCAACGACTGCGGCTCGATCGTTCACGACGATCCGATCCTTTTGCCCGTGAACGATGGCGGCCAGATCCGCTACCTCGGCCAGCCCGTGTTCGCCGTGATCGCCGAAACGCGCGAGGCCGCGCGCCGTGCCGCCGCCAAGGCGAAGGACGCGATGACCATCGAGGCCGAGCCGCCTGTGCTCACGCCGCAGGAGGCGCATGCGCGCGGCCAGTACGTGGTGCCGCCGATGCACATCGTGCGCAGCGGTGGCGCAGCCAACGAAGGCGACGAAGCCGCAGTGCGCGCCGCCATCGCCCACGCACCGCACCGCCACAAAGCCACGCTCGACGTGGGCGGGCAGGAGCAGTTCTATCTCGAAGGCCAGATCAGCTACGCCATTCCGAAGGAAGGCGGCGCGCTGCACATCCACTGCTCGACGCAGCATCCGAGCGAAATGCAGCACCTGGTGGCGCATGCGCTGCACCTGCAATCGAACGAAGTGCATGTGGAATGCCGGCGCATGGGCGGCGGCTTCGGCGGCAAGGAATCGCAGTCGGCGCTGTTCGCCTGCGTGGCGGCCATCGCGGCGCGGCAGCTGCAGCGCCCCGTCAAGCTCAGGCTCGACCGCGACGACGACTTCATGGTCACCGGCCGTCGCCACTGCTTCTGGTACGAGTACGACGTGGGCTATGACGACGAGGGCCGCATCCTCGGCGCGGAGATCACCATGGTCTCGCGCGCCGGCCATTCGGCCGACCTCTCGGGCCCGGTGATGACGCGCGCGCTGTGCCACTTCGACAACGCCTACTGGCTGCCCAACGTGGCGATGCACGGCTATTCGGGCAAGACCAACACGCAGAGCAACACCGCCTTCCGCGGTTTCGGCGGGCCGCAGGGTGCCATTGCCATCGAGAACATCATGGATTCGGTGGCGCGCGAATTGAAGCGCGATCCGCTTGATGTGCGCCGCGCCAACTTCTACGGCATGGACCAGAACAACGTCACGCCGTACCGCCAGACCGTGACCGACAACATCATTCACGAACTGGTGGCCGACCTCGAAACCAGCAGCGACTACCGCGCGCGGCGCGAAGAGATCGCAGCCTTCAACCAGAAGAGCGTGGTGCTCAAGCGCGGACTGGCGCTCGCGCCGCTCAAGTTCGGCATCTCGTTCAACGTCAAGCACTTCAACCAGGCCGGCGCGCTGGTGCATGTGTACACCGACGGCTCGATCCTGGTGAACCACGGCGGAACCGAGATGGGGCAGGGCCTCAACACCAAGGTGGCGCAGGTGGTGGCGCATGAATTGGGCGTGAGCTTCGAGCGCGTGCGCGTGACCGCGACCGACACCACCAAGGTGGCGAACACCTCGGCCACGGCCGCATCGACCGGCGCCGACCTGAACGGCAAGGCCGCGCAGGATGCGGCGCGGCAGATCCGCGAACGGCTGGCAGAGAGCGCGGCCGAGCGCCACGGCGGCAAGGCGGGCGAGGTGCGCTTTGCCAACGACAAGGTCGAGGTCAACGGCCGTTCGCTGGCCTTCAGCACCGTGGTAGGCGAGGCATACCTCGACCGCAAGCAGCTCTGGTCCGACGGCTTCTACGCCACGCCGGGCCTCAGCTGGGACAAGGACAAGATGCAGGGCCGCCCGTTCTTCTACTACGCCTACGGCGCGGCAGTGAGCGAGGTGATCGTCGACACGCTCACCGGCGAATGGAAGCTCTTGCGCGCCGACATCCTGCACGACGCGGGCAAGTCGCTGAACCCGGCCGTGGACATCGGCCAGGTCGAAGGCGCCTTCATCCAGGGCATGGGCTGGCTCACCACCGAGGAGCTGGTGTGGCATCCGCAAAGCGGCATGCTCACCACGCATGCGCCCAGCACCTACAAGATTCCAACGGCCAACGACTGCCCGCCCGTCTTCAACGTGCGCCTGTTCGAAGGCCAGAACTTCGAGGACTCGATCCACCGCAGCAAGGCTGTGGGCGAACCGCCGCTGCTGCTGCCGTTCTCGGTGTTCTTCGCGATCCGCGATGCGGTGTCGGCGGCCGGTGGCCACAAGATCGATCCGCCGCTGAAGGCGCCGGCCACGAGCGAGTCGATCCTTCGCGCCATCACCGCCGTCCAGTCTGCCTAGCCACTCGTAGACTTTGGCGCATGTCCAAAGTTTTCTTAATGTCCTACTCCCTGATCTCCTTCGCGAAATACCGCGGAACCGGCTTTGCCGGGCCGCTGGTGTTGCCGGCTGTCCGGGGAGAACGCCATGCGTGACCAGGCGCTTTTCGACAAGATCGATCTTCATCTGATCAGGGTGCTTCACACCGTGCTGACCGACCGCAGCGTCTCGCGCGCCGCCATTCGCCTGGGCATGTACCAGCCGGCCGTCTCGGCCGCACTGAAGCGCCTGCGCGAACTGTCGGGCGATCCGCTGCTGGTGCGCTCGGGCTCGGGCATGGTGCCGACCGATGCGGGGCTGCGGATGATCGAGCCGGCCGCGAGCATCCTGCGCGCGGCCGAGATGCTGTTCTCCGATGCGCGCGGCTTCGAGCCGCAGTCGGCGGCCACCACCTTCCGCATCGCCGCAAGCGACTACATGGACCCGCTGTTCCTGCCGATGCTGGTGGCGCACGTCAAGCGCGAGGCACCGCTGTGCCAGATCGAGATCCACGCGCTCTCGCCCGACTCCGACTACCACGGTCATCTGGCGCTCGGCCAGGTCGACCTGGTGATCGGCAACTGGCAGAAGCCCCCGGAAGACCTGCACATGGCGCGGCTCTTCGGCGACGAGGTGGTGTCGCTGGTCAACCAGGACCATCCGGCCGTGCGCCGCGGCTGGGACCTGGAGACCTGGCTCGCGGCCGAGCACATCGCGCCCACGCCCATGCACCCGGGCGGGCGCGGCATCATCGACCAGATGCTCGACGAGCTCGGCCGGCAGCGCAACATCACGGCGCGCTGCGCGCACTTCAGCCTGATTCCGGACATGGTCGCATCGAGCCTGCTGGTGCTGACCACCGGCCGCCAGTACTGCGAGCGTTTTGCCGCGCGGCTGCCGGTGAAGATCCTCGACTGCCCGGTCGCGCTGCCGCGCCTCATGTACTACCAGCTCTGGCACGAGCGCACCCATTCGTCGAGTTCCGCGCGCTGGCTGCGCGAATGCATCAAGGACGTGGCGGCGTCGCTGCGTCCACCGGTTTCCGCGCTGCCGGCCGCCCTGGCGCACCTGCCCACCGCGCCTGAAACCTCCGATCCCTGAGAGATCCCCGCTCGCGCCGGCGTCGCGAGCGGAGCAACGATGAAGCAACCGCCGATACAACAGCTGGAGACGAGCGAAATGAGTACGTTTGAACAGGCGCCCAAAGGCGCCGAGCCCCGCGTGTCGGGGCATGTCGAGTCCGCGCGTCCGCGCGCGGCCATGGGCGGCGCAAGCGGCTCGGGCCTGCTTGAACGCATGTTCAAGCTCGGCGAGCACAACACCACGGTGCGCACCGAAGTCATCGCGGGGCTCACCACCTTCCTGACGATGGCCTACATCATCTTCGTGAACCCGTCGATCCTCGGCGATGCGGGCATGCCCAAGGGCGCGGTCTTCGTGGCCACCTGCCTGATCGCGGCGCTGGGCACGCTGATCATGGGCCTCTACGCCAACTACCCGATCGCCATGGCGCCGGGCATGGGGCTCAACGCCTACTTCGCCTACGTGGTGGTGCTGGGCATGGGCTACACGTGGCAGGTGGCGCTGGGCGCGGTGTTCATCTCGGGCTGCCTGTTCCTGATCGTCACGGTCACCGGGTTGCGGGAGCTGTTCATACAGGGCATACCGCAGTCGCTGCGAACGGCGATCACCGTGGGCATCGGCATGTTCCTGGCGCTCATCGCGCTCAAGAGCGCGGGCGTCGTCGCCGCCTCGCCAGCCACCTTCGTCACGCTGGGCGACCTGCATTCGGCGCCGGTGGTGCTGGCGACCGTGGGCTTCCTCGTCATCGTGACGCTCGACCGGCTCAAGGTCCGGGGCGCCATCCTGATCGGCATCATGCTGGTGACGGTGCTGTCGTTCTTCTTCGGCGGCAACAAGTTCCATGGCGTGTTCGATGCGCCGCCGTCCATCGCGCCCACCTTCATGCAGCTCGACATCCTCGGTGCGCTCAAGGGCGGCATCCTGAACGTGGTGCTGGTGTTCTTCCTGGTCGAGATGTTCGATGCCACCGGCACGCTGATGGGCGTGGCCAAGCGCGCCGGGCTCTTGGTGCCCGGCAAGATGGAGCGCATGAACAAGGCGCTGCTGGCCGACAGCGGCGCCATCTTCGCGGGCTCGCTGCTCGGCACCTCGAGCACCACGGCGTATGTGGAAAGCGCGGCCGGCGTGCAGGCGGGCGGGCGCACCGGCCTCACGGCGGTGGTGGTGGCGCTGCTCTTCCTCGCCTGCCTGATGATCTCGCCGCTCGCGGGCTCGGTGCCGGCCTATGCCACCGCGCCGGCGCTGCTCTTCGTGGGTTGCCTGATGCTGCGCGACCTGGTCGAGCTCGACTGGGAAGACACGACCGAGGTGATCCCCGCGGCCGTGACCGCGCTGGCCATGCCCTTCACCTATTCGATCGCCAATGGGCTGGCCTTCGGCTTCATCACCTACGCGGTGCTCAAGCTGTGCACCGGCCGGGCACGGGAAGTGCATGCGATGGTCTGGGTCATTGCCGCCGTGTTCCTGTTCAAGTTCGCCTACATCGGCGGACATTGAGCGTGGCGCCGCCGGGGGCGGTGGCCGCGGGGACGCTATTAAACTGTCCCCGCCTTTGATGTTGAACGAGCCAGCCAACCCACGAAAACCCGGCATGACAACCCCCAGACTCCAGCTCGCCAACATCACCAAGCGCTACCCCGCGGTGGTGGCCAACAGCGATATCTCGCTGGCCGTGGCACCCGGCGAGATCCATGCCGTGCTCGGCGAGAACGGCGCCGGCAAATCGACCCTGATGAAGATCATCTACGGCTCGGTCAAGCCCGACGAAGGCACGGTGGTTTTCGACGGCCAGGCCGTCAACCTGCGCAACCCGCAGCAGGCGAGGGCGCTGGGCATCAGCATGGTGTTCCAGCACTTCAGCCTGTTCGACACGCTCACGGTGGCCGAGAACGTGTGGCTGGGCCTGGACAAATCGCTGCAGCTGGCCGAGGTGGCGCGCAGCATCACGGCCAAGGCGAGCGAATACGGCCTCGACATCGATCCCTCGCGGCCGGTACACACGCTGTCGGTGGGCGAGATGCAGCGCGTGGAAATCATCCGCGCGCTGCTCACCAGCCCCAAGCTCCTGATCCTCGACGAGCCGACCTCGGTGCTGACGCCGCAGGCCGTCATCAAGCTCTTCACGGTGCTCAACAAGCTCGCGTCCGAAGGCTGCAGCATCCTCTACATCAGCCACAAGCTGCACGAGATCCGCGAGCTGTGCACGGCCTGCACGGTGCTGCGCGGCGGCAAGGTCACGGGCGTGTGCAATCCGCAGAACGAAAGCAACGAATCGCTCTCGCGGCTGATGATCGGCAGCGAGCCGCCGCCGCTGCAGCACCGGCCGGTGCATGCGGGCGCGGTGGCGCTGCGCGTCGACGCGCTCACGCTGGCGCGCGAGGACCAGTTCGGCGTCGATCTCGACGGCATCTCGTTCGAGGTGCGGGCCGGCGAGGTGCTCGGCATTGCGGGCGTGTCCGGCAACGGGCAGAAGGAACTGCTCTACACGCTCTCGGGCGAAGACGTGCGCGCCGAGCCTGCGATGGTGCAGGTGTTCGGCAAGCCCGCCGGCCGATTGCGGCCGCGCGCGCGGCGTGCCATGGGCCTGCACTTCGTGCCCGAGGAGCGGCTGGGCCGCGGCGCGGTGCCCACGCTCGGGCTCGCGCACAACCTGCTGCTCACGCGCGGCAATGCGGTGGGCAAGGGCGGCTGGATCCGCACGGCGGCGCTCGAAAAGCACGCCAGGGCCATCATTGCGCGCTTCAACGTCAAGGCCGGCGGGCCGAACGCGGCGGCGCGCTCGCTTTCGGGCGGCAACCTGCAGAAATACATCGTCGGCCGCGAGATCGACGCCAACCCCAAGCTCTTCATCGTCTCGCAGCCGACCTGGGGCGTGGACGTGGGTGCGGCCGCGCTGATCCGCGGCGAGATCCTCGCGCTGCGCGACGCCGGCTGCGCGGTGCTGGTGGTCAGCGAGGAGCTCGACGAGCTGTTCGACATCAGCGACCGGCTGCATGTGATTGCCAAGGGCCGGCTGTCGCCTTCCATCGACCGCGCGGCCGCCACGCTGCCGCAGATCGGCGAATGGATGAGCGGCCTCTGGCAAGGACAGAACGAGAAGAAGAAAGAGGCCGCCCATGCTTAAGCTCGAACCCCGCCCGGAGCTGTCGCGCTTCTGGACCTTTGCCTCGCCGATCCTCGCGCTGCTGATCACCGTGCTGATCGGCGTGGCGCTGTTCGCCGCGCTCGGCAAGGACCCGGTCAAGGGCCTCTTGGTGTTCTTCTACGAACCGATCAAGAGCGGCTACGCGATCGGCGAGCTGACGATCAAGGCCACGCCGCTGCTCATCATCGCGCTCGGGCTGGCGGTGTGCTTCCGTTCCAACGTCTGGAACATCGGCGCCGAGGGCCAGTTCGTGTTCGGCGCCATCGCCGCGGGCGGCGTCGCGCTGATGGCCGACAAGACCACGGGCTCGTGGATCGTGGTGGCCATCCTCATCGCCGGCACCGTCGGCGGCATGGTGTGGGCCGGCATCGTGGCCTTTTTGCGCGACCGGTTCAATGCCAACGAAATTCTGGTGAGCCTGATGCTGGTGTACGTGGCCACGCTGCTGCTGGGCTACATGGTGTTCGGCCCCTGGAAAGACCCGCACGGCTACAACTTTCCGCAGTCGAAAACCTTCGAGGCCGTGACGCAGATCCCGCGGCTCTTCAAGGGTTCGCGCGTGAGCATCGGGCTGATCATCGCGCTGCTGGGCGTGGGCGCGCTCTGGGTGTTCCTGTTCCGCACGCGGGCGGGCTTTGCGCAGCAGGTCGGCGGGCTCGCACCGGCTGCCGCGCGCTACGCGGGCTTCTCGGCGCGGCGCGCGGTGTGGATCGCGCTGCTGACCTCGGGTGGCGCGGCGGGCCTGGCCGGTGCGCTCGAAGTCGCCGGCCCGCTGGGCCAGCTCACGCCCTACGTGCCGGCGGGCTACGGCTTCGCGGCCATCATCGTGGCCTTCGTCGGCCGGCTGCATCCGGTGGGCATGGTGTTCTCGGCCATTCTCATGAGCATGTTCTACATCGGCGGCGAGCTTGCGCAGTCGCGCCTCGGCCTGCCCAAGTCGCTTACCGGCGTGTTCCAGGGCCTCTTGCTCTTCACGCTGCTGGCCTGCGACACGCTCATTGCCTACCGCATCCGCCGGAAGGCCGCTGCCAAGGCCGTCACGCTCACGACGGGCTCGCTGCAAGTCAGCACGCCGCTCACTGCGCCCGTTGCGCGGCCGAACGAAGGAGCGCTCTAGCATGAAGCCTTGCTTTTCGTTGTGTCGCGCCGTTCGTCATTCAGGGCGCGCTCCCGCCGACGGGGTACCTTGCTCCGCGAATGTCCCCCGGCCTTCGGCCTCCTCCTTTATTTCGCTGCGCAAGGCACCCCATCAGCGGGAGCGTTGGACAGAGCGCTGGTTGATCAGCGGTACACCGGCCGCGTGCCCAGGTGCACAGGGCATCGGGTGCTCCCCGCAGCGAAATAAAGGAGGAGCCGAAGGCGGGGGACATTCGCGGAGGGGAGTACCCGGTGGCCTGTGCACGCGCCCTGAACAACAGCATCAAACAAGCAACCCGCGCCGGAGCAACTGAAAATGGACAGCTACGCACTCCTGCTGGGTTCCACATTGAGCGCCGGAACCGTGCTCGCCATCGCGGCACTCGGCCTCCTCATCAACGAGAAGGCCGGCATCGTCAACCTGGGCGCCGAGGGCATGATGCTCTGTGCCGCCATCGCCGGCTTTGCGACGGTGGTCGTCACCCACGACCCCTGGCTCGGCTTCCTGGCCGGCATGGCCGCCGGTGCCTTGCTTGCCGCCTTCTTCGGCGTGCTGGTGATCTGGCTCAACACCAACCAGTACGCCACCGGGCTTGCGCTCAGCCTGTTCGGCGTCGGCTTTTCCGCCTTCGTGGGCATCAACTTCGTGCAGGCCAAGCTGCCCGAAAGCGTGTCGTACGCGCTGCCGGTGCTCGGCGACATTCCGCTCGTCGGGCCTGCGCTGTTCCGCCACCATCCCATGGTGTATTTCGCGGTCGTCCTGACCTTCGGGCTGATCTGGTTTCTCTACCGCACCCGCGCCGGGCTCGTGCTGCGCTCGGTGGGCGAGTCTCCCGAGTCGGCGCATGCGCTCGGCTACCCCGTGCGGCGCATCCGCTTCATGGCGGTGATCGCGGGCGGCGCGCTGTGCGGGCTGGCAGGGGCGTACCTCTCCACCGTCTACACGCCGCTGTGGGTCGAAGGCATGGTCGCGGGCCGCGGCTGGATCGCGCTGGCGCTCACCACCTTTGCCACCTGGCGGCCGATCCGCGTGCTGCTGGGCGCCTACCTGTTCGGCGGCGTCTCGATGCTGGGCTTCCACCTGCAGAGCAGCGGTGTCGACGTGCCGCCGCAGTTCCTCAGCATGCTGCAGTACATCGCGCCCATCGTGGTGCTGGCGCTGATCTCGCGCAACCCGGCCTTCATTCGCATCAACATGCCCGCTTCGATCGGAAAACCGTTCTACCCCGGCTCATAATCTCGCTTCTCGTTTTCCGCCAACCTGTCCTTTTTGAGGATTTCCGACAATGAATGATCTGAACAAGCGCTCCCTGCTCAAGCTGGCCGCCCTCACGGCGGTCGCTTCGGCGGCCCTGATCGGCTGCGGCAAGAAAGAGGAAGCGGCTGCACCGGCCGCGACCCCCGCGCCGGCACCGGCGCCCGCTGCCGCCGCACCGGCACCGGCTGCGCCGCTCAACATCGCATTCGCATACATCGGCCCGGTGGGAGACGGCGGCTGGACCTTCGCGCACGACAACGGCCGCAAGGCGCTCGAGAAGGAATTCGGCGACAAGATCAAGACCACCTTCGTCGAGAGCGTGCCCGAGGGCGCCGACGCCGAGCGCGTGTTCCGCGACATGGTCGGGCAGGGCAACAAGCTGATCTTCGGCACCACCTTCGGCTACATGGAGCCGATGCTCAAAGTGGCCACCGACAGCAAGGACGTGAAATTCGAGCATGCCACCGGCTACAAGACCGCCGAGAACATGCGCACCTACGACAGCCGCACGTATGAAGGCGCCTACATGGCCGGCGTCATTGCCGGCGCCATGACCAAGAGCAACACGCTCGGCGTGGTCGGCTCGGTGCCGATTCCCGAGGTGCTGCGCAACATCAACAGCTTCACGCTGGGTGCGCAGTCGGTCAACCCGAAGATCACCACCAAGGTGGTGTGGGTGAACGAATGGTTCAGCCCGCCGAAGGAAACCGAAGCCGCCACCGCCCTCATCAACGGCGGCGCCGACATCCTGTTCCAGAACACCGACTCGCCGGCCGTGCTCAAGACCGCGCAGGAAAAGGGCAAGCGCGCCTTCGGCTGGGATTCCGACATGACCGCCTACGGTCCCAAGGCGCACCTGGCCTCGGCCACCATCAACTGGGCGCCGTACTACATCAAGGCCACGCAGGACGCGCTCGACGGCAAGTGGGCCACGGGCCAGGCCTGGTGGGGCGTGAAGGAAGGCGCCATCGACATCGTCTCGATCGCCGAGGACGTGCCGGCCGAAACCAAGGCCAAGGTCGAGGCAGTGAAAAAGGGCCTGAAGGACGGCAGCTTCGCGATCTGGAAGGGCCCGATCCTGGGCCAGGACGGCAAGGAAGTGGTCGCCAAGGACGCGGTGGCCGACGACAAGTTCCTGTCTGGCGTGAACTTCTACGTCAAGGGCGTGGAGGGCAAGGTCCCGGGCGGCGACAAGAAGTAATCGCTGCGCGCCTTGCACGCATGAAAAGGGTCGCCTGCGGGCGGCCTTTTTTTATTTGTGGTTCACGCCGCGCGGCTTCCCTTCGGTCACCATCCGCGCGCTGTCGACAAAGCCCTGGATCAATCGCAGGCGCGGCGATGCGCGCTGCCACAGCACGCCGAAGCGCCGTGGCTCCGAAGGCAGCGGCAGTGGGATCTTCGCCACGCGCTGGCCGTCGAGCAGCGGCGAGGCAATGTCTGGCACCAGCGAGACGCCCAAGCCGCGGTCGACCATCATGGCAATGGCCAGCAGCGAACTGAGCTCGAAGCGCTCCTGCGGCACGATGCCCGCCGCGCGCAGATAGCGGTCGGCCTGCTTGCCGCCGCCCAGGGCGCGGTCGTAGCGGATGAGCGGCGAGGTCCGCAGCAGCTCATGCGGATCGCGCCGCGCGAGGCGGCTCGGCGCGAGCAGCACCAGCGGCTCCTCGCGCAGCAGCGACCAGTCGAAGGTCTTGGCAAGCGCATACGGTGGATAGAGGCACACGGCCGCATCGAGATCGCCCTGCTGAACGGCCTTGTAGAGCGTGGCCGTGGTGCCCGACTGCAGGAACACCTTGACGCCGGGATGCGTCTTCACGAAGCGCGCAAGGATGTCCGGCAGCAGGCTGTGGATGGCCGTGTTGATGGTGCCGACGAGCAGCTCGCCGCCGGCCGAGTCGCTGCCCAGCAGCGCCTTGATGTCGCCCACCTCGCGCAGCAGGTTGCGCGCGCGCTGCACCAGCTGGTGCCCCGCTTCAGTGGGCTGCACCGTGCGGCCGGCGCGGGCCACGAGCGGTGCGCCGAGTTCGCGCTCCAGCGTGCGGATCTGCTGCGCCACGGCCGCGGGCGTCAGGTCGAGGCGGCGCGCGGCCTCCGACATGGAACCCGATTCCACCACCAGAAGAAAGCTTTGCAGGTAGGCTGTTTCCATGAAAGATAGATTTTCTATCATCTGATCGTAGGTCGCATGTGTTTTTTCGGACGCATGAACCGCAGACACTGCGGCGCATGAGAAGCAAACTCTTCGTTCCCGGAACGCGTCCCGAGCTGTTCGCCAAGGCATTGGGCGGCGCGGCCGATGGCGTGTGTTTCGATCTGGAAGACGCGGTGTCCGAGCCACGCAAGGCCGAGGCGCGCGATGCCGTGCGGCAGCTGCTGCGAAGCGGCGAGCCGGCCGCGTCGGGCAAGACGGTGATCGTTCGCGTCAACGCGATGGACACGGCGCATTTCGCGGACGACATCGCGGCGGTGGCCCAGCCCGGCGTGCACCTGATCAACATTCCGAAGCCCGAAAGCCCGGCGCATGTGCGCGCCGCGGTCGAGGCCATCGAACGCGCCGAGCAGGCCAACAGCGTGGGCACGCCCATCGGCCTGCTGCTGAACATCGAGGCGCCCGCCGCCCTGCGCACGGCCGCGCAGCTCGCGCTGGCGCATCCGCGCGTGGCGGGGCTGCAGCTGGGCCTGGGCGACCTGTTCGAGCCGCTGGGCATCGCGCGGCGCGAGCCGGCCGCCATCCAGCAGGCGATGTTCGTGATGCGCATGGCCGCGGGCGAGGCGGGCGTCTATGCCTACGACGGCGCGTTCGCCGACATCCGCGACGTCGAGGGCTTCCGCGCCGAGGCCATGCTGGCGCGCAACCTCGGCTTCCTCGGAAAGACCTGCATCCACCCGAGCCAGATCGCGATCGCCAACGAAGTGTTCCGTCCCACTGACGAGGAAATCGCGCACGCATGCAAGGTGGTCGAGGCTGCCCGCGAGGCCGACGCCGGCGGCGTGGGCGCCTATGTGGTGGACGGAAAGATGATCGACATTCCCTTCGTGATCCGCGCGCGCGCCATCGTCGCGAGCGCGAGCAGCCTCGGCCTGCTGCCGGGCTGAGCCTTTTTCAAACAAAACCAGGAGACAAGACAGATGCACATTCCCTCGCCCCTTCGCCCGCGCGCGCTCGCGGTGGCCGCTTTCGCCGGCGCCTTGCTGTTGAGCAGCGCTGCGTTCGCGCAGACCGCGGCCTACCCGGCCAAGACCATCACGATCGTGGTGCCCTATCCGGCGGGCGGCTCCAACGACACCTTCGCGCGCCAGGTGGCCAAGGAACTGGGCGACGAGCTCAAGCAGCCGGTCATCATCGACAACCGCCCCGGCGCGAGCGGCAACACCGGCACCGGCCAGGTCGCCAAGGCCGCGCCCGACGGCTACACGCTGGTGGCGGTGTCATCGAGCATGACGACCAATGCGGCCGTGCAGTCCAAGCTGCCGTTCGATCCGATCAACGGACTCGCACCCGTGGCCATGTTCGCCAAGGGCCCGTTCATCGTCGCGGTGAACAACGAGTTTCCCGCCAAGACGCCGGCCGAGCTGATCGCCGCCATCAAGGCCAAGCCGGGGCAGTACAACTACGCATCGTCCGGCTTGGGCAGCGTCAACCAGTTCGGCACCGAACTGCTCAAGGCCAAGGTGGGCGACCTGCAGATCGCGCACATTCCCTACAAGGGGATGGGCCCGGCCGTGACCGACCTGGTCGGCAACCAGACCCAGCTGCTGATTTCGAGCGGGCCTTCGCTGCTGCCGATGGTGCGCGCGGGCAAGCTGCGCGCCGTGGGCATCACGAGCCTGAAGCCGAGCCCGATTGCGCCCGACCTCACGCCGATGTCCACCGCCGTGCCGGGCTACGAGTTCGAGCTCTGGTGGGGCCTGCTGGCGCCGGCCGGCACGCCGCGTGAAGTGGTCGGCAAGCTCAACGCCGCCGTCAACAAGATCCTGGCCAAGCCCGAGATCGCGGCCAACTTCCTGCGCGAAGGCGCCATTGCCACGCCGCTCGCGCCAGCGCAATTCGCCGCGGTGATCGCCGAAGACGTCGAGCGCTGGAAGAAACTGGCGAAGCAACAGAACATCACCGCCGACTGAGGAAGAAAGAAAATATCCATGAGCTTCGACGCCACCAAAGACGACGCACGCCTGCCAGCACGCAACGGCCCCACCGGCCCGCTCAGCGGCCTGCGCGTGCTCGACCTCAGTGCCTACATCGCGGGCCCGTACGGCTGCTCGCTGCTGGCCGACCAGGGCGCCGAAGTCATCAAGATCGAACCGCCCACGGGCGACAACCTGCGCAAGTACCCGTCGACGCTCGAAGCCGAGAGCCGCGCGTTCATCGGCGTGAACCGCAGCAAGCTCGGCGTGGTGCTCGACCTGAAGAAGGCCGATGACCTTGCGGCGCTGATGGCGCTGGTGCGCACGGCCGACGTGCTGGTGCACAACTTCCGGCCCAGCGTGCCGCCGCGGCTGGGCATCGCCTACGAGCAGCTGAAGGCCGTCAATCCGCGGCTGATCTATTGCAGCCTCACGGGCTATGGCGAGACCGGTCCGCTGCGCGAGAAGGCGGGCTACGACCAGGTACTGCAGACCATGACCGGCATGTGCGCGCTGCAGGGCAGGCGCGGCGAGCCGCCCGAGATCATCTATGGCTCGGTGGTCGACTATTACGCGGCGGCGCTGGTGGCCGCCGGCGTGGCCTCGGCGCTGTACGAGCGCGAAAAAAGCGGCGAGGGCCAGTTCGTTGGCGTGTCGCTGCTGCGCTCCGCGCTCACGATGCAGTCGGCGCGCATGGTGTGGGCCGAGGGCGAGCCCAAGGACGTGGGGCGCGACATGCGATCGGGCGGCATCACGGGCATCCACCCGACGCGCGAGGGCCACCTCTACATCTCGGCCAACACGCCGCATTTCTGGCGCGCTCTGTGCGACAAGGTGGGCCTGCCCGAGCTCGCGGCCGACGAGCGCTACGACTCCGTGCGCAAGCGCGCGCGGCATTTTTCCGAGATCGTGCCGCGCCTGCGCGAGGCGCTGGCCGCGCGCAGCGCGCTCGAATGGGAAGAGCTGTTCGGCGAGGAGGTGCCTTGCGCCGCGGCCCGCACGGTCGAGGACATGTTCGACAACGAGCAGGTGCTGGCCGAGAACATGGTGGCGAACTTCGCGCATCCCACGCTCGGGTCCTACCGCGGCTTCACGCGGCCCGTGCAGTTCGGCCGCACGCCCGGCCCCGAGCCCTTTGCGGCGCCCACGCTGGGGCAGCACACGGAGACGGTGCTCAACACCCGCAGGGCCGGAGATGCGGCCGGCTGAGCGACGCGGAATGAGCATCGCCTATCCCCACAGCAGCGGCACGCGCAAGCCCGCCAGCACGGCACCGGCAGGCGCCTGCGATGCGCACATGCATGTCTACGACCGCCGCTTCGCGCTGTACGGATCGCCCGATGCCATGGTCGACAACGCCACGGCCGCCGACTACCGCCTGCTGCAGCAGCGCATCGGCACGCAGCGCACGGTCGTCGTGCAGCCGCGCATTCACGGCACCGACAACAGCGTGACGCTGGACGCCATCCATGCGCTCGGACCTGCGCACACCCGAGGCGTTGCGGTGGTGCGGCCCGACGTGGCCGATGCCGAACTCGAACGCCTGCATGCGGGCGGCATTCGCGGCATCCGCTTCACGCTCTATACGGCCGCCAATGCGGCGACCGGCTTCGAAATGGTCGAGCCGCTCGCGCAGCGCGTGCATGCCATGGGCTGGCATGTGCAGCTGCACTGGAGCGCCGATCAGATCGCCGCGCATGCGGATCTGCTCGCGCGGCTGCCGTGCACGATCGTGTTCGACCACCTCGCGCGGCTGCCGCTGCCTGATGCGCAGGTACATCCCGCGTTCGGCGTCGTCAGCCGGCTGCGCGACAACGGCCGCACCTGGATCAAGCTCTCGGGCGCCTACCTCGACTCGAAGACCGGCGCCGCAGGTGGCTATGCAGACACGAGCGCCATCGCGCAGGCCTGGGTCCGGCAGGCGCCGGAGCGCGTGGTGTGGGGCAGCGACTGGCCGCATCCGACCGAGTCCGTCGCCAACAAGCCCGACGACGCGGTGCTGTTCGACCTGCTGGGCCAATGGATTCCCGACGAGGCCCAGCGCCGCCGCGTGCTGGTCGACAACCCCGCGCTGCTTTACGACTTTTCCTGAAACGACAAAGACCGAGACGACCGAATGACGAAGAGACCCCTCCTGAAATCCATCGCTGCACTGGCCGCCTGCGTTCCGCTGCTCGGCTGGGCCGCATGGCCCGAGAAGCCGATCCGCATGGTGGTGCCGTATGCCGCGGGCGGCGGCGCCGACAACACCGCGCGCGTCGTCGCGCAGCAGATGAGCATCGCGCTCGGCCAGCAGATCGTGATCGACAACCGGCCGGGCGCGGGCGGCGTGATCGGCGAAGACAACGTGGCCAAGGCGCCCGCCGACGGCTACACCGTGCTCTACGACGCCTCGGCGTTCTCGGTGAACCCGTCGCTGCGCAAGCTGCCGTTCGATGCAGCGAAAGACTTCATTCCGGTCTCGCTGGTCGCCACCGCGCCGCAGATCCTCGTCGTGCCTGCCACGGCGCCGTACAGCACGGTGGCGCAGTTCCTGGACTTCGCGCGCAAGAACCCCGGCAAGCTGAGCTTTGCCTCGGCCGGCGGCGGCACCGGCTCGCACCTGGCCGGCGAGGCGCTCAACGAGCAGGCCAGGCTCAGCCTGATGCACGTGCCCTACAAGGGCGGCGCACCCGCGCTGACCGATGTGATGGGCGAACAGGTGTCGGCCTATTTCGGCAACGTGGCGTCGACGCTCGGCTATGTGCAGTCGGGCAAGCTGCGCGCGCTGGCCGTGAGTTCCGCCAGGCGCGTGCCCGGCCTGCCCGACACGCCGACGCTCGCCGAGTCGGGCCTGCCGGGCTACAACGTGGTCGAGTGGAACGGCGTGTTTCTTCCCAAGGGCACGCCGCCCGACATCGTGCAGCGGCTCGGCAAGGCAGTGCAGGCGGCGGTCAACGAGCCCCAGGTGAGGCAGAAGCTGCTGCAGCTCGGCCTGGAACCCGCCGGCACCACGCCGGAGGCCTTCGCGAAATTCGTGCAGAACGAGACGGGCAGGGTGGGCGCGCTGGTGAAGGCGCGCAATATCCGGGTCGATTGAATCTGGCCTTCATGCGGCCGCGGGTCGGCCTGCGCAGGCAGCGACCGGCCCGGGGTACTCCATTTCCTGCATGACCCAGTCGCGCCGCCCCGTGCCGTAGCGCTCGCCGATCTCGCACAGCGTGCGGTCCAGCTGCGGCACCGGCTTCAGCGACGAAGAGAGGGACAGGCGACTCGCCCCTTCGCGAGCCGGTTGCGCCAGCAGCACCAGCCCGCTGCGCAGCCGGACCGGGCCCGAGGCCGATGCGGCATCGACGTCGATGTGCCCGGTGCGCGTCCATGCATCGACGGCCAGCGCGAGGGCGACGTCGTCGGCGCCGTCCTGCACGTCCACGCGCCAGCGCTCGCCGCGCCAGAACGCGGCCTTGTTGAGCAAAAAGTCCGCCCTGCGTCCGGCGTCCAGGTAGAACGGCGAACTGTCGTGCGCCGGCGTCCATGAAGCCACGCCGAGTTCCGTTGCAAGGGCCCTGGCTTTCTCCTCTCCGCCGATCGCCTCCACCAGCGCCAGCATCGCCGGCACCGAGGCGGTGATGCCCGTGGTGGTGGCCACGCCGCGGTCGATCAGGTAGCGCTGGTGCGGCACGTAGCTGGCGCCGGGGTGGCGCGCGAGCAGCGTGCCGCGGTCGTACCAGTGGCCCGCGAAACGCCGGCCGTCGAGCAGGCCGGCGCGGCCGACCACGCGTGCGCCCGAGCAGACGCCGATCACCCGCGCGCCGCGCGCCACCTGCTGCTTGAGCCAGGCCGCCACCTGAGGATTGTCGTCGGCAATCATCGCCGGCACGATCACATAGTCGGCGCCCACGGGATGAAGCCGGTCGAAGCCGGCGAAGTCCTGCGCGCCATCGACCTCCAGTGCGGGATACAGGCTCACCCGCCCGGCGCGCGGCGCCACGATCCGCACGTCGGCCACGTCGGCACGCTGGAGCACCGCATGCGGCAGCAGCAGGTCGGTCATTTCCGTGCCTTCGTTCAGCGCGAGCACGGCGACCACGGGCCGGCCGGCGCGGTGCGGCTTCAGCGCCTCGACGAAAGCCTGCTTCTCGCGCTCGCTGCGGGCCGCATCGGCCTGCGCGGGCGGCAGCGGCGGCGCGCCCCCCGTGCAGCCTGCCAGCACAAAGGCTGCAATACTTGCAGCGATCAGCGCTCCTACCGATCTCCACATGGCCGTTCCCCTGTCGACTAGATGACGATGCCCAGAGGCTACGAATGCCGCCCCTGACCCGCAAGGACGAAGAAACCGCGGTTTCTGCCAGCGACGTGGTGCTGGTGGTGTTCGACGGCGTCGAGGTGATCGACGTCGCCGGTCCCGCCAGCGTGTTCAGCAAGGCCGGGCAGATGCATCCCGGCCGGTACCGCCTGCACATCGCCTCCCCGGCCGGCGGCACCGTGGCGACGAACGGCGGCCTGAGCTTTGCGGGCACCTGCAGCCTGCAGCAGCTGCCCGCGTCGATCGACACGCTGATCGTGGCCGGCGGTGACGAGCCGGCGGTGCGCGCGGCCATCCTCGAGCAGCACATCGGCGCCTGGCTCAGGCAGGTGGCGCCGCGCACGCGCCGCATGGCGAGCGTGTGCAGCGGCGCCTTCGCGCTGGCTGCGGCCGGGCTGCTCGACGGCCGCGAGGCCACCACGCACTGGCGCGTGTGCGACCAGCTCCAGGCGCTGCGGCCGCAGGTGCGGGTGCAGCGCGAGCGCATCTATGTGCGCGACGGGCCCGTGTGGACGTCGGCCGGCGTCACCACCGGCATCGAGCTCGCGCTTGCGCTGGTCGAGGACGACCTCGGCCATGCGGTGTCGATGGAGATCGCCCGCACGCTGGCGCTGCCGATGCTGCGCGGCGGGGCGCAGCCGCAGCTGACGCAGGCGCTCCAGGCGCAAGCCTCGGCCAGCCACCGCCTGCGCGAACTGGTAGCGTGGATCGGCACGCATCCGCAGGACGACCTGTCGGTCGAGGCTCTGGCCGGGCGCGTGCAGATGAGCCCGAGAAATTTCGCGCGCGCCTTCGCGGCCGAGACCGGCTGCACGCCGGCGCGCTTTGTCGAACAGGTCCGCGTGGCCGCCGCCGCGCAGCTGCTGCGCCAGACGCGGTGGCCGCAGGACCGCATCGCGAGCCGCAGCGGCTTCCGCTCGGTGGACGCGCTGCAGCGCGCCTTCGCGCGGCAGCACGGCCTGACGCCGCAAGCCTATCGAACCCATGACGACACCTGACGCTTCTTCCCTCGCACTGATCGACGACTGTTCCCGAGCCTCGCTGCAACTCCTGGAGCGCAACCTGACGCCGCACGGCATCCTGGCCGCGAGCCGCACCGAGGCCGCCGTGGCGCGGCGCTACACGCGCATCTTCGGGCGCGACGCGGCCATCTGCGTGATGGCCATGTGCGGCAGCGGCGTGCCCGCACTGGAGCAGGGCGCGGTGGCCAGCCTCGACGCGCTGGCCGCGCAGCAGGCGGCCAACGGGCAGATTCCCAAGTACGTCGACCCCGATGGCCAGGATGCCGACTTCTGGTACCTGGGCTGCATCGACGCCACGCTGTGGTGGCTGATCGCGGTGGACCATGTGCGCCGCCATGGAAGCGTTGGCGCCTCGCACTGGAGCAGCGAGGTGGAAAGCGCCATCGGCTGGCTGCTGGCGCAGGAGCACCAGCACTTCCGGCTGCTGCAGCAGAACGAGGCCAGCGACTGGGCCGACATCATGCCGCGCTCGGGCTACGTGCTGTACAGCAATGCGCTCTGGTACGACGTGAAGCGCCGCTTCGCGCTGGACCACGCCGAAGCCACCGAGCACCACTTCAACCACCTGTTCAATCCGTTCCAGCAGGACCTGCCCGAATACCACCGTGCCCGGCTGCTGCGGCACTATGCGCGCCGCGGGCGAGCCGATTCGGGCCTGTACCTCAGCTTCGTCAACCTGTCATTCGCCGGCAACGAGGGCGACGTGTTCGGCAACGTGCTGGCCATTCAGAGCGGGCTGGCCGATTCGGAGATGGCGAACCGCATCGTCAGGACCATTGCCGCGGCAGGTGCCTGCGAGCCTTATCCGGTGCGCGTGGTGCTGCATCCGCTGACGCGCGAACATGCCCTCTGGCGGCCGTACATGGCGCGCCACCAGCAGAACGTGGTGCACCAGTACCACAACGGCGGCATCTGGCCTTTCGTGGGCGGCTTCTGGGTGATGGCGCTCGCCCGCCTGGGCCTGCATGACATGGGCTGGTCCGAGCTTGCGCGCCTTGCGCACGTGAACCAGCTCGGCGGCTGGCGTTTTACCGAGTGGTTCCACGGCCGCACGCTGGCGCCGATGGGCATGGCGGGCCAGAGCTGGAACGCCGCGACTTTTCTGCTCGCGCAGCGCGCACTGCAGGGTGGCGAGGCGGGATGGTGACGGGTTGCAGGGCAGCGGCGGCTGGCCTGCATGGGAGGCATGGGCCGTATACGTTCTGACGCATTCCCCGGGGGGGCCGCTACGCTTATATTGTGCGCAACCACAACCCAGATATCCCCACCATGACCGACTTTCGCCCCGCCTTCGACCAGAGCTTCGGCAAGATCGCCGCCGACCGCCTGCCCGAACTGCTGCGCGCCATGCCCAAGGCCGAGCTGCACATGCACATCGAAGGCTCGCTCGAACCCGAGCTGATCTTCGCGCTCGCGCAGCGCAACGGCGTGGCCCTGCCGTACGCCAGCGTCGAAGAGCTGCGCCGCGCCTACGCCTTCACCAACCTGCAGAGCTTTCTCGACATCTACTACGCCGGCGCCAGCGTGTTGCTGAAGGAGCAGGACTTCCACGACATGGCCTGGGCCTACCTGGAACGCGCCGCGGCCGACAACGTGGTGCACACCGAGATGTTCTTCGACCCGCAGACCCACACCGCGCGCGGCGTGCCGATGGAGACCGTCGTCCACGGCCTGCACCGCGCCTGCGCCGATGCACAGGCGAAGCTCGGCGTGAGCGCGGCGCTGATCCTGTGCTTCCTGCGCCACCTGAGCGAGGAAGAGGCCTTCGAAACGCTGGAGCAGGCCCTGCCATTTCGTGACTTGTTTCTCGGCGTGGGGCTCGATTCGAGCGAGCTCGGCCATCCGCCCGAGAAATTCGCGCGCGTGTTCGCGCGCTGTCGCGAGCTGGGCTTTCACCTTGTCGCGCATGCGGGTGAGGAGGGGCCGCCGGCCTATGTGTGGAGCGCGCTCGACGTGCTCAAGGTGGAGCGCGTCGACCACGGCGTGCAGAGCGCAAAGGACCCGGCGCTGATGAAGCGCCTCGCGCAGGACCGCATTCCGCTCACCGTGTGCCCGCTGTCCAACCTCAAGCTCTGCGTGTTCCCTGATCTGGCGCAGCACAACCTCGGCGCGCTGCTCGATGCGGGGCTGGTGGCCACCGTCAATTCGGACGACCCAGCCTACTTCGGCGGCTACATGAACCAGAACTTCACGCAGACCTTCGCGGCCACCGGGCTCGGTGTGCAGCAGGCCTGGCAGCTTGCGGCCAACAGCTTCGAAGGCAGCTTCATCGACGCTGCCGCCAAGCGTGCCTACGTCGATCGGCTCAACGCAGTCTTCGCGAGCTTCTGATCGGCCACGGCGGGCCGCGGCACCAGCAGCGGCATTGCCACCAGCGCGCAGGCACTGGCCACGAGCCACACCAGCGGCCAGCCCTGCAGCGCGAGCAGGTGCGGGATCGAGAGCGGCGTGAGGAAGCAGGCCAGGAACACGCTGGTGTTCGCCATGCCCAGGGCCGTGCCCGCGCGGGCCGCGCCGGCCAGCGTGGCCAGCTCCGTATAGGCCACGCCGTGCCAGGCCGACACACAGACACCGCTGGCCGCGAGCAACGCTACCAGCGCCATGCGCAGCGCCGCGGAATCGGCCGCGTGCGTGCCTGCCGCCATCACCAGCAGCGCGAGCCCTGCGAACAGCCCCACGCTGAGCGCGCTGCAGGCGCGCAGGTAGGCGGGCCGGTTGCGGCGGCGGTCGGTCCAGCGGCCGCTCCACACACGCATCACCATCGCGCCGACCTGCACCAGGACCATCGTGGCCGTGATGGCTGCGAGGCCCGCATGGCCGAAATCGTGCAGGAACACCGTGCCGAAGGACAGCACCGCGAACTGCGGCGCGCACAGAATGCCGATGCCGGCCGCGATGCGCCACACGCGGGCGTCGCGCAGCGGGCCTGCCTTGGCCGCCGTCGCCGCTTCCACGGGCTTGTTGCTGCGCGGCGCGACGGGCGGCTCGTGCACCCAGGCCCAGCTCGCTGCCGCGCCCAGTGCGCACAGCAGCGCGAGCAGGCCATACAACGCGGCAAAGCCGAAGTGCAGTGCCACGAACGGCAGCACCAGCGCACCGATGCCGCCGCCAAGCGGCACGGCCGTCTGGCGCACGCTCATCGCGAGCCCGCGCTCGTTGTCGTCGAACCAGGTCATCACCGCGCGTCCGCTGGCGCCGTTGACGCTGCCGCCCAAGAGGCCGACCAGCAGCAGCCCGCCGCCGAGCCAACCCAGGCCGGGAATGTGCGCGCCGCCAGGCACGGCCCACAGTGCCATTGCCACCAGCGCCACGGCCATGCTGCCCAGGCCCATGAGCAGCACCGGCCGGTCGCCCCAGCGGTCGGTCAACAGGCCCCACGGCAGTTCGCTGATGGCGATGCCCAGGCCCATGAGGCCGAGCACGAGGCCGAGCATGGCGTTGTCGAGCCGGTAGCCGGTGCGCATCAGCACGGCCGTCATCGGAATGCCGTTGACGGCCACGGAGAACGCCGCGTTGGCGGCGACGCCCGCAGCCAGCACCTTCCAGCGGTGGCGCGGCGAGTATGAAACGGAGGAGGTCGAATGAGTCATCTTGCGGCGCAGTGTCCGCCGTTGCAAAGGTTTTGAAAATCAGAAAATAATGAGCGAATCGTTCCAAAAAACAGGACGATCCAATGAAGGGTGAATCCATGTCCCAGGTGATGTTCGATCTCGACGTGCTGCGCAGTTTTTCCACCGGCATCGCGCTGGGCAGCTATGCGCGCGCGGCCGACCGGCTGGGCCGTTCGACCTCGGCGGTCAGCGCGCAGTTGAAGAAGCTCGAGGCGCAGGCCGGCACTGCGCTGTTCCGCAAGGCCGGCCGCGGCCTGGAGCTCACCGACGCGGGCGAAACGCTGCTGGCCTATGCCCACCGCATGCTCGAACTCAACGAGGAAGCGGGCGCCGCCATGCGCGGTGCGGACCTGCAGGGCTGGGTGCGGCTCGGCCTGCAGGAAGACTTCGGCGAAACGCTGCTGCCCGCGGTGCTCGGCCGCTTCGCACGCGCCCATCCCAAGGTGCGCATCGAAGCCTGCGTGGCGCGCAGCGCCGAATTGCGCGAACGGCTCGAACTGCGGCAGCTCGACCTCGCCCTGGCGTGGGACACCGGCGATCAGATGACGCCGCACGGCGAGCGCGTGGCGCGCCTGCCGCTGCAATGGATCGGCCCCAGGGCGCCCGATGCGCTCGATGCAGCCTGGTGGAAGGAGCGCGAGCGCCGCGGCACCAGCGCGCGCAAGTCGAAGGAACCGCTGCCGCTGGTCCTGCTCGACGCGCCATGCCCGCTGCGCGACATCGTCGTTGCCGCGCTCGACCGCGCCGGCACGCCGTGGCGCCATGCGTTCGGCAGTGCCAGCCTGGCCGCGCTGTGGGCCGCCACGTCGGCCGGCCTGGGCCTGTCGGTGCGCACGCCCTTCGGCCTGCCGGCGCATGTGCGCGCCATCGACCGCACGGCCGTCGGCCTGCCCGCGCTGCCGCAGATGTCGCTCATGCTCTATCGCGCGCAGGCTGCGGCCGAGGCGCCGGTGGGCCGGCTCGCCACGCTGCTGCTGGAAGCCGTGCGCGAGCATGTGCAGGCCGAACCGGTGCAGCTGCACTGAACGGCCGCCGCTAAAATCCGCACCCCGCAGCCGGGCGTCCCGGCCGGCTGCGGTTTTTTTGCTTTTCCGGGGCCATGTAGAGGACCACCATGTACAAAAACCTCGCGGGCCGCGCCGTTCTGGCGTGGGCAGCCGCTTGTTTTCTATCTCCCGCCTTTTCGCAACCGCAGGCTTCGAAGGAGCCGCTGAAGATCGGCTTCGTCTACGTCACGCCGGTCACCGATGCCGGCTGGGTGCGCCAGCATGAAGAGGGCCGCAAGGCCGTCGATGCGGCGCTCGGCGGCAAGGTCAGGACCACCTTCGTCGAGAACGTGCCAGAGGGCGCCGACGCCGAGCGCGTGATCCGCGACCTCGCGCAGCAGGGCAACCGGCTGATCTTCACGCCCAGCTTCGGCTACATGGAGCCGACGCTCAAGGTGGCGCGCGACTTTCCCGACGTGAAGTTCGAATCGATCACCGGCTACAAGGGCGCGCCCAACGTTGCCACCGCCAACGCGCGCTACTACGAAGGCCGCTACCTCGCGGGCATCGCGGCCGGCCGCATGACGAAGACCAACATTGCGGGCTACGTGGCGGGCTTTCCGATTCCCGAGGTGCTGCAGGGCATCAACGCGTTCACGCTCGGCATGCGGTCCGTGAATCCGAACGCCAAGGTGATCGTGGTGTGGCTCAACGAGTGGTTCGATCCGCCGAAGGAACGCGATGCCGCCATGGCGCTGTTCAACCAGAACGCCGATGTGGTCGCCTTCCACACCGGCTCCACCGCCGTGATGGCCGCTGCGCAGGAGCGGGGCAAGATGGCCGTGGCCTACCACTCCGACATGCGCAAGACCGCGCCCGACGCGCAGATCGTCGCCGTCACGCACCAGTGGGGCGGCTACTACGTGCAGCGCGCGCAGGCGGTGCTCGACGGCAGCTGGAAAAAGCGGCAACGTCTGGGGCGGCGTGAAGGAAGGAATGATCCGCGTCGGCGACTTCGGCAGCAAGGTGCCCCAGGCAGTGCAGCAGGAAGTGCTGGCGCGGCAGAAGGACATCGCTGTCGGCAGGCTGCAGCCGTTTCGCGCGGTGAACAGCGACGTGCGCGACAACGAAGGCCGCACCGTCATCGCCAAGGGTGCGCAGCTGAACGACGAGCAGATCCTCAAGATGAACTGGCTCGTCGAGGGCGTGCAGGGGCGCGTGGCGCGCTAACCCAGCCGCTCGACCACGAAATCCACGAAGGTCCGCAGCTTGGCACTCGGCCGTGCTTCGGGCAGCCGCATGATGTGCACCGGGCGCGTCGGCAGCTCCCACTCGGACAGCAGCTGAACCACCTGGCCCGAGGCCAGGGCCGGCCCGAGCAGCGCATCGGCCTGCACGATCACGCCGACGCCGGCCATCGCCGCAGCCAGCAGCGCCTGCCCGTTGTTGGTGCTGAGCGGGCCGCGCACCGGCACATGCACCGTTTGCCTGTTGCGCGTGAAGCGCCATGAATGGTTCGGGCCCCACGCCGCGAAGCCGAGCAGCGGGAAAGCCTCCAGTTCGGACGGGTGCTTCGGCCGCCCGTGGCGTGCGACCCATGCGGGGCTGGCCACCGCGAACATGCGCGCCAACGCGAGCGGCCTTGCGATGAGCCGTTCATCGACCGCTGCGCCGGAGCGAATGCCGCAGTCGAAGCCCTCTTCGGCCAGATCGACCACGCGGTCGTTGAGGTTCAGGTCCACCTTCACCTGCGGATAAGCGGCGATGTATTCGGCGATGACCGGCGTGAGCCGGTGCGCGCCATAGGCCACCGGCGCCGTGACGCGCAGCACGCCCTGCGGCATGGCGCGCAGCGACTCGGCCACGCCGTCGGCGGTGTGCACGCTCGCGAGCACGTCGCGGCAGCGCTCCAGGTAGGCCGCGCCGATTTCCGTGAGCGCATGGCGCCGGGTGGTGCGTTCGAGCAGGCGCGCGCCCAGTTGCGCTTCGAGTGCGCGGATGTGCTTGCCGACCATCACGGCCGAGAGATCGAGCGCCTCTGCGGCGGCGGCGAAGCTGCCCGCGTCCACCGTCGCGACGAAGACTTCCATGGCGCGCAGCTTGTCCATATTGAGAACCCAGGGTTTCGAATTGCCGAACCGGATGGCAATTTATCAAACTATCCATTCGCAAAACAATGCACTTCCTGATTTCATTCGGAAGGTTGTCATGAAGATTCTTGTCGTGGGCGCTACGGGTGCCGTAGGCAGTGCGGTGGCCGACGTGCTGGTCGAACGCGGGCACGAGGTGGTGCGCGCGGGCCGCACGCGCGGCGACCGGCAGGTCGACATCACGAGCGATGCGAGCGTCGAGGCGCTGTATGCGGCGGTGGGGCGCGTCGATGCGATCGTCTCGGCGGCCGGAGGGCTGTTCTTCGGGCCGATCGCCGAAATGCGGCCGGCCGACTTCAACATCGGCCTGCAGGACAAGCTGCTGGGCCAGGTGCGGCTCGCGCTGCTGGGCCAGCATGTGCTGGCCGATGGCGGCTCGATCACGCTGACCACGGGCGTCGCCGCCGACGACCCCGTTCGCGGGGGAGGCAATGCGGCTGCCGTGAATGCAGCCGTGGAGGGTTTCGTGAAAGGCGCAGCGATCGAGCTGTCGCGCGGCCTGCGCATCAATGCGGTGAGTCCGACGTTGCTGACCGAATCGTTGGCCGCGTATGGCGCGCTCTTTCCGGGCGTCGAAACCGTACCGGCCGCGCGTGTGGCGCTGGCCTATGTGCGCAGCGTCGAAGGCCCGCTGACGGGGCGCGTCTTTCGCGTGTGGCAATGAGCAGGCGCACACGGCTGGCCGGCGCGCTGCTCGCGCTCGCCACGACGGCGGCCATTGCCGCACCGCCCGCCGTACAGGCGCTGCCCGAAGACTGGTATCCGGAAAGCGTCGCCATCGGGCCGGACGGTGCGTTCTATGTCGGCAGCTGGCGGCAGGGGGCGGTCGCCAGGTTGAAGCCGGGTGTCGCGCCGAAGGCCGAGGTGCTGGTCAAGCCCGGCGCCAACGGCCTGGCGAACGGGCAGGGCGTGCTGGTCGATGCGAAGCGCCGGGCCCTGTGGGTCTGCTCGGGCAACAGCGGCTTCACCACCGTGCCGCAGACGCCGAGCGCGCTCAAGCGCTACGACCTGGCGACAGGCGCGCCGCGCGCGAGCTATGCGATGCCTGACGCGGGCTACTGCAACGATCTCGCGCAGGACGCACGCGGCAACATCTACGTGACCGACTCCTTTCATCCGCGCGTGCTGCGGCTCGCGCCCGATGCCACGGCGCTCACGGTCTGGAAGGAAAGCCCGTCACTGGCCGGCGAAGGGCCGTACAAGGGCTTGAACGGCATTGCGATCGATGACGGCCGCGACATCTACGTGAGCCTCGTGGCCGCTGCATCGCATCTGCTGCGCATCGGTTTGAACGCCGACGGCGGCGCCGGCGAGGTCACGCGCATCGATGCGCCGCGCGTGATGAAGAACGTCGACGCGATCCGCGCCTGGAAACCCGGCCGGCTGGTGCTGTTCGAGAGCAATGCCTTCGGCGACGGACCCTACGGCGGGCAGGTCACGCTGGCGCGCATCGACGGCGTGAAGCTCGGGCTGCGGACAGTGGTGGGCGGGCTCAACGATCCTTCCTCCGGGGCGGTGCTGGGCGACCGCGTCTACTTCATCGAGTCGAAGTACGGCCTGTTGCTCAAACACAAGGACGACGACGCGGCCGTTCCCCGCGGCGTGCCTTTCGACATTCAGTCGCGCGCCTTGCCGCCGGATTGAAGTGCGTTCGCCATATAGCACTCATACGCGCATGGAAATTGCAGCGGCCCGGGGCTGGATTACCCTCGGCCACCACGATGAAAAAAGCCTACCGCGCCTCCCTCCTGCGATTCGACGACGCCGGCCTGCCCGTTTTCGATGAAGACGGGCTGCTGGTCGTCGCGCCCGACAGCGCCGGCCGCCAGCGCGTGCTCGACGCCGGCAGCCATGCCGCCGTGTCACCGCGCCATCCCGATGCCCAGGTGACGCACCTGCCGGGCCGCATCCTCGCACCCGGCTTCGTGGACATGCACATCCATTTTCCGCAGACCGACATCATCGGCTCGCCCTCGCCGGGCCTGCTGCCCTGGCTCGAGAACTACACCTTTCCGGCGGAAGCGAGGTTCGCCGACCCGGCGCATTCGAACGAAGTGGCCGATGTGTTCTTCGATGAGCTGCTGCGCAACGGCGTCACCACCGCGCTGGCCTTCGCGACCTCGCACGTGGCCTCGGTCGATGCCTTCTTCGAGGGCGCCCAGCGCCGCGGCCTGCGCATGATCAGCGGCAAGGTGCTGCAGGACCGGCATTCGCCCGACGGCGTGCGCGACCAGACCGAGCAGAGCCTCATCGACTCCGAGGCGCTGATCCGCAAGTGGCACAACACCGGCCGCCTGGGCTATGCCATCACGCCGCGCTTTGCGCCCGCGAGCACCGACGCCCAGATGCGCGGCGCGGGCGAACTGGCCGCGAAATACGGCGACACCTGGATCCAGTCGCACGTGGCCGAGAACCGCGACGAGGTGGCGTGGGTGCGCGAGCTCTATCCGCAGGCGCGTTCGTACCTCGACGTGTACGCTGGCTTCGGGCTGATGCGCGAACGCGCCGTGTACGCGCATTGCATCTACCTGGACGACACAGACCGCGCGCTGCTGCGCGACACGAAGACGGCCGCCGCCGTGAGCCCGACCAGCAACCTGTTCCTGGGCAGCGGCTTCTTCGATTTCGGCGCGGCCGACCGCGTGGGCTACCCGTACGGGCTGGCCAGCGACGTGGGAGGCGGCACCAGCTTCAGCCCCTTCCATACGATGATGGCGGCCTACTACGTGGGCCGCGAGGGCCAGACCAAGGCCGGCCTGAGCATCGCGCCCTCCGAACTCTGGTGGCGCCACACCGGTGGCGCGGCGCGCGCGCTGGGGCTGGGTGGCGTGATCGGCAATCTGCAGCCCGGCTGCGAGGCCGACTTCCTGGTGCTCAACCCCCAGGCCACGCCCCTGCTGGCGCGCAAGGCCGCGCGCGCGAACAGCCTCGAGGAGCTGCTGTTCGCGATGATCGTGCTCGGCGACGACCGCCTGGTCGAGCGCACGGTGATCTCGCAGGCGGGATAGCCGCAAGCTCGCCGCAGCCGGAGGGGGTGGGGCATGGCGCATGCCACAATTCGCGCCATTCCTCCCCGCAGCAGCATCAGCGACCGCATATGAGCATAAAGAGCGACAAATGGATCCGGCGCATGGCCGAGCAGACCGGCATGATCGAGCCCTTCGAGCCCGGCCAGGTGCGCGAGGCCGCCGGCCACAAGATCATCAGCTATGGCACCTCGAGCTACGGCTACGACATCCGGTGCGCGCCTGAATTCAAGGTTTTCACCAACATCCACAGCACCGTGGTCGACCCGAAGAATTTCGACGAGAAGAGCTTCGTCGACATGCACGGCGACTACTGCATCATTCCGCCCAACAGCTTCGCGCTGGCGCGCACGGTCGAGTACTTTCGCATCCCGCGCAACGTGCTCACCATCTGCCTGGGCAAGAGCACCTATGCGCGCTGCGGCATCATCGTCAACGTGACGCCGTTCGAGCCCGAATGGGAAGGCTACGTGACGCTCGAATTCAGCAACACCACGCCGCTGCCCGCCAAGATCTATGCGGGCGAGGGCTGCGCGCAGGTGCTGTTCTTCGAGAGCGACGAAGTCTGCGAGACCAGCTACAAGGACCGCGGCGGCAAGTACCAGGGCCAGCGCGGCGTCACGCTGCCCAAGACCTGATCCGCGCATTCTGACCGCCGGTTACGCAGCAGGCGGCCGGGCCAAGTACCATCCAGAGGCGATCCGGCAAACCCGCAAGGCCGGCAAGGAGACTGCGATGAGATGGGAAGGCAACGAACAATCCGACAACGTCGAAGACCGCCGTGGTGAAGGCGGCGGCGGTGGTGGCGGCGGCTTCATCGGCGGGCGAAGCATCGGCATCGGCACCATTGCCGTCGCGCTGATCGCAGGCTGGATCTTCGGCATCAATCCGCTGACCGTGCTGAGCCTCCTGAGCGGCGGCGGTGGCGAACAGGCCCAGGTGCAACAGCAGCAAGGCCCCGCGCCCAAGCCGCCCTCGAGCGACCGCGAGGCGGCCTTCGTGTCGACCGTGCTGCGCAACACCGAGGTGGTCTGGACGGGCATCTTCCGGCAGAACGGCGGCAGCTACCAGCCGCCGCGGCTCGTGCTGTTCCGCGGTGCCACGCCCACGGCCTGCGGCACCGGCCAGGCGGCCATGGGGCCGTTCTACTGCCCCGGCGACAAGAAGGTCTACATCGACCTCGGCTTCTACGAAACGCTCAAGAACCAGCTCGGCGCGCCCGGCGAATTCGCGCAGGCCTACGTCATCGCGCACGAGGTCGGCCACCATGTGCAGGACGAGCTCGGCGTGACCGCCAAGGTCGACGGCATGCGCGGGCGCCTGAGCCAGGCGCAGAACAACGCGCTGAGCGTTCGCGTCGAGCTGCAGGCCGACTGCTTTGCCGGCATCTGGGCACACCATTCGCAGGAGTCGAAGAAGTGGCTCGACCCGGGCGACATCGAGGCCGCGATGAATGCCGCGCAGAAGATCGGCGACGACGCGCTGCAGCGTTCCGCGGGCCGCGCCGTGGTGCCCGACAGCTTCACGCACGGGTCGAGCGCGCAGCGCCAGCGCTGGTTCGGCGCGGGCTACCAAAGCGGCGACGTCAAGTCCTGCGACACCTTCAACGCACGCAGCCTTTGAGGATCGAGGGCGTGAAGCGCCCGTGAACAAAGAACTTGTTGCTATGAAATAAATAGCAATGCGGGCGGCGCGGACGTTGTCGCGCCGCTGTCACTGCCATTTTTTGCGGCAGTGCGACAATAGAGGGCTTAATGACAAGCTCCTTCTCCAATCTATCGCTGGCGGAACCGCTGGCGCGCGCCGTAGCCGAAATGGGCTACGAAACCATGACTCCCATCCAGGAGCAGGCCATTCCGGTCGTGCTTTCGGGCCAGGACGTGATGGGGGCCGCGCAGACCGGCACCGGCAAGACCGCGGCGTTTTCGCTGCCCTTGCTGCAGCGCATGCTCAAGCACGAGAACTCGTCCACGTCGCCTGCGCGGCATCCGGTGCGTGCACTGGTGCTGCTGCCCACGCGCGAACTGGCCGACCAGGTGGCCCAGCAGGTCAAGCTGTATGCCAAGTACACCAACCTGCGCAGCACGGTGGTGTTCGGCGGCATCGACATGAAGCCTCAGACGCTCGAGCTCAAGAGAGGCGTCGAAGTGCTGGTGGCCACGCCGGGCCGGCTGCTCGACCACATCGAAGCCAAGAACGCGGTGCTCAACCAGGTGGAGTACGTGGTGCTCGACGAGGCCGACCGCATGCTCGACATCGGCTTTCTGCCCGACCTGCAGCGCATCCTGAGCTACCTGCCCAAGCAGCGCACCACGCTCTTGTTCTCGGCCACTTTCTCGCCCGAGATCAAGCGGCTTGCGGGCAGCTACCTGCAGAACCCCGTCACCATCGAGGTGGCGCGGCCGAACGAAACGGCCTCCACCGTCGAGCAGCACTTCTACAGCGTGACCGACGACGACAAGCGCCGCGCGCTCAAGCAGATCGTGAAGCAGCGCGGCATCACGCAGGCCTTCGTGTTCGTCAACAGCAAGCTCGGCTGCGCGCGCCTCGCACGCTCGCTGGAGCGCGAAGGTCTTCGCACCACCGCGTTGCACGGCGACAAGAGCCAGGACGAGCGCCTGAAGGCGCTTGCCTCGTTCAAGGCCGGCGAGGTCGACCTCCTGGTGTGCACCGACGTCGCAGCCCGCGGCCTCGACATCAAGGACGTGCCCGCGGTCTTCAACTTCGACATCCCGTTCAACGCCGAAGACTACGTGCACCGCATCGGCCGCACCGGCCGTGCCGGCGCCTCGGGCCTGGCCGTGAGCTTTGCCAGCGGCGGCAACGATGTGCGCCTGGTGGCCGACATCGAGAAGCTGATCAAGAAGAAGATCGAGCTCGAACCTGTCGAGTTCGAGGAAGACACCCCGCGCGGCCGCATCAACGACGGCCGCCGCCACTGGCGCGAAGAAGGCGAAGCCGGCGATGCACGCGACGTGCTCGACCAGCCGCGCGAGCGCCGCGAGGCCGAAGCCCGGCGGGGCGGCGGACGCCCGCATCGCGCACCCTCGGCGCCGCGCGATCCGTTCTTCGACAAGCCCTACGAACCGGGCCAGGCCGAAGCCACGCCTGCCTGGGAAGCTGCCGCCAAGGCGGCGCCTTCGCGCGGCATCTCGAGCAACATCAAGACCAAGCGCAAGGTTGCGGCCCTCTTCAAGAGTGCCGAAACCAACTGATTCCCAACCGCTGGGCTTGTCTTTCCGTGAAACACCGCGGAACCGGCTTTGCCGGGCCGCTGGTGTTGCCCCCGGTAGGGGGTTGGCGTAGCGACACGAAGTGCGCGAAGACTGGGGGCGAGCCTGCCTCTACCTCCATCCGCGGTGCCATCCGTAGCGCGGGTGGTGCCAGCCATATCCGTAGCGCGGGTGGTAGTTCCACACGAAACCCACGCCCGGCGATACATAGGTCGGTGCCACATAGGCGACGCCCGGAGGCGCGGCATAGACGGGTTGCGCCGGTGCGACCACGCAACCGGTCAAGGTGGCCGCGAGCGCGGCGGCCGAGAGGGCGAGAACAGGCAGTTTCATGGCGATGCTCCTGGGACGAGTTGTGATCGTTGTTCCCAGGAAACGCCCCGCGCCACCAGCGGATGACGTCCTTTACCCTGACGAAATAATGTGACCGGCCCGTTGCAGGTCGGCCTCGCAGAAGTGAGCTGCTGCGCCCCTTCAGATCACGTGGAAATGGTGCGTTCCGTCGCGCGCCAGCTGCGCGACAAGCCCGTATTCCCATTCGAGGTAGGCCTGCATGGCCTCGGCCGGCGCATCCGTGCCTTCATAGGGCCGGCGGTAGCGGTCGGTGCGCGGTGTCGCCAGGCGCGTTTCGCCGGTTTCGGCTTCCAGGCCGGCCGCGAACCATGCCGCGTTGCCGCCGGCCAGCACCAGCACTTCCACGTCGCGCTGCCCGCGCGCATCGAGCGCCTGGCGCAGGTCGGCCGCGGCATAGCGCGCGAGCAGGCTGCTGCCGCAGGTCAGCACATAGCGCTGCGCGGGCGGGATGGCCGCATCGACGGCCTGCGCGAGGTGGGCGCGGATGGCATACCAGGCGCCGGGAATGTGGCACTTCAGGTAGTTGGCGCTGGTGGTCACGTCGATCACCGCCGTGCCGATCTGCTGCTCCAGCAAGGCCGCCAGCTCCCTGGGCGAGATCTCTGGCACGGTGGCCGCGGCGGGCGGATAGGCGGGCGGCGGCGCCGCCGTCTCGGCGAAGGCCGAAGCTGGCGGCAGCGGGTCGAGCACGTAGACCTCCCAGCCCATCTGCGCGAGCCATGAGGCACTCATCGAGGCCCGCACACCGTCATCGTCGGCCAGCACGATGCGCGCGCCGCGCACCGGCACCTGGTGATCGGTTTCCTGCACCAGCTGCCCACCCGGCGCGCTCGCGAAGCCGGGCAGGTGGCCGGCCTCGTATTCCTCGGGCGTACGCACGTCGAAGCGGTACACGGTGCGCCCCGGGGCTTCCAGCGCATGCAGCGCATCGAGCGCGATGCGGCGTACGCCGGCCTTGTCGGCCACGCGGCGCGCGTCGGCCTGCGCCTGCGCGCGGTGCGCATCGGACACCACGGCCGGCGCCTTGCGGTCCGCGCCGTGGTCGAGCACCTGGCCCGCGAGCTTCCAGCCGATGGTGCCGTTGCGCAGCGCCGCCACCGGGTTCGAAATGCCCGCATTCACCAGCGATTGCGTGCCGATGATGCTGCGCGTGCGCCCCGCGCAATTGACGATCACTTGCGTCGCCGGATCGGGTGCGAGCTCGCGCACGCGCAGCACCAGTTCCGCGCCGGGCACGCTGGTGGCCGAGGGAATGCTCATGGTCCGGTATTCGTCGAAGCGGCGCGCGTCGAGCACCACCACGTCGGCCTTGCCGTCGATCAGTGCCTTCACCTCGGGCGCGGTGAGCGACGGCGTGTGCCGCTCGTGCTCGACCAGTTCGCCGAACGATTTGCTCGGCACGTTCACGTCGCGGAACAGCTCGCCGCCGGCCGCACGCCAGCCTTCGAGGCCGCCTTCGAGCAGGTGCACATTCGTGTAGCCCAGTGCGGCGAAGGTGCGCGCGGCCGGCGGCGCCAGGTCGGTGCCTTCATGCGCGCCGTACAGCACGATGAAGGTGTCCCGCCGCGGAATGCGCCGCCAGGCTTCGATCTCGATGCGCGAGAGCGGCAGGTTCGCGGCCCACAGCGGGTGCGCCTGCGCAAAGGGGTCTTCCTCGCGCACGTCGAGCAGCGCGGTTTCCTCGCGCGCGACGAGCCGCTCTCGCACGGCGGCGAAGGGCAGAAGGGGGAAGGCGGCTGTCGTCATGCTGGATCCGGTTTTCGAGGTTCGGCGCTGCGGTCCCACAGGTTGGGCAGCAGCGCATTGGAGTAGCCCGAGACAAAGGGCTTGCGTCCGCCTTCGTTCGGGTAAGTATGCCGCCGCACGGCGCCGATGTTGGCGCCGTACACGTGGATGCTGATCGACACGCGGTCCGCATGCGCGTTGTGCACGCGGTGCAGGTCGCCGATGGCGGGCGACACGGCTTCCACCTCGCCGGCGTCGAGCCGCACCGCTTCGCCTTGCGGCTGCGCGCGGCCATCGCTGCCGACGGCGTAGCCCTGGCTGTATTCGGCGCCGCGCAGTATGCCGATCAGGCCCCACACCGTGTGGTCGTGCACCGGCGTCGCCTGCCCCGGCCCCCAGACAAAGCTCACGACTGAAAAGCGTTCAGTGCTGTCGGCATGCAGCAGGAACTGCTGGTAGCGCGCGGGGTCGGGTTGGGCAAAGGCGCCGGGCAGCCAGTCGTCGCGTGCCACCAGCGTGCGAAGCAGGGCGCCGCCTTCGGAGAGGATGCGCGGCTCGTCCGGGCCGCTGTCGAGCAGGCGGCCGAACGCGATGACGAATTCGCGCAGCGGTGCGATCGCCGAGGTGCCGCTCACGCGGGGCGCCTCCACAGCTGCGCATCGGTGATGGCGCGTACGTCCACGCGCACCGGCAGGATACCGTCGCGCGCCGAGCGGTCGGCCACCGTCTGCAGGGCCGCAATGTCGGCTTCGGACACCGGCCGGCCCGTGACCGAGGCGCGCGCGGTGATGATGCGCGCCGATTCGATTGGCAGGCGTGTGAGCTGGCTGTAGGCCTGCGCATAGGCCTCGGGGTTGGCCAGCGCCCATTCGCCCGCGCGCGCCAGCCGGTCGAGAAACTGCACGATGGCAGCGCGCTTTGCCGGATCGGCCAGCGAGGGCTCGCTCGCGGTGATGAAGCCCAGCGCCGTGTTGATGCCGCGGCCGTCGCGCAGGATGCGCCCGCCCTGCTGCAGCGCGATCGTGTAGTAGGGGTCGAACACGGCCCAGGCGTCGATCTGCTTCGAGGCGAAGGCCGCGGCCGCATCGGTCGGCAGCACGAACTTCACCGTGACCTCGTCGCGCCGCACGCCGGCTTCCTCGAGCGCACCATAGAGCTGGTATTGCGAGATGCTGCCGCGCGCGGACGAGACGATCGCGGTCTTGCCGCGCAGGTCGGCCACCTTGCGCAGCGGTGAGTCGGGCTGCACCACGATGCCCAGTGCATCGGCCTTGCCGACGCGCGTGGCGACGATCTTGAGCGGCGTCCGGCCGACGGCCGCAGCCAGCACCGGCAGGTCGCCGGCCACGGCCGTGTCGACGGCCGCGCTGCGCTGCGCCTCGAACAGCGGGGCCGCGCCCTGGAAGTTGGCCCAGCGGTAGGCAAAGGGCGCACCCTCCAGGGCCTTCGAGGCCTCGAACAGTGCGCGCAGGCCGCCGGCCTGGTCGCCGAGCACCAGCACGGTCTGCGATTGTGCCCATGCGCGCAGCGGACCGGTGGCTGCCAAGGAGAGTGCGGCACCCTGCTTGAGCCAGTTGCGGCGCGAGGCTTTCGAGAAGAAGAGATCGCTCATGCGGCGGCTCCCGTCGAAAGCAGTGCGCGCTTGCCTGCCGCGACCAGGATCGCGTCGTTCTGCGGCGTGTGAATGCGGCTGCACAGCACGTCGCGGTAGTGCCGCTCGAGCGGGTTCTGCCGCGTGAGGCCGTGGTTGCCGCTCAGCTGCAGCGCGAGTTCGACCGCGCGGATGGCATTGTTCGTCACGGTGTACTTCAGCAGGCCGCTGTCGGTGGCCGGTTGCGCGCGGCCTTCGTCGATGGCGCGCGTCGCATCGTCGAGCAGCACGCGGTTGGTGCGCAGCAGCGCCTCGATCTCTCCCACATGCTCCTGCACGCGCGCAAGGCTCGCGAGCGGCGCGCCCAGGTTGCCGGGCGCACGCTGGTTGAGAAAACCCGCCAGCCAGCCGTGCGCGGCCTGCGCCACCGCGTCGTAGAGGCTGCCGAGCAGCACCGTCATCCAGGCCTGCTGCGCGGCGTGGGCATCGATGTCGGTCTGGCTGCCGGCGTCGGGCGCCCAGTCGGCCGGTGCGCGAAGGTCGACCGCGTGGTCGAGCTCGATCGCCACGTTCTCGAACACCACCTCGTGGCTGCCCGATGCGCGCAGGCCCAGGTGGTCCCAGCTCGCGATCACGCGCACGCCGGGCGCATCGCGCGGCACCAGGAACACGCCGGTGCGCGGCACTGGCTCGTCGGTACGCGCCCACACGGCGAGCCACGAGAGGCCTTCGATGCCCGTCGTGTAGAGCTTGTGGCCGTCGATCCTCCAGCCGCTGCCTTCGCGGCGCGCCACCGTCGCGGGCAGCCCGCCGCGCGCGGGCGAACCGAGCGCGGGCTCGACGCGCAGCGCGTTGATGAGCGCACCGCGTTCCACCGCGCTGCGCAGCACCCGTTCGCGCAGGTGCGGCGGCCAGCGGCCGTCGCTGCGCGCGAGCGCATGGTGCTGCAGATAGGTCATCGTCAGGATCAGCGCGGTGGCCGGCTCGCCGCGCGCCACGGCCGCGATCACGCGCCGCGCGGTCGCCAGCGTGGCAGCGCCGCCGCCGCAGGCCGCGGGCGCCACCAGGCCGATGAGGCCGCGCGCCTGCAGCGCCTCGAAGTTCTCGCGCGGAAAGGCGCCGCTGCGGTCGTGGTCGGCCGCGGTGGCGGCGAACTGGGCCGACAGGCCGGCCAGCAGCGCGGCATCGACGGTGGCGGGTGTGGTTTCTTCAGGCGTGGCCGACGGGCGGCGCAAGGGGAGTGCACTCATGGTGCCTGCACGGTAACGGGACGGCCCGGGACGGAAAACGACGCATCCCGCATATGCAAACTCGTTTTTCTGCGTTCGCTTTTGCCGCCTGCCTCGGTACGGTCCGGTGCATGACATCTGACTTTCCGATCGACAGGCGACGCCTGCTCCAGGCCGCCGCGGGCTGGAGTGCCCTGGCCGCGGCCGGTGCGGCGCCGGCGCGCGACCTCTCTGGCGTCACGCTGCGCGTGGGCACCTACAAGGGCCTCTGGCGCCCGCTGCTGCAGGCTTCCGGCCAAGCCAACACGCCGTACAGGATCGACTGGCGCGAGCTCAACAACGGCGTGCTGCACATCGAGGCCATCAACGGCGATGCGCTCGACCTGGGCTCGGGCAGCGAGATCCCGCCGGTGTTCGCGGCGCGCCAGAAATCCAGCGTGCGGCTGGTGGCCGTGACGCACGAAGACCTGAACAACCAGGCCACGCTGGCGCGCAAGGATTCGCCGATCCGCCGCATCGCCGACTTCAAGGGCAAGCGCGTGGGCTATGTGCGCGCCACCACCTCGCACTACTACCTGGCCAAGCAGCTGGCCGAGGCGGGCCTGTCGTTCAGCGACATCCAGGCCGTGAGCCTCACGCCTTCGGACGGCCTCTCGGCCTTCGCGCGCGGCGATCTCGATGCCTGGGCCATCTACGGCTACAACGGCCAGCTCGCGCGCACGCAATACGGCGCGCGCACCATCAAGACCGGCGTGGGCTACCTCTCGGGCAACTTCCCGATCTACGCCAACCCGCGTGCGCTCGACGACGAGCTGCGCCGTGCGGCGCTGGGCGACCTGCTGCAGCGCCTGCAGCGCGCCTTCGCATGGATCAACGGCAACTTCCTGGCCTATGCGCGTGCGCAGTCGGCCGAGACGCGCGTGCCGGTCGGCGACCTGGTCGAGCTCTTCAACGGCCGCAGCGGCGACTACAGCCTGGGCCCGGTCACTGACGCCGTGGTGCGCAGCCACCAAGAGGTGGCCGACACCTTCCTGAAGATCGGCGTGCTCGACGGGCCCGCCGACGTGAAGCCCTTGTGGGACCGCCGCTTCGAGAACCTGCTGCGCCTGCCCACCGCCTGATCCATTCCTACCCGAAAACACGAGGACACCATGAGCCAGAACGACGTTGAATTCATCGGCATGATCCAGGGCCAGAAGGTCTCGGAGATCCATGCGGCCAAGGGACCGGCCATCGACCGCGAGTACGTGCGCGCCTTCGCGCAGGCGCACGAGAGCGCGGGATTCGACCGCGTGCTGGTGCCGCACCATTCGACCGGCCCCGACGCCACGCTGACGGTGGCCTATGCCGCCTCGGTGACCGAGCGCATCCACTTCATGCTCGCGCATCGGCCGGGTTTCGTGTCGCCCACGCTGGCGGCGCGGCAGTTCGCGTCGCTCGACCAGTTCAGCGGCGGCCGGCTCGGCGTGCACTACATCTCGGGCGGTTCCGATGAAGAGCAGCGCCGCGACGGCGACTGGCTCGGCCATGACCAGCGCTATGCGCGCACCGACGAATACCTCGACGTGCTGCACAAGGTGTGGACCAGCGAGAAGCCCTTCGACCACGAAGGCGCGCACTACCGCTACCAGAACGCTTTCTCCGAAGTGAAGCCGCTGCAGACGCGCAACGGCAGGCCGCATGTGCCGGTGTACTTCGGCGGCGCGTCGGAAGCGGCGATTCCGGTCGCCGGCAAATACGCCGACGTGTATGCGCTGTGGGGCGAGTCGCTCGACCAGGCGCGCGAGCTCACGACGCGCGTGCGCGCCGAGGCCGCGAAGCATGGGCGCAGCGTGCGCTTCTCGGTGTCGTTCCGCCCCATCCTCGCGCAGACCGAAGAAGCCGCGTGGGCGCGCGCCGAGAGCATCCTGGCCGAGACGAAACGCCTGCGCGTGGTGCAGGGCTACAACCGCGGCGGGCCGCAGCAGAGCGAGGGCGCGAAGCGCCTGCTCGCAGCGGCGGAGAAGGGCACGCGGCTCGACAAGCGGCTGTGGACGGCCGTGGCGCAGGAGATCGGCGGGCGCTCCAACAGCACGGCCCTGGTTGGCACACCCGAACAGGTGGCCGATGCGCTGCTCGACTACTACGACCTGGGCGTGACCACCTTCCTGATCCGCGGCTTCGATCCGCTGGAAGACGCGATCGACTATGGACGCGAGCTGATTCCGCGCACGCGTGAACTCGTGGCGCAGCGCGCGGCTTCCATCCGCAAGGCCGCCTGAGTCCGGTCTTTTTCTCCCTCCCCCTCCGGGGGAGGGCCGGGGTGGGGGCCAGCCGCGTCACCACCGGTAGTGCCGTCGTTCCCCCATCCCAGCCTTCCCCCGGAAGGGGAAGGAGCAATGCAAGGAAATCTCTCATGAGTGCCGTTCTTTCCATCGACCGCAACGCGGCCCAGCCGCTGAAGCTCAACCCCCACCCGCAGCAGAAGTACTGGTTCGACCCGATCCCACCGCGCACCAGCGTGCAGGCCGAGCGCCGCCACCGGCAGGAGCGCCTCGCGGGTGCGTTCCGCCTGTTTGCGCGCTTCGGCTTTGCGCAGGGCCTTGCGGGCCACATCACCGCGCGCGATCCCGAGCTCAGCGATCACTTCTGGGTCAACCCGCTGGGCGTCCACTTCTCGCGCATCAAGGTCTCCGACCTGCTGCTGGTCAACTCGAAGGGCGAGACGGTGATCGGCGACCGGCCGCTCAACAAGGCCGCATTTGCCATCCACGCCGCGATCCACGAGCACAACCCGAAGATCATCGCCGCCGCGCACACGCATTCGACCTACGGCAAGGCCTGGTCCACGCTGGGCCGCAAGCTCGACACGATCACGCAGGACAGCTGCGTGTTCCATGGCGACGTGGCGCTGTTCGACGACTTCACCGGCATGGTGGTCGACACCAGCGAGGGCGAGCGCATCGCGCAGGCGCTGGGCGACAAGAAGGGCGCGATCCTCAAGAATCACGGCATCCTGACGGCGGGCCCCACGGTCGAGGCCGCCGCCTGGTGGTACATCGCGCTCGACAACGCCTGCCACACGCAGCTGCTGGCTGAGGCCGCCGGCAAGCCGCAGCCCATCGACGAAGCAACCGCGCGCCACACGCACAGCCAGATCGGCGGCCCGGAGGGGGCCATCCATTCCTTCGACAGCCTCTACGAAGGCCTGGTCGAAGCGGAGCCCGAGCTGCTGCTCTGAAGAAAAACCACTGGAACTCTCGATGACCGCATCTCTTTCACGCCCCGTATCGCGCCGGGGTGTCCTGCGCGCAGGCGGCGCTGCCGCCGTGGTTGCCTCGGGTGGCCTGATCGCCTCGCAGGCGTTTTCGCAGCAGGCGCGCAAGCTCACCTTCGCATGGAACGCCGCCGCGTTCTGCCTCTCGCCCGTCGTCGTCGCGCAGGAGCGCGGCTACTTCGAGCGCAACGGCCTGCAGGTGGACCTGATCAACTACACCGGCTCCACCGACCAGCTGCTGGAGTCGCTGGCGACGGCCAAGGCCGATGCGGCGGTGGGCATGATCCACCGCTGGCTCAAGCCGCTGGAGTCGGGCTTCGACGTGAAGATCGTCGGCAGCTCGCACGGCGGCTGCGTGCGGCTGGTGGGCGCGAAGAGCGCGGGCGCCACCAGCCTCGCGAGCCTCAAGGGCAAGATCATCGGCGTGTCGGACATCGCGAGCCCGGGCAAGAACTTCTTCTCGATCCTGCTCGCGAAGAACGGCATCGATGCCGACAAGGACGTGACCTGGCGCCAGTACCCGGCCGACCTGCTCGACATCGCGGTGCAGAAGGGCGAGATCCACGCGATTGCCGATGGCGACCCCAACGTCTACCTGATCGAGAAGCGCAACAAGGGGGCCTTCGTGGAGATTGCGAGCAACCTCTCGGGCGAATACAAGGACAAGGTCTGCTGCATCGTCGGCGCGCGCGGCGAACTGGTGCGCAAGGACAAGCCGACCGTGGCCGCGCTGGTGCGCGCCATCGCGCAGGCCTCCGACTACGTGGCCGAGAACCCGAACGAATCGGCCAGGCTCTTCGCTAAGTATTCGCCCAAGGTGCCGGTGGAAGACCTGCGCGCGCTGCTCGGCACGCTCACGCACAACCACCATCCGCTCGGCAGGAACCTGCGCGACGAGGTGGAGTTCTATGCGCGCGATTTCCGCGGCGTCGGCGTGCTCAAGAAGACCACCGATCCGGTGAAATTCGCCGAGCATGTCTCTTTCGATCCGCTGGCATGAGCACCCCCGACCCCGCATTCGGCTTCGATTCCCTCCCCTTCCGGGGGAGGGCCAGGGAGGGGGCCGCGGCGTGTGAACGTCCACCGGCTCCTGCTTCGGCATTGCCCCGCAGCTCGGTGGCTCTGCCCGCATGGCGCATCGGCTTCGCCGCCGCTGCGACATGGTTCGCCCTGGGCCTGCTCACGATCTACTGGCCGAACAAGGCGGTGGGCTTCAGCGACTGGGCCTACACCGACGAGTTCGGCATCGCCGCCATCGCGGTGGGCGCACTGCTGCTGGCCGCCGCATCGCTCGGGCCGCGCGCCGGCCGCGTCGCGCTTGCGCTGCAGCCCGCGGGCCCATGGCTTGTCGCGCTGCCCGTGCTGTTCGCCATCTGGGAGATCGCGACCGCCAAGCTCGCGTTGCTCCCCAGGCCATTCTTTGCGCCGCCGCAAAGCCTGGTGGAGACCTACATCGACGACTGGCGCCGCCTCGGCGAAAGCCTGCTGCATTCGACCCGGCTGCTCGCGCATGGCTTCGTGCTGGGCGCGCTCGCGGGTTTTCTCACGGGCGTGACCATCGGCTGGTCGCGCATCGCGGGCTACTGGGTGCATCCGGTGCTGCGCTTCGTGGGGCCGGTGCCGGCTTCGGCGCTGCTGCCGCTCGCGTTCTTCTTCTTTCCATCGAGCTATGCGGCCGCGGTGTTCCTGATCGCGCTCGCCACTGGTTTTCCGGTGGCGGTGCTCACCTGGTCGGGCGTCGCGGGCGTCAACCGCAATTACTACGACGTGGCGCGCACCATGGGCGCGAGCGAGCGCTTCCTGGTGCTGCGCGTGGCCATTCCGGCGGCGTTGCCGCAGGTATTCGTGGGCCTTTTCATGGGGCTGGGCGCGGCGTTCTCGGTGCTGGTCACGGCCGAGATGATGGGCGTGAAAGCCGGCCTCGGTTTCTATCTTTCGTGGGCACAGGGCTGGGCTTCGTACTCGAACATGTACGCCGCGCTGATCGTGATGGCCGTGCTGTGCTCGGGCCTGATCACGCTGCTGTTCAAGGTGCGCGACCGTGTGCTGTCGTGGCAGAAGGGGACTGTGAAATGGTAGCCAGCGCCGTTGCTGAAGCGGGCGTGCGCCGGGCCGGCGCGCATATCGACATCGGCGGCGTGAGCCACTGGTTCGATGTGCCGGCCGGCCCGCTGCAGGTGCTCGACGACATCGACCTGACGGTAAAGCCCGGCGAATTCGTCGCGCTGCTGGGACCGAGCGGCTGCGGCAAGTCGACGCTGCTGCGCCTCGTGGCCGGGCTCGAGCCCGCCACGGCCGGCCGCATCACGCAGGACGATGCGGCCATCACGCGGCCCGACCCGTCGCGCATCGTCGTGTTCCAGGACCCGACGCTCTACCCCTGGCGCAGCGTGTGGGACAACGTGGCGCTGGGCCTGCAGGCGCGCGGCGTGCTCAAGTCGCAGCGTGGCCGCGTCGACGAGGCGCTGAAGCTTGTCGGCCTCACCGACTTTGCCAAGGCCTTTCCGCACCAGCTTTCGGGCGGCATGGCACAGCGCGTGGCGCTGGCGCGTGCGCTGGTCAACGATCCGCAGCTGCTGGTGCTCGACGAGCCGCTCGGCAAGCTCGATTCGCTCACGCGCATCGCAATGCAGAGCGAGCTCGTCAACCTGTGGCAGCGCGCCGGCTTCTCGGCACTGCTGGTGACGCACGATGTGGAGGAGGCGCTGTTCCTCGCCAACCGCGTGATCGTGCTGAGCGACCGGCCGGCGCGCATTGCGGCCGAGATCGTGGTCGACCTGCCGTATCCGCGCCATCGTGGGCATGCGCGTCTGGCCGAGTTGAGACACGAAGCGTTGAGGCATTTGGGGCTCGACGCCACCTGGTGAGATGAACAGCACGCCCGAGGCCGATTGGCTCAACCTGCTGATCGGCCTGCTGCAGGGCGCGCAGCTGCAGCTGCTGCGTGTGCTCGATGCGCTGGGGCTCGCGCAGCAGGCGCACGGCCAGCCAGCATGGCCGTGGGCGCACCGCCTGTCGGGCGAGAACCTGCTGATCGACCTGGGCCAGGCGCGCAGCCTTGCGTGGACGCTGGTGTTCGTCGCTGTGGCGGTGCTCGCGTTGCTGCTCGCGCTGCTCTGGCGGCGTCCGCGCTACTACCTGCTGGCGCTGGTGCCGATGCTACTGATCGCCGCGCCCTGGCCCGAGTCGCGCGTGGTGCTGGTGCCCGCAACGCCTACCAGCTTCCAGACCTCGCCGACCGGCTTCACGGCCGCATCCATCGCACAAGGCCGCGTGCTCTACCAACAGAACTGCGCGGCCTGCCACGGCGCGGACGGCAAGGGCGAAGGGCCGCTCGCAGCTTCGCTGGCGGTATGGCCGCCGGACCTCAGCGGCCCGCTGCTGTGGCGGCGCGCCGATGGCGATCTGCTCTGGCGCATCCTCCACGGCACGCGCGGTGCGCAGCGGGGCGGCCAACCCACGATGCCCGGCTTCGCCGGAAAGCTCGACGAGGCCGACGCCTGGGCACTGGTCGACTACATGAAGGCGCAGGGCGCGGGCCAGAGCCTGCGTGCGCTTGGCAGCTGGCCGCAGCCCATCGGCCTGCCTGACATGACGGTGCGCTGCGGTTTGCAGCCGCCGCGGCTGCTCGCGAGTTGGCGCGGGCAGCGCGTGCGCATCGTGGCGGGCGGCGCAGCACCGGCCGAAGATCCGCGGCTCGTGACCGTGCTGCTGCGGCCGCCTTCGAGCGCGGTTGCAACGGCCGCCGACTGCGTGGCCGATTCCGCCGCCGCATGGGAAGCACTGGCGCTCATCGCCGGCACCGAGCAACTGGCCGGCACCCAGCTCATTGCCGATCGCGACGGCTGGCTGCGCGCACGCGGTGCGCCCGGCAAGGCGGGCTGGTCGGACGACGACTTGTTGTGCCGCAGCGAACGCGCGCCCGCCACGACGGGGCAGGACGCAGCACTGCCCGCCGATGGCCTGGGCGCACTGATCGCCCGCATGGACGCGCAGCCGGTGCGCTTCGTCAAGGGCGGCTTCATCCACTGACTTTTTTTCTTGTCTCGACTGAACACGGAGAACCCATGAACCCACACCACAACCGATCACGCCGACAGCTCCTCGCACGCGGCTTCGCAGCCGCAGCAGTGGCCTTGCCCGCCTTCTCATGGCAGGCACGCGCACAGGGCCGCCCCGTTCTCAAGGCCGGCGACCAGAAGGGCGGGCTGCGCGCGCTGCTCGAAGCGGCGGGCGGGCTCGAAGGCCTGGGCTACGACATCCAGTGGTCCGAGTTCCCCGCGGCCGCGCCGCTGGCTGAGGCGCTGAATGCCGCGGCGGTCGATTCCGGCCCCATCGGTGATGCGCCGCTGATCTTCGCGCTCGCAGCCGGCACGCGCGTCAAGGCCATCGGCGCCAACCGTTCGGATTCGTACGGCACGGCAGTGCTGGTGCGGCCCGATTCGCCGCTCAAGACCGCCGCGGACCTCAAGGGCAAGAGCATCGCGACCAACCGCGGCTCCATCGGCCACTACGTCACGCTCAAGGCCATCACCGCGGCCGGCCTGAAGCCCGAGGAGGTGAACATCCGCTTCCTTGCGCCGGCCGATGCCAAGCTCGCGCTCACGCAGGGCTCGGTCGACGCCTGGGCCACCTGGGAGCCCTACACCGCACTGGCCGAAGTCAGCCGTCATGCGCGCGTGCTCGTGGGCGGGCGCGGGCTGCTGCCGGGGCTCAGCTACCTCGCGGCCACCGACGCCGCCATTGCCGCCAAGCGGCCGGTGCTGCAGGACTTTCTGCAGCGCGTGGTGAAGGCCCAGCTCTGGTCGTACCGCAACGTCGATGCCTACTCGGCCGCGCTGGCCCGCATCATCGGCATTCCGCCCGAAGCGGCCAGGCTGCAGTTCGAGCGCCGCCAGCAGAAGTGGGTGCCCATCGATGCGCAGGTCATTGCCGACCAGCAGGGCACGGCGGATTTCTACCGCCAGGTGGGGCTCATCAGGCAGCCGCTGGATGTGAAGGGCACCTTCGACACGGGCTTTGGCGTGGCGGTCCAGGGTTGATCATCCGCGGCCGCGCGTGCCCTGCCGGTCGGGCTGCACATAGCCTTCGGCCGCCAGGTGCCAGGCCGCCGTCGAGAATGGCGCGCTTCAGGCGCTCGTGCAGCTGGCGCTGCATCGGGCCGGCCTCGCGATCCTTGACCAGAGGGGATTCGAACAGTGCCGCGGAGGCAAGGTGGGGCGGGTTGCTCATGAATGAAAACGTGGCACCATGAAATGGACAAGACGTGGTGCTTCCTGTGGCGCCACACCGGGCGTACTTTATCGTTCCCTGGCACTGCCACCTCATTGCTTCCGAAAGCCTCCCATGTCAGCTCGCCACAACGAATACGGCCAACCCATCGGGCCCCTGGTGCCCGAATGGACTCCACGTTCCCTGCCGCCGCGCCGCCCCATCGAAGGCCGGTACTGCGTGCTCGAACCGCTCGATGCCGCCAAGCACATCGACGACCTCCACGCCGCCTATGCGCAGGCGCCCGACGGCCGCGACTGGACTTACCTGTTCGTCGAGCGGCCCATCGATCTGGTGAGCACTCGGGCCCACATCGAACGCGCCGCACAGAGCGTCGATCCGATGCACTTCGCGGTGATCGACCGGCAGAGCGGCCGGGCCGTCGGCACGCTCGCGCTGATGCGCATCGACCCGGCCCACGGCGCGATCGAGGTCGGCAGCGTCACTTTTTCTCCGCTGCTGAAGCAGACGCCGATGTCCACAGAAGCGCAGTACCTGCTGATGAAGCTGGCCTTCGACGAACTCGGCTACCGGCGCTACGAATGGAAGTGCGACAACTTCAACGAGCCGTCCAAGCGTGCGGCCGCGCGCCTGGGGTTCCGGTTCGAAGGCATCTTCCGGCAGGCAGTGGTCTACAAGGGCCGCAGCCGCGACACCGCATGGTTCTCGATCACCGACGGCGAGTGGCCTGCATTGCGCACGGCCTTCGAGCGCTGGCTCGCGCCGGAGAACTTCGATGCCGAGGGCCGGCAGCGCATGGCGCTCGACCGCTTCAGGCTGCCGCGCGGCTGAGGCCGGTCAGTCCGGCTTGCCGGGCTTCTGCGCCTGCTCGCACTTCACCTGGATCAGTTCGCGCTCGTCCAGCGTGGCGCCGATGCGCACGGCGCTGAGGCAGCCGCCCCAGACGCAGCCGGTGTCGGTGGAGAGCAGGTCGGGCCGCGAGAGCCAGCCCAGCGTGGACCAGTGGCCGAAGGCGACGGTGGCGTTGGCGGTCTTGCGGCCGGGCACGTCGAACCACGGCATGAAGCCCTCGGGGCCGGGCAGCATGCCGTCCTTGCTCTCGAATTCCATCACGCCCTCGGCGGTGCAGAAGCGAATGCGCGTGAGCGCGTTCACGATGGCGCGCAGCCGCGTGCCGCCGTTCAGCGAGTCGCTCCACTGCGCCGGCTCGTTGCCGTACATGCCGAGCAAAAATTCGCCCAGCGCCGGGCCGCGCAGCACCGATTCGACCTCCGCCGCCAGCGCGAGCGTGTCGCCGACCGTCCACTGCGGCAGCACGCCGGCATGCACCATGAGCAGGTCGCCGCCGCCGATCTGCATGTGCAGCGCCATGTGCTGCTGGCGCACCCATTCGAGCATGGCTTCGCTGTCGGGCGCTTCGAGCAGGCCGGCCAGCGTGTCCTTGCGGCTGGACTTGCGCGCGCCGTGCGCCACGCCCAGCAGATGCAGGTCGTGGTTGCCGAGCAGGCTCAGCGCGGAGGCGCCGTAGCCCTGCACGCGCCGCAGCACGGCGGCCGAGTCGGGGCCCCTGTTGACCAGGTCGCCCAGCAGCACGACGGTGTCGCGGCTGGGGGAAAAACCGATCTTGTCGAGCAGTTTCTGGAGGGCGGCGTCGCAGCCCTGGATATCTCCGATCAAGTAAAGTGCCATGTCCTCATTTTCACCCCCCGTTCATGGATGTTCTCCTGCTGGCCATGCTGACCACGCTGAATGCGTTGTTTGCAATGTCCGAAATGGCCCTTTCAACCAGCCGGCGCGCGCGCCTGGCAGCGCTGGCCGAGACGGGTGATACCGGCGCAGAGGCGGCGTTGCGGCTGATGGAGGAGCCCACCCATTTCCTGTCGACCGTCCAGATCGGCATCACGTCGATCGGCATGCTCAGCGGCATCGTGGGCGAGGCCGCCTTTGCGGAGCCGCTCGCGGTCTGGATGGAAAACCTGGGGCTGGGCCACGGCACGGCCAGCGTGGCTTCCACCGCCGTGGTGGTGACCGGCATCACCTTCTTCACCATCATCTTCGGCGAGCTGGTGCCCAAGCGGATCGGCCAGCTTTATCCCGAGCCCGTGGCGCTCTGGGTGTCGCGCCCGATGCGCGGGCTCGCCAAGGGCGCCAAGCCGTTCGTGTGGCTGCTCGCGAGCGCCACGGCCGCCGTGCTGAAGCTGCTGCGCATCGACGCCAACGCCGCGCGCTCCATGACCGAGGAAGAAATCTCGGCCAGCCTGGAAGAGGGCGTGGACGCCGGCGTGATCGAGCAGCACGAGCACCAGATGGTGCGCAACGTGTTCCACCTGGACGACCGCCGGCTGTCGTCGCTGATGGTTCCGCGCGCCGACATCGAATGGCTCGACGCTTCCGACACCGTGGCCGAGGCGCTGCAGAAGGTGGCCGATGCGGGCGCGCTCAACCTGGTGCATTCCTGGTACCCGGTGTGCCGCAACTCGCTCGACGACGTGGTCGGCGTGATCAGCGTGGCGCACCTGCTGCGCCTGGGCACCGGCCATGTCGGCGTGCTCGGCCAGGAGGCCGCGCCGGCCGTGTTCGTGCCCGAGACGCTCACCGGCATGGAGCTGCTCGAGCAGTTCCGCGAACGCGGCGGCCGGCTGGTGTTCGTGGTCGACGAGTACGGCGTGGTGCAGGGCCTCATGACGCCGCGCGACATGCTCGAAGCCATCACCGGCGAACTGCAGCCCGGCATCCTGACCGATGCGTGGGCGCGCGAGCGGCCCGACGGCGTGTGGGAACTCGACGGGCTGATGCCGGTGTCCGAGCTGCGCGCCAGGCTCGGCATCCGCGAGCTGCCGGAGGAAGAGCGCGGCCGCTACAACACCGTGGCCGGCCTGCTGATGGCCGTCTCCGGCCATCTGCCCAAGACCGGTGAAATCATCGACTGCGCGGGCTGGCATTTCGAGGTTGCCGCGCTCGAGGGGCGCCGCATCGACAGGGTGCTGGCCATGGTCGACAAGTCGGCGTCGCAGGACGACTAGGGCACGTTCACCAGATCAGAAATCCGAAGTCCACACACCATGAACCCCACCGAAGACATCTACACCGAGCCGAACGCCGACCCCGACACGCTCGCCAACCTCGGGCCGCTGCGCGCCATGGCCGGCATCTGGGAGGGCAGCCGCGGCGTGGACGTGAAGCCCAAGCGCGAAGGCCCCAAGACGCAGGTCTACGTGGAGCGCTACGAACTGCAGCCGATCGATCCGCAGACCAACGGCCCCCAGCTGCTGTACGGCCTGCGCTACCACACCTACATCCACAAGCCCGGCCTCGCCAAGATGTACCACGACCAGGTGGGCTACTGGCTCTGGGAGCCGGCCACCGGCACGGTGCTGCACACGCTGGCCATACCGCGCGGGCAGGTGGCCATGGCAAGCGGCCATGCCAAGGCGGACGACACGCGTTTCACGCTCAGCGCCGAGCGCGGCAGCCTGGTGAACGGCATCGTGTCGAACCCCTTCATCGAGCACGCCTTCACCACGCTGGCATGGAACATCACAGTGACCATCAATGCCGACGGCACCTGGTCCTACGACCAGGACACGGTGATGCAGATCCAGGGCCAGGCCGAGCCCTTCCATCACACCGACCGCAACACGCTGACGCGCGTCGAGGCGCCGGGGCGCAATCCGCTCGCGATGCCCGATGCGCCGGCCGCCGTGGCCGTGCAGCAAAGATAGCGGCGGCCGCAGCGCCCGCCGGGCGCTCCGGGTTCACCAGCGGATCTTCAGGCCGAGGCTGGCATTCAGCCCGCTCTTCACGCGCGCGTCGCCGCCCGAGGCCCAGAACTTGCCGACCTCGCCATACAGGCTCATGCTCTGCGTGAGCTGCAGCGTGGCGCCTGCCGCCAGTTCGGTGCTCGTGCCGCCGGTGCGGCTGGCAATGTCGGTGTAGGCCGCCGGACCGACGAAGCGCGTCACGTCCGTGCCGCTGCTGCTGCGGTAGAGGTTCAGCCGCGCATAGGGCTGCAGCGGACCGGCGCTGGTGGTCATCTCGCCCTTGACCCGCACGCCGGCGCGCACCAGCCAGCCGCTGTGGCTGTGCTGCTGCACCACGGCGCCGATGATGCCGGCGTCGTCCAAGCTCACGCGCTGATGCACCAGCTGCAATTGCGGCTCGACGATCCACTCCGGCGAGATGCGGAAGCCCTGGCCCACCTCGATGGAGGCCAGCAGGCTGTGGCCCTTGCCCGAGCCGGCCGAGCCCAGGGTGGTGGCCGCGGTGTAGCGGTGGCGCCCGGCCTGCAGCACGCCGTCCACGTACAGGCCGCTGTCGTTCTTCCAGGTGGCATAGGCGCCCAGGTATTGGCTGCGCAGGTCGCTGGAGCCGACCGCGTAGCCCTGCACGCCGCGGGCAAAGCCGTTCACGCGCATGTCGCCCTCGAGCTGGCCGACGTAGATGCCGACGCGCCAGCTGGGATCGGCCCACAGGTCGTTGCCGGCCTGGAACCCCGTGAGGCGTCCCTTGCTGACAGGGCTGACGGTGCCGGCCTGGCCGATGGTGCGGTCCGTGCTGATGACGCGGGCCCAGCCCTGGCGGTAGCCCTGCTCCGGCGTGGCGGTGGCGAGGCCGGCCGCGCCGTCGTCGCCCACGCGCTGGTGGAGGTTGCCCACCATCGCCAGGTTGGACTGGCGGAACTGCTCGGGCAGCGCCGCATACAGCGGCACTTCGGCACGGTAGGTAGGCACCGTCACGCCGGCAGCGGCCGGCGGGGTGCCGCCGTCGGCGCTTCGCGGGGGCTCGCCGCCGCTCGGCGGGGGGGCGCCACCATCGCCCGGAGGCGCGGGAGGCGCGGGAGGCGCTGGTGGTGCCGGAGGTGCCGGTGGCGCAGGTGGCGCCGGAGGTGCCGGAGGTGCCGGAGGTGCCGGTGGAGGAGGCGGCGGTGGAGGAGGCGGCGGTGGAGGTGGTGGTGGAGGCGGCGGCGGCGGCGCGACGATGATGCCGGAGCGCAGGTACCAGTTCTCGCCCGCGCCGGTGGCGTCGGCGGCGTGCAGCCGGTACTCGTAGGCACCGGCGTCGACGTGGCCGCCCGCCAGGCGGAAGGCGTCGCGGGTGGTCTGCGCCGTGGTCGTGGCCCCGTTCATCGCGGTCACGACTTCGATGCCGCTACCGATGGTCAGCGCGCCCAGGCCGCCCAGGTTGGTGATCTGTATGTTGGTGCTGCCGCTGGCAATGGCGGTGCAGCCGCTGAGGATCAGCCGGTCGCTCAGGCTGGCGCTGGTGCCGAGCGCCGTGCCCAGGCGCAGCGTGCCGTCGTTGCCCACCCAGGGGCCCCGCACCGTGAGTGTGGCGCCGGGTGTGCCGCTCAGCAGCGAAACGGTGCCGCTGCTGGTCATCGACGCGATGGTCTGGCTGTGGCCCGCCAGGTCGAGCGTGGCGCCCGCGCCGACCGTGAAGGCGCTCGCGCTGCTGAAGGTGTCGGCCGCGCCGGCGCGCAAGGTACCGGCCGCGACGTTGGTGCCGCCGCTGTATGTGTTGGCGCCGGCCAGCGTCAGCGTGCCTGCGCCCACCTTCACCAGGTCGCCGGTGCCCGAGATCGGGCCCGACCAGCCCATGCCGTGGCCGTTGGTGTCGATGGTGCCTGTGCCGCCCAGCAGCAGTGCATTGCCCAGGCTCAGGCCGTCGGCTCCCGCAATGATGCTGGCGCTGGCACCGCTTTGGATGGCAATGGCGCCCAGCATCGATGAGCCCGCATTCACGGTCAGGCTGTTGCTGCTGCCGCCGGTGAACGACACGGCCGAGGCGCGCGTGGCGCCGTCGCCGCCGAGGCCGCCTGAAATGGTCCCGCTGTTGGCGATGCTCAGGTTGGCGCCTGTCACGCCTGCACCGCCGGCGCCGTGGGCACCGCCTGCGCCGCCGTTGCTGTTGGCCCCGCCAATGCCGCCCGCACCACCGGCGATGGTGCCGCTGTTGGCAATGGTCGCGCTGCTGCCGGTGGAGAGAAGGCCGGCACCGCCGTCGCCGCCGCTGCCGGGCGCACCGGTGCCGCCCGCGCCGCCGCCACCCGTACCGCCAGCGCCCCCGGCGCCACCGGTGATCTGGCCGACGTTGGTCACGGCCAGGGTGCTGCCGGCCAGCGTGGCACCGGCGCCGCCCGCGCCGCCGCCGCCGCCCGCGGCATTGCTTCGGGCCGGCAGCAGCTCGGACCCGCCCGCGCCGCCGGCACCGCCCGCGAGCGTGCCGCTGTTGCCGAAGCCGAGTCCCGGCGTTGCCGCGCTGATGAAGAATCCGCCGCCGCCACTGCCGCCGCCACCGGCCTGCGAGTAGGCATCGCCGCCCTTGCCGCCGGCGCCACCGGTGGAAGTGCCGGCCGCATCGTAGTTGTTGACCAGGCCAATCAGCGTGGACCCATAGCCTCCGGCGCCGCCGCCGCCGGCTGCCCAATAGCCATTGCCACCCGCGCCTCCGCTGCCGCCGGTGTAGCTGCCCCAGGACGCGATGGTGCCGGAGCCCATCAAAAAGCCGTAGTAGCCGCCGCCACCGCCGCCGCCGTATCCATTGCCGTTGCTGAAATCGCCGGTCTGCGATTCGCCCGCGCCGCCGCTGGCTCCCTGCAGCACACCGGGGGAGACCACGGTGCTGGAGCTGCCCGCCGCACCGCCCGCGCCCGCGGTGGCGCCGCCGAAGGCGCCGATGTCGGCCGCGGACCCTGCCGTGACGCCGGCATCGGTCGACGACCCGCCATCCCCGCCATGCGCTGCGACGGAGGCGTCGTTGAGCCCGCCAGCGCCGCCGCTGCCGTTGCTGCCACCGGTGCCCGCGTGCAGCGCGCTGTCCACAGGCTGGCCACCCGCGCCGCCCTCGGCCAGCGTCGAGCCGGCACTCAGGCACAGCACCGCCATGGCGACGGCACGCACACCAGCCGACCGCGCGTGGCCGCGTGCGATTTCGGGCGCGGCCACCCATGCGCCGAGCGCCGGATTCCAGAGGGTTCGGAATGTCTTGTTCATGGATTTACCTTTTTCACGGCTTGTTTTCCCAAGTGATGTGCCAGCTGGCGTTGCTCGTCGTCCATGCCGGACCCAAGCGCCTTCGCCCGTGAAATCACTGTAGGAATTGCGCCGCCTGCGCACATGGGCGGTGCGCCCCTTCTGGCGGGAGACAAGCGTCCCCGCCCGTGCACGGCGCAACCATGACAAAGCGCCTGCCAGCCAAGGCCGGCTTGCCTCTTGTCCTACAGGCGCCGCGCCGCCCAGCCGCGAGGATCGGGGCATGAGCAAATCGATGATCTTTGCGTGGGTGGGCGCGGCCGCCTGCTGCGCAGCCGCCACCGCGATGGCGGAGCCGGTGAAACTGCCCGTCGACAGCGACGACAAGGGCACGGTCTACGTGGCGCCGAACGTCAATTCCACCGAAACCTCGGCCTACACCAAGGGCGCGACGATCGGCGTGCAGCGGCCCGACGGGAGCGGGAGCTACATCGGCACCGACACTTCCACGCCGCGGCCCACCTACTCGCTGGGCGCGAGCACGGGCGGCAACGTGTCGCTCACGGGCGGCGTGCTGACGGATGGCAAGGCCAACAACGGCGTGAAGGCCGGTGTGACCATCAAGTACTGATCAGGTACCGATCTTCTTCAGCAGAGGTTCAGACGAAGGTGCCGTACACGATGAATCCATCGTGCGTGGCAACCTTGTCGTAGAGCGCGCGCCCGGCGGTGTTGGTCGCGTGCGTCTGCCAGTACAGGCGGTGCGCGCCCACGCCCTTGACGTGCGCGCAGACGCCTTCGATCAAATGCCGCCCCACGCCACGGCCGCGCTCCGACGGCAGCGTGAACAGGTCCTGCAGGTAGCAGTTCGGCTCGATGCGCGTGGTGCTGCGGTGAAAGAGATAGTGGGTGAGGCCCACCAGCTGGCCGTTGCGCTCGGCCACCAGCGCGTGCACCGGCTCGTAGGCATCGAAGAAGCGCTGCCAGGTCACCCGCGTGATCTCGTCGGGCAGGGCCGTGGGGCCCTCACGCTGGTAGAAGGCGTTGTAGCCGTCCCATAGCGGCTTCCATGCCGCGTAGTCGTCCGGTGCCGGAGGGCGGATCAGGAGGGAAGAGGTCGTCATGCGTCGGTGCCTGCACGTTGAAAACATGCGATTGCAACACAGCCCGGCCCGGCGTGGCGGCTGCTGCTACTTCTCGTCGCGCAACCAATACCACTTGTAGAGCATGCGCTGGCCGATGCGCCGGAACGGTGCGAAGGCGGGCGACTCCACCAGCCCCAGCACATTCGGAAAGGGCAGCGCGGACTTGTAGATGGGAAGCTCGAACACGTCCTTGCCCGCGTCCTTGCCGGCCACGCGCTCGGCCAGCCGCTTGCCGGCCCAGGTCGAGAAGGACACGCCGTTGCCGCCGTAGCCCACCGCATACCAGATCTTCCTGTCCGCCTCGGGCTGCGTGATCCGCGGCATCATGTCGTGGCTCATGTCGACCCAGCCCCACCACGAGTAGTCGATGCGGATGCCCGCCAGCGGCGGGAACTTGCGCGCGATGGCGTCGGTGAGCAGCTTCAGGTGCACCGGGTGCTCGGCATCGGCGCCGCTCACCGAGCTGCGGCTGCCGATCTGCAGCCGGTTGCCCTTGAGCAGCCGGTAGTAGAAGCGCAGCGTGCGCGTGTCGGTCAGGAAGGTCAGCGACCTGAAGTTGGTGGCCTGCAGCTCGGCCTCGGTGAGCGGCCGCGTGACCACCGAGTTGGAGAGGATCGGCATGATGCGGTTCTTCAGCAGCGGGCTCAGCGCCTGCCCGGTGTAGCCGCCGGTGCACACCGCCACGCGGCGCGCGCGCACCACGCCGCCGGGCGTCTGCAGGTGGTGCACGCCGTCGATGGTCTGCCAGCCCTGCACGGGGCTCGATGTGTGCACCTTCACGCCCAGCGCACGGGCCCGGCGCATCAGGCCGAAGGTGAACTTCAACGGGTGGATGCCCACGCCTTCGGGCTCGAACATGGCGCCGGTTGCCTCGCGCTCGTCGCAATAGTCGCGCCGCAGCTCTTCGGCAGTCAGCATGCGCGTGGCGTAGCCGAACTGCTCGCGCATCAGGCGCGCCTCGGCTTCGAGAACCGCGAGCTTTTCGGGCCGGTGCGCAAGATGGAGATGGCCGCCGTCGAAGGCGTCGCAGTCGATCTGCGTGGTGAGGTGCCTGAAGTTCTCGAAGCCGCCGCGGATCTCGGCGTCGAGCCGCCTGGCGGTGTCGAGGCCCCAGCGCTGGATCCACTGCGAGCGCTTGAGCCGGCCGCTGGCGTTCTGCCCCTGGCCGCCGCTGCGGCTGGAGCAGCCCCACGACGCCTGGTTGGCCTCGAGCACCGTGGCCTGGATGCCATGCTCCTGTGCCAGGTAGAGCGCGGTCGACATGCCGGTGGCGCCCGAGCCGATGATGGCCACGTCGACATCGATGTCGCGCAGCAGCGGGCCGTCGTCCTCGGGCGGCGTGCCGGCGCTGGCCACCCACCAGGTGGGCGCATAGGCGCGGCCTGCGCCGGGGTCGGGCGCGACCAGCGGGTCGTAGCGCGGGTCGTAGGGCCGGCTCGCGGATTGCTGCTGCGGTTGCGAGGCGGAGAAGGAGGCGGTGCCGGACGGGGTCATGATGTGAAGGCTCCCGGTGCGGCGGGCCTAGCGGGCCGCCGGCAGGGTGGGGCGGGCCTTGCGGAACACGTTCTTCAGGTGGATCTTTGCGCCCCTGAAGGTGAAGACGTCGATGCCATCGGTCTCGATGCGGCTGCCGTCGGCCGCGGTGCCCGTGAAGGTCCACTGCGAGGTGCCGAAATCGCCGTGCACGAAATGGCGGCCATCGATCCATTGCGCATCGGGCACCGCCTGCCATGCCGCCGCGAAGGCCTTGCGCACCGCCTCGGTGCCCACGTGGCGGGTGCCGCAGGCCTCGGGTCCGGCGGCGGTCTGGAAGATGCAGTCCTCGGTCATGAAGCTCATCAGCGCGTCGATGTCGTGGCGGTTCCAGGCGTCGCTGAAGGCGGCGAGGGTGTCGGTGGTCACGGCAGTGGAGGAAGGCATTGCGGTCACGCGGGAACTCCGGAAATTGATGCGGCAAGCGTAGGCAGCCGCCCGCCGGCGCGATAGGGCCAGTTGGGAAGATTCGACCAAGCCAGAGCACCACGGACCGTGTGCGCTGCCCTAAACTGCGGCGCACCATGCCCCCGAATCCGCGAGCCACCCAGTGGGCGCAGCTCTTCGCACTGCCCGATCAACCGGCGCTGCCGCTGCAGGCCCGCCTGCGCGCCGCCGTGGTGCAGGCCATCCTCGAAGAACACCTGGCGCCCGGCGCGCCGCTGCCTTCGTCGCGCGAGCTTGCGGCGCTGCTGGGCCTGAGCCGCAACACCGTGACCTCGGCCTACCTGCAGCTGATCGACGAAGGCTTTCTGGAAGCGCGTCCGCGCAGCGGGGTGTTCGTGGCGCACGATGCCCGTCCGCTGTCGGCCGTGCGCGCCGAGCCGCTGGTGGGCCGCAGCGGGCAGGCGAGCCAGCCGCCCGACTGGTCGGATCGCGTGCTGCGCTCGCTGGTCGACAAGCCCACGCTGTCGAAGCCCGACCACTGGCGCGACTATCCATACCCGTTCGTCTACGGCAACCACGACCCGCAGCTGTTTCCCACCGAAGACTTTCGCGAGTGCTGCGCGCGCAGCCTGGCGCGCTCGCAGCTGCCGCACTGGACGCCCGACTTCGAGACCGACGACGTGCCCGATCTGATCGAGCAGATCCGCACGCGGCTGCTGCCCAAGCGTGGGGTATTTGCGCTCAAGGAAGAGATCCTGGTCACGATGGGCGCGCAGCATGCCTACTACCTGCTGGCCGAGGCGCTGTTCGACGAGCAGACGCGCGTGGGGCTGGAGGAGCCGGGCCATCCGCATGCGCGCAACAGCTTCTCGCTGCGGCAGCCGAAGTGGGTGGAGGTGAATGTCGATGAAGACGGGCTGGTGGTCGATGCACTGCCGGCGGCCGACTACCTGTTCGTTACGCCCTCGCACCAAAGCCCCACGACCGCGACGCTGAGCCTCGAACGCCGGCAGTGGCTGCTGCGCAAGGCCGAGCTGCAGGACTTCGTGATCATCGAGGACGACTACGAGGCGGAGAACCTGTACGAAGGCACGCCCATGCCCGCGCTCAAGAGCCTGGACAAGACGGGGCGGGTGATCTACGTGGGGTCGGTGTCCAAGAGCTTGTCGCCGGCCTTGCGGCTGGGCTTCATCGTGGCGCCGCGTGCGTTGATCAAGGAGCTGCGCGTGATCCGGCATGCGATGGTTCGGCACCCGAGCGCCTTCCTGCAGCACGCGTATGCGCTGTTTCTCTCGCTGGGGCACCACGAGTCGCATGCGCGGCGCGTGAACCACGCGATGCAGGAGCGGCTTGCGCTGGCCGCCCAGGCGCTGCGCGAGCACCTGCCCGATTTCGAGTTCCGGCTGCCCTCGGGCGGAGCTTCGATCTGGGTGCAGGCGCCGACGTGGGTGGATGCGACGGAGCTGTCGTTGATGGCCCGCAACCATGGGGTGCTGATCGAGGCGGGCGATGTGTTCTTTGCGAAGCCGCCTTATCCGTGCCCGTTCTTTCGGCTGCGGTTGTCGTCCATTGCTGCGGGGCAGATTCCGTTGGGGATTCGGGCTTTGGGGGTGGCGGTTGAGGAACTGGCGTTGGCTCGGGGGGAGGTGAGGGCGCATTGATTTGTTTTGTTTTGGGTTCGGGGGCCGGGATTCCGCCCGGCGGCGGCCTCACTTTCTTTTGCTTCGCCAAAAGAAAGTAAGCAAAGAAAAGGCGACCCCACTGTCTGCGACCCTTCGCTTCGCTGCGGGCAACCTGCGGTGCTCACGTTTCGCGGGGTCTCGCCCAAACTCGCTTCGCTCAGACAAGGGCGAGCCCTGATCCGCGAAACGCTCCGCTCCTCGGCGCAGCCAGAGGGGAGGGCAGACCACACGGGCCTTTGCTTCGCTCGGCCACCAGGCCACCGCGGCGCTGCGCGCCGCGGTGGTTGGTATCGGCTGTTGGTATTGGCTGTTGGTATTGGGGCCGAGCGAAGCAAAGGCCACCCGCTCCCACCCCTTCTGTATGCGCCGAGGAGCGGAGCGTTTCGCGGATCAGGGCCGCAGCTGTTCGAGCGAAGCGAGTTCTGCGGACCCCGCGAAACGCGAGCACCGCAGGTTGCCCCGTAGCGCAGCGAAGGGGTCGCAGACAGTAGGGGTCGCCTTTCTTTGCTTACTTTCTTTGGCGAAGCAAAGAAAGTGAGTCGCCCGCCGGGGCGAGTCCCGGCCCCGGAACAAAAAAAACGCACCTCCCCCGTGCACACCAACAGGCATCGCACCAGAACAAGGGTATTCACCGACAAGCTGGCTCCATACCACCCACAACGCTGGTACTTCCTGCAAAGAGACAACAGGTGCAAAGTCCGCCCAGACCCATCCACAGGAGAAAACAGAATGACCATGCCCCGACGTCTTTCCCTGAAACGCGCAGCGCTCGCAGCCGCCGCGATGCTGATGTTGATGAGCAGCGGCGGCGCCGCATTCGCGCAGCAGGCCAAGGAGCTCACCTTCGCCCACCAGGACATGCTGGTCCCCCTGCGCCTGGTCATGGAATCGGGCGAGGTCGAAAAAGCCACGGGCTACAAGATCAACTGGCGCATGTTCTCGGGCGGCGGCGACGTGATCCGGGCCATGGCGTCGGGCGACGTGCAGATGGGCGAAACCGGCTCCAGCCCGCTCACGGCCGCGGCCAGCCAAGGGCAGGACATCAAGCTGTTCTGGATCTCGGCCGACATCGCCAACGCCGAGGCGCTGGTTGCGCGCAATGCATCGGGCATCAACAGCATGAAGGACCTGGCCGGCAAGAAGGTGGCCACGCCATTCGTCTCGACTGCGCACTACCAGCTCATGGCCGGCATGAAGATGGACGGCGTCGACCCCAAGAGCGTCAACGTGATGAACATGCGCCCGCCCGAGATCGCGGCGGCCTGGGAGCGCGGCGACATCGACGCCACGTTCATCTGGGACCCGGTGCTCTCCAGGATCAAGGGCACGGGCAAGACCATCGCCACCTCGGGCAGCATCGGCAAGCGCGGCGCGCCCACCTTCGAGGGCATCGTGGTCAACGCCAAGTGGGCCGCGGCCAACGAGCCGTTCATGATCGCCTTCGTGAAGGCGCTCAACCGCGCCAACGAGGAATACAAGGCCAGCGGAAAGAGCTGGACGCCCGACTCGCCGCAGACCAAGGCCATGGCCAAGTGGACCAAGGCCGACCCCAAGGACGTGTCGGCCGCAATGGCGCTCTACACCTTTCCGACCATGGCTGAACAGGTCTCGCCCACGTGGCTGGGCGGTGGCGCGGCCAAGGCGATGGCGGGCACGGCGGCGTTCCTGAAGGAGCAGGGCCGGGTGCAGGAGGTCAAGCCCGACTACAGCGCCTTCGTGACCACGGCCTACGTCGAGAAAGCCATGGGAAAGTAGGCCGCATGCCCACGCTCGACATTCGCGACCTCACGGTCAACTACGCCGTCAAGGGCGGCACGCTGCAGGCGCTCGCGCCGGTCAACCTCACGATGCGCGACGGCGACTTCGTCGTGGCGCTCGGCGCCTCGGGCTGCGGCAAGACCACGCTGCTCAACAGCATTGCCGGCTTCCTGCCGCCTTCCACCGGACAGATCCTGCTCGACGGCAAGCCCGTGGTCGGCCCCGGCGCCGATCGCGGCGTGGTGTTCCAGAAGCATGCGCTGATGCCCTGGCTCAACGTGCGCGACAACGTGGCGCTGGGCTTGCGCCTGGCCGGCGCCGGCAAGGCCGAGCGCGACCGCATCGCGGAAGAAAAACTCGCGCTCGTGGGCCTGCAGCAGTACGCGGAGCGCACGGTGTACGAACTCTCGGGCGGCATGCAGCAGCGCGTGGGCATTGCGCGTGCGCTGGCCAGCGACCCGGCCGTGCTGCTCATGGACGAGCCCATGGGCGCGCTCGACGCGTTCACGCGCGAACAGGTGCAGGAGATCCTGCTCAAGGCCTGGTCCAGATCGAACAAGATGGTGTTCTTCATCACCCATTCGGTCGAAGAGGCGCTGTTCCTGGCCACGCGGCTGGTCGTGATGAGCCCGAGCCCGGGGCGCATCTCGCACGTGTACGACGAGGTTCCGTTCTCGCGCCAGTTCCTCTCGCATGGCGACTCGCGCAAGGTGAAATCGGAACCCGAATTCATCCGCATGCGCGAAGAGGTTCTTTCGATCATTCATCATCGCGAGGCTGCCCATGCCTGAGGCCACCATTGCATCGCCTGTCGCCATGACGCCACCCTCCAAGCCCGCCGCGCCGCCGCCTGCGCCGGCCGGCACCAAGCTCAAGACCAGCGCCTTCAAGGTGCCGGGCGAGGGCTCGAGCGTGACCATCAGCGTGGTCACGGTGGTGGCGCTGGTCGCGCTGTGGTTCCTCGTCACCAACATGGGCTGGGTCAAGCCGCTGTTCCTGCCGACGCCGCAGGCGGTGTTCCAGCAGTTCTACGAGTACCTCACGGGGCAGGCCAACGACAAGCCGTTGTGGCAGCACTTCCTCGCGAGCATGTTCCGCGTGTTCTCGGCGTTCCTGCTGGCCTGCGCCACGGCCATTCCGGTGGGCATTGCAATGGGCATGAGCCGCTTCTGGCGCGGCATCTTCGATCCGCCGCTGGAGTTCTACCGGCCGCTGCCGCCGCTGGCTTACCTGCCGCTGATCATCATCTGGTTCGGCATCGACGAGTTGCCCAAGGTGCTGCTGATCTTTTTGAGTTGCTTTGCGCCGCTGGCGCTGGCCGCGCGCTCGGGCATGCGCAGCGCGTCGCAGGAGCAGATCAACGCCGCGTATTCGATGGGCGCGAGCTACATGCAGGTGATCCGGCACGTCATATTGCCGTCGGCGCTGCCCGACATCCTGGTGGGCATGCGCATTGCCATCGGTTTCGGCTGGACCACGCTGGTGGCCGCCGAGATGGTAGCGGCCAACATGGGGCTGGGCCAGATGGTGCTGAACGCGTCGAACTTCCTGCGCACCGACATCGTCATCATGGGCATCATCGTCATCGGGGTGGTGGCCTATCTGTTCGACCTGCTGATGCGGTGGCTCGAGCGGCGCCTGGTGCCCTGGAAAGGGCGCATGTAGCCGCAACAGAAGGAGGGGAAGCCAGCACCTGCGATGCGGGCGGCAGCGGCGGCATCGCGGGCGGATTGCCGTGCTGAACCATCGACTGCTCGAGAAAGTCGAGCATGGTGCGCATCGCGGCGCTGTTGTGGCGGCGCTGCGAGTAGGCCGCATACAGCCAGTGGTCGCGCGGCATGTGCTCGCGCAGCACCGGCACCAGCGCGCCGCGCTCCAGGTGCGACTGCGCCAGCGGCTCGGGCACGTAGGCCACGCCCGCGCCGCGCAGCGCCAGCTCGATGAGCGCAACGGCGTCGTTGGCCTCCATGCGGCTGTGCACCGGCACGTCGACCGCCTTGCCGCCGGTCTCGAAGGGCAGGTGGGTGGTGGGCTTGGCCGAGTAGCTCAGCACGTCGTGGCGGCCCAGGTCTTCGGGCACCCTGGGAATGCCGCGCCGGGCCCAGTAGGCCGGGCTCGCGCAGACCACCATGTCGAAAGGCACCAGCCGGCGCACGATCAGGTTCATGTCATCGATGCGCCCGCCCGTCAGGTGGATGTCGATGCCTTCCTCGATCAGGTCGATCTCGCTGTTGGTGAACACCAGGCTCACGTACACGTCCGGATAGAGCTTGATGAACTCGGCGATCACGTCGGACAGCCAGCCCGCGATCAGCCCGTGCGGCGCGCTCATGCGCAGCCGCCCCTGCGGGTGCGAGCCGTGGGCCTGCAGGTCGTTGAGTGTGTTCTCGGCCATGGCCACCAGCTCGGTGCTGCGGTCGAGCAGCACCTGCCCGGCATCCGTCAGGCTCAGCGAACGGGTGGAGCGGTTGAGCAGGCGCACGCCGCTGCGGGTTTCGAGTTCCGCCACGTAGCGGCTGACCGTGGCCTTCGACATGCCGAGCGAAATGGCGGCGCGGGAGAAGCTGCGCCGAAACGCCACTTCGCGGAAAGTTTTGATGAGATCGAGGCCGTCCATGGTGGCCGCATTGTTCCAGCATCGGGGGTTGGGGCGCAGGCCGTAGGGGCATCCCCCTTTTCCCCCGAATCGCGGCAGCGGCTCCCGGCGGCTCCCGAAAGCACCCGAAGGTGTTCATCGCCCCCGGCGGTGGTGGCCGGGGCCCGCCGGCCTCAGGCAGGAACCTTCTGCGCGGGCGGCGCCTGCAGCGGCGGCGTGCCGGTCTTGAACATGCTTGCCAGTTGCTGGCGAAATTCCGGCGTGTCGGTATGGCCGTGGACGGCCACGGCGTGCTGGACGGCGGCTTCGAGCAGTTCGCTCTCGGTATCGGCGGAGAGCGCGACACTGCAGTTCATCGTGCTTGGAAACTCGCGGCAGTCGATGTATTGGCGTGACATGGTGGCTCCTGGAATGTCCTCGCGGACGTGTTTCGAAGATCAGGCAGGTCGAAAAGAGGCTGGCGCAAGGCTACCCATGTAAGCGTCAAGCCTTGTTTCGTCGATGGCCATGTGTATCCTTTCGCAGGAAGCAGCCTGCGCGCGCCTTGCCTGCCTATACTGGGTCGCGGCAAAGGGCCTGCGAGCATCCTGCGTCTCGATGCTTGCAGGCGCCATACGCAGCAATGCGTATGCACCGTGAAAGGGGCATGCCATGACGCATCTGACGCGCAATGATCGAGCGGGCGCGCTTCGCCTGCTGGAGCAGCTGGAGTCCGGGCATTCGCCCATGCGGCCTCATGGCACAGGCAGCAACGGCCTGCGCGCAAGCCCCGGCAGCGCCACCAAGGCGCCGGGCCGCGGCGAGTTCCGCCGCGCCGCAGGGCAGGCCGACCGCTACCGGCGCGCGGGACTGGAGCATGCGGTGGCGGTGGCCTTCCTGTACCGGCTGGCCTGCCGCGCCGCGGCGCCGCTGCCTCATGCGCCGCTGCCCGATGCGCCGTCGCCCGATGTACCGCTGGCCGGCCTCACGCCGCGCGAGGGCGATGTGATGCACTGGCTCTCGCGCGGCAAGACCGACGCCGAGATCGCCGCCTTGCTGGAGATCAGCCCGCGCACCGTCCACAAGCACCTGGAGCATGTGTACGTGAAGCTCGGCGTCGAGACGCGCACCGCGGCCGTGGTGCGTGCGCTCGCCATGGGCAGGACCTCCTGAGGAATAAGGACAAAGTCAGCGCGAGGCCACTGCCACCGGCGCATCGGCCGGCGACGCGGACCGCCCGATCATCCACGCGCACGCGGCGGACACCACGCCCGCGAACAGCACATACAGACAGATCTGCCACGGCTGGCCGCCGCCCGACTTGAGCAGCGCGGTCGCGATGATCGGCGTGATGCCCGAGGCAAAGATGCCCGAGAACTGGTAGACGAAGGAGATGCCCGTGTAGCGCACCTTGGCGTCGAACAGGTCGCAGAACAGCGCGGCCTCCGGCCCGTACACCGAGGCATACAGGATGCCGAAGGGGATGATGATCGCGAGCCACACCAGCAGCACGCTGCCGCCGCTGTGCGTCATGAGCCAGAAGCCCGGAAACGCCGACACTGCCGTGATCAGCGAACCCCACATGTAGACCTTGCCGCGCCCCATCCGGTCGGACAGGCGGCCGAAGAAGGGAATGAAGAAGATCATCACCACGGCAGCGGCCATCACGCCCAGCAGCGCGTCGGTGCGGCTGATCTTGAGGGTGCCGGTCAGGTAGTTGATGGAGAACACGCCGAAGATGTTGAAGAACACCCCGTCGATGTAGCGCGCGCCCATGCCCTTGAGCACGTTGCCCGGATAGCGCCGCAGCATGTCCATGAACGGAATGCGCAGCTCGGCGTTGCGCGCCTTCACAGCCGCGAACTCCGGCGTCTCCTGCACGTGCAGGCGGATGTACATGCCCACCCCCACCATCACGCCGGAAATCAGGAACGCGATGCGCCAGCCCCATGCGAGGAACTGCTCGTCGGTCAGCAGCCATGACAGGAGCGCTACCACGCCCGAGGCCATGCACAGGCCGATGGCCAGCCCGATCTGCGGCAGCGAGGCATAGAAGCCGCGCTTGCCCTTCGGCGCGTATTCGTACGCCATCAGCACCGCGCCGCCCCATTCGCCGCCCAGCCCGATGCCCTGCGCCACGCGCAGCAGCAACAACAGCAAGGGCGCTGCGATGCCGATCTGCGCGTAAGTGGGCACCAGGCCGATCAGGAAGGTGGCCACGCCCATGATCATCAAGGTGATGATGAGCATGCTCTTGCGGCCGATCTTGTCGCCGAAATGGCCGAAGATCACGCCGCCCAGCGGCCGCGTGACAAAGCCCACCGCGAACGTGGTGTAGGCCAGCAGGGTCGACACCACCGGGTCGCTGCCCGGGAAGTAGAGCTTGTTGAACACGATGCCGGCCACCACGCCGTACAGGAAGAAGTCGTACCACTCGATGGTGGCGCCCACCAGGGCCGAAACCACCACCCTGCGAATCGCTTTCTCGTCGCTTGCGCTCATGTCTTTGTCTCCGATGTGGTTGTCGCGGCGGCTGCCGCCCTCACGTCCTCTCTGATCATGTCGACGGCCTTCTCGGCCATCATCACGGCGGGTGCGTTGGTGTTGCCCGACACCAGCGTGGGCATGGCCGAGCAGTCGATCACGCGCAGCCCGGCCACGCCGTGTACGCAGAGGCGCGCATCGACCACCGCGAGCGGATCGTTGCCCATGCGGCAGGTGCCCGTGGGGTGAAAGATGGTGGCGCCGTTGTTGCGGCAGAACTCCAGCAGGTCGGCGTCGCTCGCGGCATCGGGGCCGGGCTTCACCTCGCGCTTCACGTAGGGCTGCATCGCGGGCGATTGCGCAATGGCGCGCGCTGCCTTCACGCCGGCCACGGTGGTCGCGCGGTCGAGCTCGGTGGCCAGGTAGTTGGGCTGCATCTCGGGCGGCTCGGCCGCGTCGAGCGAGCGGATGCGCACATGGCCGCGCGACTCGGGCCGCAACTGGCACACCGACATCGTGAAGCCCGAGTACGGATGCACCTTGCCGCCCGCCATGTCGGCCGAGAGCGTGGCCACGTGGAACTGGATGTCGGGCGTGGCGGCCACCGGCCGGCCGCTGTCGTCCTTCAGCGCGCGCATGAAGCAGCCGCCCTGGTTGATCCCCACCGCGAGCGGGCCGGTGCGGCGCGCCAGCCATTCCAGGCCCATGCTCGCCTGGCCGAACCAGGAGTTGAGCTGGTCGTTGGTGGTGATGGGCTTGCTGCATTCGTAGCCCAGCCGGATCTGCAGATGGTCCTGCAGGTTCTCGCCCACGCCCGGCAGCACATGCACCGGCGCGATGCCCATGCGCTCGAGCAGCGCGCGCGGGCCGATGCCCGAGAGCTGCAGCAGCTGCGGCGACTGGATCGAACCCGCCGAAAGCAGCACCTCGGCGCGGCAGCGCGCGGTCTTTGTCTCTCCGCCCTGGCGGTAGCTCACGCCCACGGCGCGCCGGCCGTCGAACACCAGCCGGTTGGCCAGCGCCTCCGTCTCGATGCGCAGATTGGGCCGGTTCCGCGCCGGCACCAGGTAGGCCTTGGCCGTGCTGCAGCGCCAGCCCTTGTGCGTGGTGAGCTGGTAGTAGCCCGCGCCTTCCTGAGCGGCGCCGTTGAAGTCGTCGGTGCGCGGCACGCCGATCTGCTGCGCGCCGCCGATGAAGGCCTCGATGAGTTCGTGCTTCGCCGCGATGTCCGACACCTTCAGCGGCCCGTCGCCGCCATGGAAGGCGCTCGCGCCGCGCTGGTTGCCTTCGGAGCGGATGAAGTAGGGCAGCACGTCGTCGTAGCCCCAGCCCGCATTGCCGAGCGCGGCCCAGTGGTCGTAGTCCTCCCGCTGGCCGCGGATGTAGATCAGCCCATTGATCGCGCTCGAACCGCCCAGCGTCTTGCCCCGGGGCCAGTAGATGCGCCGGCCGTTCATGTTCGGGTCGGGGTCGGTCTCGAAGCGCCAGTTGTAGGTGGGGCTCCACATCGTCTTGCCGTAGCCGATGGGCAGGTGGATCCAGAGCGACCTGTCCACCGGGCCCGCTTCGAGCAGCAGCACGCGCGTGGCCGGGTCTTCGCTCAGCCGGCCGGCCAGCACGCAGCCGGCCGAACCGGCGCCCACTACGATGTAGTCGAACTCTTCATCACGCATGCATGGCACCCGGGGAGTGGAACAATCGCTTGGCTTGCTTGCATCCTAGGTTAATGTTTTTCGGAACGCAATGTTCCATTTTTAAGGTTTACCCGCATGCCACGTTCCGCGCGCTCCGCAGCCGCCGTGTCTTCGCCATCGCTTTCCGTGCCTGCCGCGGAGGAGCCGGCCTCCGGCTCGTCGGCCGAGCGCAGCCTTCGCCTGCTGGCCTTGCTGGCCAGCGAAGGCCGCGCCCTCACGCTCGCCGAGCTGGCCGCGCAGCTGGGGCTGCCCAAGGGCACGGCACACCGCATCTGCACCCAGCTGCTGGCCACCGGCTTCCTGGCGCGCGACGTGGACGAGCGTTCGTTCAGCGTCGGCCCCGCGCTGCGCAAGCTCGCCTTCGACACCCTGAACCATGGCACGGTGCGCGGCCTGCGGCACCAGGTGCTGTCCGAACTCGTGCGGCAGGTCGGCGAGACCTGCAACCTCACCACGCTCGACGGCGCCCAGGTGCTCTACCTCGACCGCGTGGAGGCGCAGTGGCCGCTGCGGCTCACGCTCGACGTCGGTTCGCACGTGCCGCTGCACTGCACCGCGAGCGGCAAGCTGTTCCTGGCGCAGATGCCCAAGAAGGAGCGCGATGCGCTCATCGACCGGCTGCCGCTCGCGCGCATGACGGCCAACACGCTCGTCAAGCCCGATGCGCTGCGCGCCGAGTGCGATGCGATCGCCAGGCGCGGCTATTCGCGCGACTGCGAGGAATTCATCGCGGGGCTGGTGGCCGTGGCCGTGCCGGTGCGCGATGCGGCAGGGCAGGTGCGCGCGGCGCTCGCAGTGCATGCGCCGACCGCGCGCATGTCGATGGAAGAAGCGGTGAAGCGCATCGATGCGCTCAAGGCCGCCGCGGCGCGAATGAGCACACTGCTCTGAGCCCGGGCCCTTCGCCGCCGGCGCGCCGCCTCAGCGCCACTGCAGCAGCAGCGACCACGGCTGCCAGCTCATGTGGCGGTCGGTGCAGCCCGCCGCACCGATGTCGCAGCCGGCGGGCAGGTAGCTGGGATCGAGGGTCCGCGTGCCGGGCGCGAAGTCCAGCCGCCTGCGCGTGACCGACTGCAGCACGTTGCCGCCGATGGTGTCGAAGCCCCGGTCGTCGACCTTCACCACCACGTCGCAGTGCATCGGCAGCGGCTCGCCGCCCGTGGCCCGCGCCGCCAGCACGCCGCCGATCCCTTCGAAGCTGTCGAGCTCCGATGCCGCGCTGCGCGCATGGCAGGCCAGGTCGCCCACGCGCGGCGGCGTGTGCGCGAGATCGCAGGCCCGCATCGCGTAGCGCGTCTCGAGGCCAGCCGCCTCGGCCGCGCCGGCCTGCCAGGCGGCGCCCGCGTAGTCCGCATGCGCTTCCGAGAACACGAATTCGTCCGCGCCCAGTCCCGCCTGCTGCGCGAGCCAGCTCACGAAAGCCGCCGACCATGGCGTGTCGATCGCCGCCACGCGGTTCACCGCGGTGGCCATCGCGCGCAGCTCGGCCGCGTCGAGGCCCTGGTCCGGCCCCACGCCCAGTCCCTGCAGGTGCGAGGCGCTGGCCTGGTTGAGCGCCTGCTGCAGCAGCGTGCGGTCGGCTGGCTGCAGCGCGCCGAAGCGCACCAGCGACGGCAGCGGAGTGCGAGGTTGCGCTACCGCCTCCCAATAGCCGAGCACGCGCTGCCACGGCGCGGGGGCTGCGAGCGTGGGACGCGAATCCTCGGCCTCTGAACGGCCGGGCTCGACGAGCCGCCCTTCGGCGTCCATCGTCTGTGCGCCGAAGGCTTCGTGCTCGCGCTGCGCGGCGTCGGCCATCGCAAGGGCACGCGCGGGTGGCGGCGTCCGCACGGCGGTGTCCAGGCATGCCGATTCGGCCGCGGCAGCTGCCGATGCGAGCAGAAGCACCGCGGCCGCCGCCAGCGTGCGCGCCGGTGGCCCAGGAAAGAATGATGAAGAAGGCAGCATGTCGTGCGCAGCATAGCCAGGCCAGAGCGATGCGGCAGTGCCCACACGGCCGCCGCCGTCATGCCCCGAACAGCGGCAGCAGCTTCAGGCGCTGCACTTTGCCAGACGGGCCTCGCGGCAGGTCGGTGACAAAGCGGTAGTGGCCCGGCGCCTTGTAGCGGCCGAGCGTGTCGGCGCAGAAGGCGCGCAGTTCGTCCTCAGTGCAGGCGCAGCCTTCGCGCAGCACGATGCACACGCCGATCTCCTGGCCGTAGTGGCGGTCGGGCACGCCGACGGCCGCCGCCTCGAGCACCGCGGGATGCCGCAGCAGCGCCTCGTCGATCTCGCGCGGCGCGATGTTCTCGCCGCCCTTGATGATCAGCTCCTTGATGCGGCCGGTCACGAAGAAGAAGCCATCCGCATCGCGGTGGCCGAGATCGCCGGTGCGCAGCCATCCATCGGGCGTGAAGCTCGCGCGCGTGGCTTCGTCGTTCTTGTAGTAGCCGCGCATCACGTTGGCGCCGCGGATCGCCAGCTCGCCGGTCGTGCCGTCGGGCACCTCGGCCAGCGCGGCGTCGATGACCCGCGCCTCGCAGCCCGAGGCGCGGCCCACCGAGCCCAGCTTGCGCAGCGCGGGGTCGAGCGGGTTGGAGAAGGACGGCGCCGCGGTTTCGGTGAGCCCCATGGTTTCGACGATGCCGATGCCGAACTTCTGCTCGAAGGCGCGGTGGTGCTCCGGCGGCAGCGCGGCCGATGCCGAGCGGCAGAAGCGGATGGACGCGGTCTGTGCGGGCCGCGGCTCTTCGCCTTCGAGCAGGTACGAGATCATGGTGGGCACCACGTTGATCCAGCTGCACCCCGTGCCCGACGCCTGCTCCCAGAAGCGGCCGGCCGAGAACTTCGGTGGCATCGCGAGGCTGCCGCCATGGGCGAGCGGCGCGAGCATGGTCACGGCGAAGGCGTTGATGTGATAGAGCGGCAACACGGCCAGCACGCGGTCGGTGGGCTGCAGCGCGTGCTCGGCGCTGATCGCATGCGCGTTGGCCGTGAGGTTGCCCTGCGTGAGCATCACGCCCTTGGGCATGCCGGTGGTGCCGGAGGTGTACATCAGCAGGGCCACGTCGCCGGCCGCGGGTTGCGGCGTTTCCTCGTCGGGCGGTGCCTGCGCCTCGCCCGGCAGTGCATCGGCGTCGGGGCTGGCGACCAGCACCTCGACCGGCCGGCCGATGCCTTCGAGCATCGCGCGCACGCGTGCTTCCCATTCGGGCGCGACACACACCACGCGGCAATCCGAATGTGCGAGCACGTAGCGCATCTGCTCGGGCTGCGACAGCAGGTTGACCGGGTTCACGCACAGGCCGCCGTGCATGGCGCCGAGCAGCACGCGCAGCGTCTGCAGCCCGTTGGGCATGACCACCGACACCGTGTCGCTCGGCCGCGCGCCATGCGCGCGCAGCACCGCCGCCACCGTGCGGCAGCCGCGCGCGAGCTCGCCGAAGCCGATGCTTCTGCGTCCGCTCTCGGTGGACAACGCATACACCGCCTGCGGCTGCGCCGCCGCCTGCAGCTCGATCAGTTCATGAACGGTGGAGGCCGCCACGTTCAGCCCGCACCGTACTCGGCGAAGAAGGCGCCGAAGATGTCGTCCTCGCTCGGCACCCGTTCCGGAATCGGCCGCGACACGCGCGTGATGTTCAGGTAGTGCCGCAAGGTCATGTTGTCGGAGAAGTTGTTCTTGCCCCAGGTGCCGCAGCCCATCGACAGCGAGAACGGCAGGCCGTTGTCGAAGCTGCCGCCGGTGGCGATGCAGTGCGCCTGGTCGACGATCACGCGCGACACCGGCAGCGTGAGGCCGAGCGTCAATGCACGCTCGGGCACCGTGCTGTGCAGGCCGACCGAATGGCCTGCGCCTTCGTAGGCGTAGATGCGTGCGACCGTGGCGGCGGCTTCGTCGAAATTGCGTGCGGAATAGATCGCCAGCACCGGGCTCAGTTTCTCGCCCGAGAACGGATGCTCGTGGCCCACGCCGTCCTCGGCCACCATGAGGATGCGCGGATCCCTCGCCGCAATGGCCAGCCAGCCCTCGCGGTTGGCGCCGTCGAGGGCGGCCGCGCGCTCGGCGATCACGCGCGCCGACTGGCCGATGACGGCGGCCGAGAGCTTGCCATCGGGCCACATCAGCGACTGCAGCGTGGCCTTCTGCGCGGCCGCGAGCATGAATGCGCCGCGGTCCTTCAGCGCCGAGAGCATCCGGGCGCGCACCGCGTCCACGATCACCAGGCTGTTCTCCGACGAGCAGCTGGTCGCGTTGTCGAAGGTCTTGGACAGCAGGATGCGATCGGCCGCCGCGTTCACGTCGGCCGTTTCGTCGACGATGCCCGCCACGTTGCCCGCCCCCACGCCGAAGGCCGGCGTGCCGCTGGCGTAGGCCGCGCGCACGTTGGCCTGCGAGCCGGTCGCCACCACCAGGTCGCACAGGCGCATCAGCTCGGCCGTCGACTGCTTGTTGACCGGTGACGGCAGCAGCTGCACCAGGTCGCGCGGCGCGCCGATGCGGTCGAACTGCGCGTGGATGAATTCGATCAGCCGCGCCGCCGTCGACCAGCCCTTGGGCGAGGGCGCGACAATGACCGCGTTGCGCCCCTTGAGCGCGTTGATGATCTTGTTGGCCGGCGTGGCGCCCGGGTTGGTGGACGGCGTGACCGCGCACACCACGCCCACGGGCCGCGCGATCTCGACGATGCCGCGCGCCGGGTCTTCGGAGATCACGCCCACCGAGCGCGCGCCGCGCAGGTCGCGCAGCAGGCCGAAGGTCTTGCGGTGGTTCTTGCGCACCTTGTCTTCGACGTTGCCCACGCCCGTGTCGGCCACCGCCAGCTCGGCCAGTTCGCGGTTGCGCGCCGGCTCGATGATGGCCCAGCCCGCGGCGACCACGGCGGTGTCGACCTGCGCCTGCGACCAGGTTTCGTAGATGCGCTGTGCGGCGCGCGCGCGCGCCACCAGCTCGGCGATGGGGGAGGAGGGGGAATGGTTTTCCATGTGCATGCCTGTTTGCAGTCAGTCCACTTTGATGCTGGCCTCTTTCGCAAGCTTCTGCCAGCGCACGAGTTCCGTGGCCACCACCTTGCCCAATTGCTCCGGCGTGCCGCCGACGCCTTCGCTGCCCTGCGCCAGCAGCTTGTCGCGGATCTCCGGTTCCTTGACCACCGTGTTGATCACGCGGTTGAGCTTGTCGATGGTGGGCTGCGGCGTCTTCGCGGGCACGAACACCGCGTACCAGGAGTCGACGTCGAAATCGGCAATGCCCGCTTCCTGCATCGTGGGCACGTCGGGAAAGGCGGCGCTGCGCCGGGTGGTCGACACCGCCAGCGCCTTGAGCTTGCCGGCCTTCACGAACTGCGCGGCCGCGGGAATCGACACCCACAGCAGCGGCACCTGCCCGCCCATCACGTCGGTCACGGCCGGGCCGCCGCCGCGGTAGGGGATGTGCGTCATCTGGGTGCCGGTGCGCAGCTTCAGCAGCTCGCCCGCCAGGTGCCCGGGAGAGCCGTTGCCCACCGAGGCGAAGGACAACGATCCCGGCTTGGCCTTGGCGAGCGCCACCAGTTCAGCCACCGTGTTGGGCGCGAACTGCGTGTTGGCCACCAGGATCTGCGGCAGCGAGGCCACCAGCCCCACGGGCGCGAAGTCTTTCGCGGTGTCGAACGAGAGCTTGGCGTAGATCGCCGGGTTGATGGTGTGCGAAGACAGCGTGAACAGCACCGTGTAGCCGTCGGGTGCGGCCTTGGCCGCGATCTCGGTGCCGATGGAGCCGGCCGCGCCGCCGCGGTTGTCGATGAGCACCTGCTGGCCGAGCAGCGCCGAGAAGCGCTCCTGCACGATCCGCGCGATCACGTCGGTGCCGCCGCCGGGCGGGTACGGAACGATGAGCCTGATCGGCTTGTTCGGGTAGTCGGTGCCGTTTTGCGCCTGCGCAGCAAAAGGCGCGGCCAGGGTGGCGACCGCCAGCAGCGCGGCGCGCAGCCAGGGGGCGGGGAACAACAGCTTCATTCGAGTCTCCTTCTCCTTGTGGTGGATGCCGGCAGCGGCGCCGAGGCCGGCACCGGGCTTGCCCGGTAGCCCAGCGTGACGCTCGCGTCGCGCGCGCAGGCCAACAGGCGGTCGGCCAGTCCGCGCGCCTGCGTCCGCGCGAAGCGGATCGAGGGCACGCTCATGCCGACGGCCGCGACCGCCTCGCCGCGCGCGTTGAACACCGGCACGCCGAGACCGCAGACGCCCAGGCGCCATTCCTCGCGGTTTTCCGCATAGCCGCGAACGCGCGTGCGTTCGAGTTCCGAGAGAAGTGCATCGAAGCTGGTGATGCTGTTCTTCGTGTGCGCCGTGAGCGTGCCGAGGCGCTCGTGCAGCGCGGAAAGATCCGGCGCGGCCGCGGCGAGCAGGGCCTTGCCCGAAGCCACGCAATACGCCGCCGCCCGCCCGCCGACGCGCGAATAGGCGGCCACGGGCAGGGGACTGTCGAACTTGTCGAGGTAGACGATCTCGGCGCCGTCGAGCACCGCAAGATGGATGGTCTCGCCGGTCTGCTGTGCCAGCGCGGCGAGGTGCGGCCGCAGCAGCGAGCCCATGTCGGTGGCCTCGGACACCAGCGCGCCCAGCTCGAACAGGCGCAGGCTCGGGCGGTAGGCGCTGGTGGCCGGGTCCTGCACGGCCCAGCCGCAATCGACCAGGGTCTGCAGCGTGCGGTGCGCATTGCTGCGCGCCATGCCGAAGGCCTGGGCCAGGTCGGTGACGCGGCAGTCGCGCTGTTGCCGCGTCATCCATTCGATGGCGGCAAGGCCTTTGGCGAGGGTGGAATCCATGAGGCTTTAGATGTTCCGAATATTGGAACGTTGTTCCTGGATATGAGACGCAATGTTTGGACTGATCGTCCGGTTTGTCAATCGGGGACTTGGATGTAGGTCTAAACGTTTCAGGTCTTGCTTTTTTTCAGGGCGCGTGCACAGGCCACCGGGTACTCCCCTCCGCGCGGGGGACATTCGCGGAGCAAGGTACCCCGTCGGCGGGAGCGCGCCCTGAACAGCAGCGCCCCGATAGACCACAGACAGTCAATCAGCGCCTGTGCCGCCCCGCCATCAAATCAATCACTTCGCGGAAGATCGTGTTACCGGTAGACGTTGCAAGGTCGAGCACATGGCTGCGGCTGTAGTACGGACTCAGGTCGAGGCCGACCCCAACACCCGCGATCTCGATGTCGCCGCGCTGCTCCTGCCGCGCCACCACGTCGCGCAGGTGATGGTCGAGGTAGTGCGCGTCGTTGGCCAGGTGCGTGGCGCTGTCCATCGGCGAACCGTCGGAAATCACCAGCAGCAGCTTGCGCGCCTCCGGCCGCTGGCGCAGGCGCGCGCAGGCCCAGTCGACCGCCTCGCCGTCGATGCCTTCGCGGAACAGGTCGGCCTTCAGCAGCGCGGCCATCGCCGGGCGCGCGCGGCGCCAGGGCGTGGCGGCGGCCTTGAAGACGATGTGGCAGCGCTCGTTGAGGCGGCCGGGGTGAGCGGGTTTGCCGGCGCGCACCCACTCGCGCTGCGCACGGCCGCCATTCCAGGCGCCGGTGGTGAAGCCCAGCACCTCGCTGGCCGCGCCGGCCTGCTCGAGCGCGCGTGCGAACACGTCGGCCATCATCGCGACCGATTCGGCATGCTCTTTCATCGAACCCGAGCAGTCGATCAGGAACGTCACGATGCAGTCGGCCGCCGGCTCCATGCGTTCGGTCCGGAACAGGCGGCGCTCGGTCGGCGAGGCCACGAGTTGCGCGAGCCGGCGGCCGTCGATCAGGCCTTCCTCTTGGCCGCCGTCCCAGCCGTCGCGCGTGGGGTCGGCCAGCAGCGCGCGCAGCTCGCGCGCCAGGCGGGCGATGTTCACGCCCTGCGCGGCGATGCGGCGGTCGAGCTTCTCGCGGTGGCCGGCGAGCACCTCCCTGCGCGCGAGCGCGGCGGCGTCGTGTTCGCGGTCGTAGGCGGCGGTGAAGACGCGGTAGGCGCCGCCCGCGTCGTCAAGCACGGCGCTGCGGCCCGATTCGGCGGTGGTGAAGCGCTCGATGATCTCCTGGTCCATGTCGGCGACGAGGCTGAAGACGCTGCGCTTGTCGTCCACATGCGGGTCGCGCGCGGCCTCGCTTTCGCCTCCGGCCTCGTGCAGCATCGCGGCCACGGTGCGCGCGATCGACAGCGCATGCACCGCATAGGCCGCCTGGTCGGCACGGTCGCGGCGTAGGCCGGCCAGCTGGTGGCCGATCAGCGGCGCGAGCGCGAAGCGCGTGGCTTCGAGCATGTCCTCGGTTTCTTCCACCACCTGCTGGCCGCTCACGCGGGCGCGGCAGATCTGCGCCACGGCATAGAGCAGCAGGCCGCGCGCGGTGTCGGTCAGCCCCGAATGGTGGAAGGCCAGCGACCACTGTTCATGGCGATGCCGAAGGTTGCGGCGCATGCCCGCCATGATGTCGGGCACCATCGCTTCGGCGCGGAACTGCTCGAACATTTCGAACAGCATGCGCTCGACCGGATCCCCGGGCCGCAGGCTTTCGTGCAGCGCGGCATCGGATGCCGTGAGCCGCAGCGCCAATCCGTCGGCCACGCCGCGAAACGAGGCGAAGTCGTCGATCTCGGGCGAGGGATGCAGGTGCGGTGCGAACCACGGCAGCGCCACGCGGCCGCGATGCAGGCGCCGGCCGCGAAAGTGCAGGTCGCGCTCGCCGCTGAGGGCGCGCACCACGCCCGCGCAGAGTTCGGCCACCTGTTCCTCCTGCCGCACGCGGCGCTGCATGGCGCTGGCAGATGCAGTGGCGGGGGCAGGCGCGTCGGTCATTCGCGCGGTCCCGACAGCTCGTGCGACTCCTTCAGTTCCTGGTCGAAGCAGCGCTGGAAGTATTCGGCCACCAGGGGCCGCTCCGCGTCGTCGCACTTGTTGACGAAGGACAGCCGAAACGCGAGTGCCGGGTCCTTGAAGATCTCGACGTTCTCGGCCCAGGTGATCACGGTGCGCGGCGACATCAGCGTCGAGAGGTCGCCGGCCGCGAAGCCCTTGCGCGTGAGATCGGCTACGGCCACCATCGATGCGACCAGCGTGCGGCCCGCGTCGCCCGCCAGCGACGGCACGCGCGCCTGCACGATCGCGATCTCTTCGCCGGCCGGCAGGTAGTTGAGCGAAGCGACGATGTTCCAGCGGTCGATCTGTGCATGGTTGAGCCGCTGCGCGCCGTGGTACAGGCCGTTGAGGTTGCCCAGCCCCACTGTGTTGGCGGTGGCGAACAGGCGGAAGAAGGGATGCGGGCGCAGCACCTTGTTCTGGTCCATCAGCGTGAACTTGCCGTCCCGCTCCAGGATGCGCTGGATCACGAACATCACGTCGGGCCGGCCCGCGTCGTACTCGTCGAACACCAGCGCCACCGGCCGCTGCAGCGACCACGGCACGATGCCTTCCTGGAACTCGGTGACCTGCTGGCCCTCGCGCAGCACGACCGCGTCCTTGCCCACGAGGTCGAGCCGGCTGATGTGGCCGTCGAGGTTCAGGCGCACGCAGGGCCAGTTCAGCCGCGCCGCCACCTGTTCGATGTGGCTCGACTTGCCGGTGCCGTGCAGCCCCTGCACCATCACGCGCCGGTCGCGCATGAAGCCCGCGAGGATGGCGAGCGTCACGTCGGGGTTGAAGCGGTAGACCGCATCCACTTCGGGCACGTGGTCGTCGCGTTCGCTGAAGGCGGGCACCTGCAGCTCGGTGTCGATGCCGAACACCTCGCGCACGCTCAGCATGCGGTCGGGCCGAAGGTCTGCGATGTCGATCGTCACGGTGGGCTTTCGGGAATGGTGGGGGTCAGGCCTGCGCGCGGTCGGTGCCCGCGTCGGCATCGATGCGGCTCAGCGCCTCTGCGGCGCGCTGCAGGGCGGGCAGCAGCGTCTTCGCCTTGGCCACGTCGAGCCGCATGACCGGCGCCTGCACCGCGATGCACAGGTTCGAGGGGCCGTCGTCGCCCGACGGCACCAGCGCGGCAATGCACAGCAGGCCGGGCAGGAACTCTTCGTTGTCGATGGCGTAGCCGTCCTTGCGCACGCGCTGCACTTCCTTTTCGAGCGCGTCGGGGTCGGTGAGCGTGCGTGGCGTGTAGGGCTCCAGCGGCGCGTTGGAGAGCAGCCGCCGGCGCTGCGCCGCGCTCATCTGCGCGAGAAAGATCTTGCCGCTGGCCGAGCAGTGCACCGGCACGCGCGAGCCCGAATGCAGGTAGAAGCGCAGCGGCGCGGCGGTTTCCACGCGGTCGAGGTACACCACCTCGCTGCCCGAGAGCGCGGTGAGGTTGCAGCTCTCGCCGATTTCTTCCACCAGTTGACGCAGCACCGTATGGCGCGCACCGTGGAGGCTGTCGTTGAGCAGCAGGTTCTCGGCCAGCCGCCGCAGCCGCGTGCCGATGCCGTAGTGGCGGCCGTCGCCCTCGCGCTGCAAGAGGCCCGCGCCTTCGAGCTGCTGGAGCATGCGATGCAGGGTGGGCTTGGGCATGCCGGTTTCTTCCACCAGGCCCTGCAGCGAGTAGCGCTGGTCCTTGGCGGCCATGACTTCGAGCAGCCCGAACAGGCGCATGGTGGGCGTGTCGCCCGGCGCCGGTTCAGGGATTTCGGGCGCGAGCCCCTTGACGATTTTCATGGGCCGGATCATAGTCTTTTTACAAAAAACAAGACAAGACGTACCGATTTTTGTAAATTGTTTGACGCAATGGCCTTGCCGTCCTATATTCCGCCGGAACGAAATTCGGAACAACTGGTTCCGGCTTTTGAAACCCGCCGATCGCCCCATTCCTTTCAGGAGACGCCTTCCATGAGCCAGAAGCAACCCGCCGCACCCACCCGCGAAGCCGTCGCCGGCGTGCAGAAGATGACGCCCTCCGAGGCCTTCGTCGAAACCATGGTCGCCAACGGCGTGACCGACATCTTCGGCATCATGGGCTCGGCCTTCATGGACGCGATGGACATCTTCGCGCCTGCCGGCATCCGCCTGATCCCGGTGGTGCACGAGCAGGGCGGGGCCCACATGGCCGACGGCTATGCGCGCGTGTCGGGCCGCCACGGCGTCGTCATCGGCCAGAACGGCCCCGGCATCAGCAACTGCGTGACGGCCATCGCGGCCGCCTACTGGGCGCACAGCCCGGTCGTGATGATCACGCCCGAGACCGGCACCATGGGCATGGGCCTGGGCGGCTTCCAGGAAGCCAACCAGTTGCCGATGTTCCAGGAGTTCACCAGGTACCAGGGCCACGTGAACAACCCCAAGCGCATGGCCGAGTACACGGCGCGCTGTTTCGACCGCGCCATCTCCGAGATGGGCCCGACGCAGCTCAACATTCCGCGCGACTATTTCTATGGCGAGATCACCACCGAGATCCCGAAGCCCATGCGCGTGGAGCGCGGCGCGGGCGGCGAGATGAGCCTGAACGCGGCCGTCGAGCTGCTGGCCTCGGCGAAGTTTCCGGTGATCCTCTCGGGCGGCGGCGTGGTGATGGGCGATGCGGTCGAAGAGTGCAAGGCGTTGGCCGAGCGCCTGGGTGCACCCGTGGCCAACGGGTATCTGCGCAACGATTCGTTCCCCGCGAGCCATCCGCTCGCCGCGGGCCCGCTGGGCTACCAGGGCTCCAAGGCCGCGATGAAGCTGATCGCGCAGGCCGACGTGGTGCTCGCGCTCGGCTCGCGCATGGGCCCCTTCGGCACCTTGCCGCAGCACGGCATGGACTACTGGCCGAAGGACGCGAAGATCATCCAGGTGGAGGCCGACCACACCAACCTCGGCCTCGTGAAGAAGATCACCGTCGGCATCCACGGCGACGCCAAGGCCACGGCCAATGAACTGCTCAAGCGGCTGGCTGGCAAGACGCTCGCCTGCGACGCCACCAAGGCCCAGCGCGCTGAAAAGATCAAGGCCGAAAAGGCCGCGTGGGAAAAAGAGCTCGACGAGTGGACCCACGAGCGCGACCAATTCAGCCTCGACGCCATCGAGGAGGCCAAGGGCGAGAAGACGCCCACCGGCGGCACTTACCTGCACCCGCGCCAGGTGCTGCGCGAGCTCGAGAAGGCCATGCCGCCGCGCGTGATGGTCTCCACCGACATCGGCAACATCAACGCTATTGCCAACAGCTACCTGCGCTTCGAGGAGCCGAGGAGTTTCTTCGCGCCGATGAGCTTCGGCAACTGCGGCTACTCGCTGCCGACCATGATCGGCGCCAAGTGCGCGGCACCCGACCGACCGGCCGTGGCCTATGCCGGCGACGGCGCCTGGGGCATGAGCATGGTCGAGATCATGACCGCCGTGCGGCACGACATCCCGGTCACGGCCGTGGTCTTCCACAACCGCCAGTGGGGCGCCGAGAAGAAGAACCAGGTCGACTTCTACAACCGCCGCTTCGTCGCGGGCGAGCTCGAGAGCGAGAGCTTCGCGGGCATTGCCAAGGCCATGGGCGCCGAGGGCATCGTGGTCGACCGGCTCGAAGACGTGGGCCCTGCGCTCAAGAAGGCCATCGACATGCAGATGAACCAGGGCAAGACCTGCGTGATCGAGATCATGTGCACCCGCGAGCTCGGCGATCCGTTCCGCCGCGATGCGCTGGCCAAGCCGGTGCGCTTCCTCGACAAGTACAAGGACTACGTTTGAGCGAATCGCTGTTCACGCTGAACGCCGGGTCGTCGTCGATCAAGGTCGCCTTGTTCGATGCGGCCGGCAAGGGCGGCGCGCTGCCCGCGGCGCGCTGGTCGGGCCAGGCCGATGGCCTGGGCGCGGGGCTGAAGGCGCGGCTGCGTGTGCGCGATGCCGAGGGCCGCACGCTGCACGATGCGGCGCTGGAAGGCGACAGCCGCTCGCACCAGGGCGCGCTGGCCGCGCTGCTCGAATGGCATGCGCAGCAGGGCGGCGGTGGCCGCATCGCAGCGGTCGGCCATCGCATCGTGCATGGCGGCGCCAACTTCATAGAGCCGGTGCGCATCGACGATGCGGTGCTTGCCGAACTGGCTGCGCTCGAGCCGCTTGCGCCGCTGCACCAGCCGCACAACCTTGCGGGCGTGCGTGCGGCCATGAAGGCTTTCGATGGCGTGCCGCAGGTGGCGTGCTTCGATACCGCCTTTCACGCGAGCCAGCCCGATGTGAACCGCCGCTTCGCGCTGCCGCGCGCGCTGCACGATGCGGGCGTGCGGCGCTACGGGTTCCACGGGCTTTCCTACGAATCGATCGTGACGCAATTCGCGCAACTGGCGCCGCAGCTCGCGCAGCAGCGCGTGATCGTCGCGCACCTGGGCAACGGCGCGTCGATGTGCGGCATGGCGCAAGGCCGGTCGGTCGCAACGACGATGAGCTTCTCGCCGCTCGACGGCCTCACCATGGGCACGCGCTGCGGGCACCTCGATGCGGCCGTGGTGCTGTACCTGATGCGCTCGCACGGCATGTCGGCGGACGATGTAGAGAAGCTGCTGTTCCGCGAGTCGGGCCTGCTGGGGCTGTCGGGAATTTCCAGCGACATGCGCGAGCTGGAGGCTTCGGCCGCGCCCGCCGCCGCCGAAGCCATCACGCATTTCGTCGAGCAGGTGGTGCAGCACATGGGCAGCCTGGCCGCGGCGCTGCGCGGTGTGGATGCCATCGTGTTCACCGGCGGCATCGGCGAGAACGCCGCCGGGCTGCGCGAGCGCATCCTTGCGCAGTGCGGCTGGCTCGGCCTTCGCGTCGACGCGGAGGCGAACCGCGCAGGACATGCGCGGCTCACCACGTCTGAAAGCCCCGTCAGCGCCTGGGTGCTGCGCACCGACGAAGAGGCCGTGATCGCGCGGCACACCGCGCGGCTGCTGCGGCTCAGCCAGGCTGGATAGCCGCCGCCTTGATGACGTGCGCCCAGCGCGCGATCTCGTCGGCCAGGAACGCAGCGAAGCGGTCCGGCCCGCGCGCATCGATCACGAAACCCTGCTGGCGCATGCGTTCGTCCAGGCCGGGCTGCGCGAGGATCTTCACCACCTCCGCGCCCAGCTTCTGCACCGCGGCGTCGGGCATGCCGGCCGGCGCCATCATGCCGGTCCAGTTCTCGACCTGCAGCTCGGGCATGCCGGCTTCGGCGGTCGTCGGCACCTCGGGCAGCAGCGGATAGCGGGTCTTGCTCGCGATGGCGAGCGCGCGCAGCTTGCCGCCCTTCACGTGCGCGATCGACTCCGGGAGGTTCGAGAACACCACGTCGAGCTGGCTGCCGATGAGATCGGTGATGCACGGCGCGCCGCCCTTGTAGGGCACGTGCTGGATGGTCGACTTGTTGAGGTCGTTGAAGAGCGCGAGCGTCAGGTGGGGCGGCGTGCCGTTGCCGCTGGAGCCCGCGTTGAGCTTGCGCTCCTTCGCCGCCGCGACCAGGCCCTTCATGTCCTGGATCGGGCTGGCCGCGGGCACCACGATCAGCATCGGGCTGCCGGCCAGCAGCGCCACCGGCCGCAGGTCCTTCTGGAAGCTGAACGGCGACTTCGGGAACAGCGTGACGTTGGCCGCATGCGTCAGCGTGACCGCGAGCAGCGTGTTGCCGTCGGGCGGCGCCTTGGCTACCAGGTCGGCGCCGATCTGCCCGTTGCCGCCGGGCCGGTTGTCCACCAGCACGTTGACCTTCCAGCGCTCGCCCAGCTGCTGGCCGATCTGCCGCGCCATCACGTCCGTCAGGCCGCCAGGCGGAAAGGGCACCACATAGCGCAGCGTGGCGTCCGGTTTGGGGTAGTCGCCGCCTTGCGCCCTGGCAAGCATCGGCATGAGCGCGCCCAGCGATCCCGCCGCAGCCAGGGCGGCGGTCCCCTGCATCCATTCGCGTCGTTTCATCGTGTTGTCTCCTGTTGTTGTGTGGGGTCGTGGCGCCTAGCTTCGCCACTGCGCGAGCAGCGCCTCGGGCACCTCGATGCCCTCTGCCTCGGCGCGCAGCCGCAGTTCCTCGCGCCGCGCACCGGGCAGGCGCACGCCGTCGTCGCGCAGCATCTCCGCGACCAGCACCTCGACGCGGTCGAGGTAGCTCGCCGAGCCCGCGAGCGCGCCGGGATCGATGACGATGAAGGCCTGGCCGATGCGCGGCCGGTTGCCGGCATCCTCGAAGAAGCTCGATGCCTCGAAGCCGAACTGCGCACCGATCAGCGCCGTGACCAAGAGCTCGACCACTAGCGCCAGCATCGCGCCCTTGGGGCTGGTGGCCGCGCCTATGGGCAGCATCGAGCCTTCGAGCGCGGCCTGTGCGTCGGTGGTCGGCTGGCCGTGGCGGTCGATGGCCCAGCCGATCGGTATGGCCTTGCCTTGCTTCGCGGCCACCATGACCTTGCCGCGCGCCACTTCCGACAGGCTCAGGTCGATGGCGAGCGGAAGCGCACCGCGGCGCGGGAACACCGCCGCCACCGGGTTGGTCCCGAAGATGGGATGGCGCCCGCCGGCCGCCGGCATCGCGGCCGGCGAGTTGGCAAAGCCGAGCCCGACCATGCCGGCCTCGGCCACCGGGCGCAAATGGTCGACCACCACGCCGCAATGGTGGCTGCCCGTGACGCCCGCAATGGCAATGCCGAAGTCGCGCGCCCGGCCGATGGCTTCGGCAATGGCCATCTCGCAGGCGGCGAAGGCAAGGCCTTCGTGTGCATCGATCAGCGCCGCTGCGCCTTTCTGGCGGCGCAGCGCCGGCACCGCGTCGCCGTTCACCCGGCCGTTGCGCAGGTGCGTGGCGTACTGGGCCACGCGGGCGAGGCCGTGCGAGCCCAGGCCCTGCGCCTCGGCCAGCACCAGTGCGCGTGCGGTGGCTGCCGCCATCGCCTCGTTGGCGCCGGCCGCGCGCAAGGCCGCGGCCACGGCGTCCCGCGCTTGCGGAAGACTCAGCATCGTCATGGTTCCAGCGCCTCCAGCACCTTCTGTGCAATCAGGTTGCTCACGCGCTCGTTCGATTCGGCCGTCACGCCCGCGATGTGCGGAGTCAGCAGCAGGTTGGGGCAGTCCTCGAAATGCGGGCTGGCCGCGAGCGGCTCGGCATCGAACACGTCGAGCGCCGCACCGCCGAGCCGGCCTTCGCGCAGCGCAAGCGCCACGGCGGCTTCGTCGACGATGCCGCCGCGCGAGGTGTTGACGAGCACCGCGCCGCCCTTCATGGCCGCGATGCGCTCCGCATGGAAGAGGTTGCGCGTGCTGTCCACCAGCGGCAGGTGCAGGCTCACCACGTCCGCCTGCGCCACCAGCGCGTCGAGACCCAGCGGCTGCGTGCCCGTTGCACCGAAGGCCGGATGGCTGCCGTCCATCATGGCATCGAAGGCCACCGTGCGCATGCCGAGCGCCTGCGCGAGCCGCGCCGTCAGCTGCCCGATGGCGCCGAAGCCGACCAGCCCGAGCGTCTTGCCCGCCAGCTCGCGCCCGTTCGACAGCGCGTTGCGCGGCCAGCGCCCCGCGGCCACCGCGGCGGTGGAGCCGTAGGCGCCGCGCAGCAGCATCATGGCGCTCGCAATCACGTACTCGGCCACGCTCAGTGCATTGGCGCCCGTGGCCGGAATCACCCGGATGCCACGCGCTTCGCAGCCCGCCACGTCGATGTTGTCGAGGCCCACGCCCAGGCGGCCCACCACCGTGCACTGTGTGAGTGCGTCCAGCAGTTCGCCGCGCACCTGCGTGCGGTTGCGCACGATCAGCGCATGGGCCCACTTCGCTTCCTTGTAGAGCCGGGTGCCGTCGTCCACCAGCGCCACGTCGTAGAGAACGTCGTGTCGCGCGCGCAATTGCGCAACCGCGGCGGCGTCCATGAACTCCGCAATCACTATTCGCTTCATGATGCCTGCCATCGCGCGGGCGCCGTCAGGCCGACTCGTACAGCCGCGTCAGCACGAACTCGCGGTGGCCCAGCGCTTCCGCCGCGGTGAGCCGGCCGTTGGCGGTGCGCAGCATGCATTCGAGCAGCTGGTCGCCGGCCTGGTCGAGCGTCATCTCGCGCTGCAGCAGGCCCGAGGTGTCGACGTCGACGTGCTCGCTCATGAGCCGCACGGTGCGCGGATTGGCGCAGATCTTGATGACCGGCAGGATCGGGTTGCCGATCACGTTGCCCTGGCCCGTGGGGAAGAAGTGCACTGCGTAGCCCGATGCGGCGCACAGCGTCACCATCTCGGCGGCCGCGCTGGACGAGTCCATGAACCACAGGCCCGGGGCGGTCGGCACCTCGGCCTTGTCGAGCACGCCGTCCACCATGCACTTCTTGCCGATCTTCTGGATGTTGCCGAGTGCCTTCTCCTCGATGGTCGTCAGGCCGCCCGCGATGTTGCCCTTGGTGGGCTGCGAGTCCGACAGGTCGCTGGTCTTGTGGCGGTTGATCATGTCCTGGTAGCGGTTGAACATGAACATGAAGCGCTCCTTCACGTCGGGCGTGCGGCAGCGGTCGGCCACGATGCGCTCGCCGCCGGTGATCTCGGAGGTCTCGCCGAACACCAGCGTGTTGCCGGTCTCGTAGAGCTTGTCGAAGGCGTTGCCCACGGTGGGGTTGGAGCCGCAGCCCGAGGTGGTGTCGCTCTCGCCGCACTTGGTCGAGACCCAGAGTTCGTGGATGCCGCAAGGCTCGCGCTGCTTTTCGCTGGCCGCCTGCACGAACTCGCGCGCCACCTTGCTCGCGCGCAGGATGGTGTCGTGGTCGCCGTGGCCCTCGATGCCGAAACCGGCCACCGGCTTGCCCGTGGTGGCGATGCCGTCGACCACCTTCTGCGTCCAGCTGTCCTCGATGCCGATGACGACGACCGCCGCCACGTTCGGGTTGCAGCCCGCGCCGATCAGCGTGCGGAAATGCAGCTCCAGGTCGGCGCCGAACTGCAGGCGGCCGTAGGGATGCGGAATGGCGAGCGCGCCCTTGATGTTGTGGGCCACGGCTTCTGCGGCCGCGTTGGAGAGATCGTCCAGCGGCAGGATGATGACGTGGTTGCGCACGCCGACGCGGCCGTTTTCGCGGCGGTAGCCGAGGAAGGTGGTGTCTTTGGAAATGATGGACATGCTGTGCTTTCTGATTCGTGGGGAATGGAAGTGGGCGAAGCGGGGCGGTGTCCTACCAGCGCTTGGTCTTGATGTTCTGCACGTGCGCGTGTTCGCCGGCCTTGATCGGCGCCACCACCTTGCCCATGTCGATGCCGTACTTCCACACCGTGTCGCCGGGCGCCATGTCCCGGAGCGCGACCTTGTGGCCGATCGGAATGTCCTGGCGCGCATCGACGCTGGTCATGCGGTCCTCGTCCATGATCCAGCCGCTGAGCGACATGCCGGCCTTGACGCCTTCCACCACCACGACCGCGACCGTGTCCTTCGCGTCGTGCAGAACGAAATGAATCATCGTTGTCTCCTGTTGTGACTCGCTGAGAATTTGCAGCCGGGCCAGTGTCCGAGTGCGCGTCTCCGCATGTCAAACAGGTCATATGGATGACTTGGATGAATGGCGACGCGGCCATCACAATGCGCCATGCTCCGCTCGACAGACATTTCCCGCGTTCGAACCCATTCACGCCGATGCGGCGGGCGCGCCGCTCTACCGGCTCGTGAAGCGTTCGCTGCTGCGCGCCATCGAATCGGGGCGTTGCGCGGCCGGCAGCGTGCTGCCGAGCGAGAGCAAGCTGGCGGCGGCGCTCGGCGTGTCGATCGGCACGCTGCGCCATGCCACCGACGATCTCGTGGCCGAGCACATCCTCGTGCGGCGGCAGGGGCGCGGCACCTTCGTTGCGGTGCACAACGACGACCGCTTCATGTTCCAGTTCTTCCACGTGGAGCGCAGCGACGGCCTCAGGCAGGCGCCGCAGGTGGAGTTCGTCGCCTTCGAGCGCGTGCGCATGGACGAGGAGCCCGCGCAGGCGCTGGGCCTGCGAACCGGCGAGCCCGCCATCCAGATCGACAACCGGCTGCTGCTGCAGGGCAGGGCGGCGATCCACGACCGGCTCACGCTGCCGGCGCTGCTGTTCAAGGGCCTGACCGAGAAGCGCTTTCGCGAGCGGCCGAGCACCATCTACCACCTCTACCAGACCGAGTTCGGCATCACGGTGACGCTGGCGCGCGAGCGCGCACGCGCGATGGCGGCCGACCGCAGCGTGGTGCGCATCCTGGGCGTGGCGCCGGGCGCGCCGGTGATGGAGGTGCGGCGCACCGCGCTCACCTTCGGCGACAAGCCGGTGGAGTACCGCGTGTCGATCATCAACACGGCGCAATACGAGTACGTGCACCAGCTGTCGCGGCCGGCCTGAGCGGCTTCGTGCGGCCTAGCGCGCGGATGGAGCGCGCGGTACGGTCGCCCCGCAGTGCCGCAAGAAATCCGCCGTCGCGCGGCCGAGCAGCTTGTCGCGGTGCATCACCGTGGCCAGCCGCCGCATGCCGGCCGGCAGCCGCGTGCGCAACTCGATCAGGTGGCCGTCTTCCAGCGCCTGCGCCACCGTGTAGCGCGAGAGGCAGGCCAGCCCGGTGCCCGAAGCCACCACGCGCTTGATGGCCTCGGTGCTGCCGAGCTCGAAGCCCACGCGCACCTGCTCCAGGTTCTGGATCAGCCACGCATCGGTGACCTGCCGCGTGCCCGAACCATGCTCGCGCAGCACCCACGTGGCCTGCGAGAGCTGGCGGTGCGTGGCGGTGCGCTTTGCGAGCGGATGCCCTGGCGCGGCGACGATCACCAGCTCGTCCTCGCGCCATGCGCGCACCACGAGGTCGGGGTGGGTCTGCGGCCCCTCGATGAAGCCGACATCGACGTCGAACCCCGCCACCGCCTCGATCACGTCGCGCGTGTTGGCAATGTGCAGGTGCACCTGGCTCTGCGGATGCAGCGCCGTCCATTGCGACACGCGCTCGGGCAGCAGGTATTCGCCGATGGTGAAGCTGGCCGCCACGCGCAGCGGCGCCGCATGCTCGCCGCTGAAGAGCGCCTCCACCTCGCCGGCCTGGTCGAGCAGTGCCTGGGCCTTGGGCAGCAGCGCGCGGCCGTTCTCGTTGAGCACCAGGCGGCGGCCGAGCCGGTCGAACAGCAGGGCGCCGACGGAAGACTCCAGGTCGGCCAGCGCGCTGCTCGCGGCCGACTGCGAGCGCGCGATGCGGTCGGCCGCGGCGCGCGTGCTGCCCCCCCGGGCCGTGGCCACGAACACTTCGAGCTGGCGCAGGTTGAGCCGAAGCCGCTGCGCGCTGTGCTGTTGCTGCTGATCTGTTTTTCCGGTCATCGTGAGCGATATTCTCCGCTTTTTCGTTTGATCGATGCTCTCTAACATCGGCCCAGCCCCGCATGAAGACAAAGGACCGCCAGTGTTCAGTTTCCTGTCCCGAGAGCCCGTCCACGATCCGCTCGACGCCCCGACACCTACGGCGGACACCCAGGTCAAGACCACCACCTGCTACATGTGCGCCTGCCGCTGCGGCATCCGCGTGCACCTGCGCGAAGGCGAGCACGGCCCCGAGGTGCGCTACATCGACGGCAACCCCGAGCATCCGCTGAACAAGGGCGTGATCTGCGCCAAGGGCTCGTCGGGGATCATGAAGCAGGTGTCGCCCGCGCGCCTTACGCAGCCGCTGCTGCGCAAGGCCGGCAGCGAGCGCGGGGCCGGGGAGTTCGAGCCCATCAGCTGGGAGCGTGCCTTCGACATGCTGACCGAGCGGCTCGGCAAGATCCGCGCGACCGATCCGAAGAAGTTCGCGCTCTTCACGGGCCGCGACCAGATGCAGGCGCTCACCGGCCTGTTCGCGCGCCAGTTCGGCACGCCCAACTATGCGGCGCACGGCGGCTTCTGCTCGGTCAACATGGCCGCGGGAATGATCTACACCATCGGCGGGAGCTTCTGGGAGTTCGGCGGGCCCGACCTCGACCGCGCCAAGCTGTTCGTGATGATCGGCACGGCCGAGGACCATCACAGCAACCCGATGAAGATCGCGATCAGCAAGTTCAAGCGCGCAGGCGGCCGCTTCATTTCGATCAACCCGGTGCGCACGGGCTACTCAGCCATTGCCGACGAGTGGATCCCGATCAAGCCCGGCACCGACGGCGCATTGTTCATGGCGCTGCTGCACGAGCTCATTGCCGGCGAGCTGATCGACCATGCCTTCCTGAAGCGCTTCACCAACGCGCCGCAGCTCGTGGTGCTGGACGACTGCGAGCGCCAGGGCCTCTTCGCTTTCGACCCGGACCCTACGCGCGGGCCGCCCGGCGACGGCCGCAACCCGCACAACAAGCTGGTGTGGGACAAAAGCAGCGGCAGCGTGAAGAACGCCTACCCCGAAGGCATTGCCGACGGCTGCGACCCCGCGCTCGAAGGCCACTACACGCTGGCCGACGGCACGCGGGTGGCGCCGTCGTTCCAACTGCTGCGCGATCGCGTGGCCAGTTGCACGCCCGAATGGGCCGAGGCCATCACAGGCATCGACGCGCAGCGCATCCGCAAGCTCGCGCGCGAGATGGGCGAGACCGCGCTCAGGCAGGCTTTCGAACTGCCCATTCCATGGACCGATGCCTGGGGCAAGCAGCATGCGACCACGCAGGCGCGGCCCGTGGCCTTCCACGCCATGCGCGGGCTGGCGGCGCATTCCAACGGCTTCCAGACCGTGCGCGCGCTGGCGGTGCTGATGAGCGTGCTCGGCACCATCGATGCGCCGGGCGGCTTCCGCCACAAGGCGCCGTATCCGCGCCACATCGTGCCCAACTACCGGGCCTTCAACGACCCCGGCATGATCCAGCCCAACACGCCGCTCAATGCCGCGCCGCTGGGCTTTCCGGCCAACCCGGAGGAGCTGGCCATCAACCCCGACGGCTCGCCCATTCGCATCGACCATGCGTTCTCGTGGGAGCACCCGCTGTCGGCGCACGGGCTCATGCACAACGTGATCACCAACGCGGTCAAGGGCGACCCCTACCGCATCGACACACTGCTGATCTTCATGGCCAACATGGCCTGGAACTCCAGCATGAACACCATGGCCGTGCGCGAGATGCTCAACCGCAAGGACGAGCAGGGCGAGCACATGATCCCCTTCCTGGTGGTGTGCGACGCCTTCCAGAGCGAGACCGTGGCCTTTGCCGACCTGGTGCTGCCCGACACCACCTACCTCGAGCGCCACGACGTGATGAGCATGCTTGACCGGCCAATCTCGGAGTTCGACGGGCCGGTCGATTCGGTGCGCATTCCTGTGGTGCCGCCCACCGGCCAGTGCAAGCCTTTCCAGGAAGTGCTGATCGAACTGGCCTCGCGCCTGAAGTTTCCGGCCTTCACCACGCCAGAAGGGGGGCGCAAGTTCACGGGCTATCCGGACTTTGTCGTCAACTTCCAGCCGCAGCCGGGCATCGGCTTTCTGATGGGCTGGCGCGGCAAGGACGGCACCGAGCACCTGCGCGGCGAGCCCAACCCCAAGCAGTGGGAAGCGTATGCAGAGAACAACTGCGTGTTCCAGTACCACATGCCAGAGACCATGCACTACATGCGCAACTGGAACCGCGAGTACCTCGACTTTGCAAAGGACAAGGGCTGGCGCCAGCGCAACGACCCGGTGCAGCTGGCGCTGTACTCCGACACGCTGCAGAGCTTCCGCTTGGCCGCGCAAGGCAAGAGCGCGGGCCGGCAGCCGCCCGATGCGCTGCGGGAGCGCATCGACACCTACTTCGATCCGCTGCCTTTCTGGTACCCGCCGCTCGAAGAGGCCTCGACCGATCTCGACGCCTATCCGCTCAACGCCATCACCCAGCGGCCGATGGCGATGTACCACTCGTGGGATTCGCAGAACGCGTGGCTGCGGCAGATCCACAGCCACAACTACCTTCACGTGAACCCGCTCACCGCGCAGGCCGCGGGCATTGCCGACGGCGGCTGGTGCTGGGTGGAGAGCCAGTGGGGCAGGGTGCGCTGCATGCTGCGCTACAGCGAGGCGGTGGAGCCCGGCACCGTGTGGACCTGGAACGCGATCGGCAAGGCCGATGGCGCATGGCAGCTGGCGCCCGGCGCGGACGAGGCGCGCAAGGGCTTCCTGCTCAACCACCTGATCAGCGAGGAGCTGCCTTGCGCGGGCACCGCGAGCGGGCGCATCAGCAACTCCGACCCGATCACCGGGCAGGCGGGCTGGTACGACGTGCGGGTGCGCATACGGCCCGCGGAACCGGGCGAGCCGGAAGAGAGCTTTCCGCAGATGGCGAGCATGCCGAGCGCGCCGGGGGTGCTGGGGAAGGCGGCGAGTGTGCTGACGTACTTTGCGGGGAGGGGGAAGAAATGATGCAGTGGCTCAAGGACCTGATGGCCCCGGATCTGCTCCCTCCCCTTCCGGGGGAGGGCAGGGGTGGGGGCAGCGGCGTTGGAACCGGCAGCCATGCGGCGATGAAAGCCGCCGTGCCCCCACCCCAACCCTCCCCCGAGAGGGGAGGGAGGAATGCCAGCGTACGCGCCGAACCGGGCGAAACCCTCGCCAAGCAACTCGCCCTCGTCATCGACCTCAACGTCTGCGTCGGCTGCCATGCCTGCGTCACTTCGTGCAAGCAGTGGAACACCTCCGGCAGCGCCGGCCCGCTCGCGGATGCGCAGCCCTACGGTGCCAACCCCACCGGCACTTTCTTCAACCGCGTGCAGACCTACGAGGCCGGCACCTTCCCGGCCACGCAGACGGTTCACTTCCCCAAGAGCTGCCTGCACTGCGAAGACCCGCCCTGCGTGCCCGTGTGCCCCACGGGTGCCAGCTACAAGCGCAAGGAAGACGGCATCGTGCTGGTCGACTACGACAAGTGCATCGGCTGCAAGTACTGCGCATGGGCCTGCCCCTACGGCGCACGCGAACTCGACGAAGAGCGCCAGGTCATGACCAAGTGCACGCTGTGCGTCGACCGCATCTACGACGAGCACCTGCCCAAGGAAGACCGCAAGCCCGCCTGCGTGAAGGCCTGTCCCACCGGGGCGCGCCTGTTCGGCGACGTGAAGGACCCGGACTCCGAAGTGTCGAAGGCCATCCGCGAACGCGGCGGCTACCAACTGATGCCGGAATGGGAAACCAGCCCGGCCAACCAGTACCTGCCGCGCCGCATCACGCAGCAGACCGCAGGGCAGGAGGAATAAGGGCATGCATCCCGCGTTCTCCATTCTTTTTTTCACCACTCTCGCCGGCGCCGCGCAGGGCCTGGTCGTCGCGCTCGCGCTCGCGGTGCTGTTCGGCCTGGGGCTCGCGCCCGGCTTTCTCGCGCTGGCGCTGGGCGTGGCCGAAGTGCTGCTCGGGGCCGGGCTCGCGGCCTCGTTCATGCACCTGGGCCGCAAGAGCCGCGCATGGCGCGCGGTGCTGATGTGGCGCACCTCGTGGATGTCGCGCGAGGTCATCGTGCTGCCGGGCTTCATCGCGCTGGTGGCGCTGTGGTGGCTGTCGCTGCGCTTCGGCGCCGGCGCGCCATGGTCGTGGCTGCTGCCGGTGCTGGTGCTGTGTGGCGCGGCCGCGCTCTGGTACTGCACCGCCATGATCTACGCCTGCCTGCGCTTCATCGAGGAATGGGCGCATCCGCTGACGGTCGTCAACTTCACGCTCATCGGCCTGTCGTCGGGGCTGGTGCTGGCCTGTGCGATGGCCGCATTGGCGGGCGAGTCGCGCTTCGTGCAGTTGTTCGGGCCGTGTGCGCTCGCCGCCACGCTCGCGGCATGGGCCGCACGCGGCGGGGCGCTCAGGCGGAACGCGGCGATCCGCCACAAGTCGACGCTGCAGTCGGCCACCGGCATCCGCGCCGAGAAGCTCACGCAAAAGTCGATGGGCATGTCGGCCGGCTCGTTCAACACGCGCGAGTTCTTTCATGGCGCCACGCTGGCCGGGCTCAGGAACATGAAGCTCGGCTTCCTGCTGCTGGCCTTCGTGCTGCCTTCGCTGCTGCTGCTGTGGGGCATTGCGACTGCCGCCGTGTGGCCGTGGCTGCTCGCGGTGCTGGTGCAGGCGCCCGGCCTGCTGGCGGAGCGCTGGTTCTTCTTCGCGCAGGCGAAGCACCCGCAGAACCTGTATTACCAGGTGGTGTCCTGACAGCGCAACCCGTACATGCCTTCGGTCAGGCCTGGAAGTTCAGCCGCAGCCCCGGCGTCGGCCAGTCGTCGATGGCAATCAGCCGCCCGCTGCCCGACAGCGTGATGTAGGCCGTGCGCATGTCGCGTCCGCCAAAGCAGATGTTGGTGGTGTAGCGGTCGGGCAGCGGCACGTGCTCGCAGCTGCTGCCGTCGGGCGCGACGATGGTGATGCCGCCGTGCAGCAGCGTGGCCACGCACAGGTTGCCCAGCGCATCGGTTGCCATCGAGTCGAAGCGCTGGTAGTGCCCGCCCGGCGATGCGCACAGCATGCGGCCGCCGTGCGGTGACGGCCAGCCGTCCTTGCGCACGCGCCCCGGCGCCGTGATGTCGAAGGCCCAGAGCCGCGCGCCTTCGGTCTCGGCGTAGTAGAGCGTGCGGCCGTCGGGCGACAGCGCGATGCCGTTGGGCGTCATCACCGGCCGCGCGATCGCATGCGCGCCGCTGCCGTCGCTGTGCCCGTAGAACACGCCGCCGCGGTCCATGTCGCGCTCGCGCGTCTTGCCCAGGTCGGTGAAGTAGAAGCCGCCCTGCGCGTCGAACATGATGTCGTTCGGCCCGCACAGCGCGCCGCCGTCGGCCGTGTCGTAGAGCCGCTCGGCCCGGCCCGTGGCCAGGTTCACGCGCTCGATGCGTCCGCCCGAATAGTCGTCGGCCTGGCCCACCGGGCGGTGGCAGCCGTCGGCCTCGGTGTGCCAGCGGAAGCCGCCGTTGTTGCACACGTACACCGCGCCGTCCGGCCCCATGGCCGCGCCGTTCGGCCCGCCGCCCAGGTCGGCCACCACCTGCACCAGCCCGTCGTGCCGCACACGCGTGAGCGTGCCGCGGGCAATTTCGACCAGCAGCACGGAGCCGTCGTCCATGGCAACGGGCCCTTCGGGAAACTGCAGGCCGGTGGCGAGTTCGCGGATGTGCATCGGAGGCCCCTTTTCTTTGCAAGGCCTCGGAGTTTGCTTCTTCCTGGCTGCTTCGTCACGCCTGCATCGGCGTCAGCAGTTTGTCGGGCGTGATGGGCAGGTCACGCACGCGGCGCCCGGTGGCGTTGTACACCGCGTTGGCAATGGCGGCGGCCACGCTGGTGATGCCGATCTCGCCCACGCCCTTCACGCCCATGCGGTTGACCCGGGTGTCGGTTTCGGGCGCGAAGAGCACCTGCACGTCGCCGACGTCCGCGTTCACGGGCACGTGATAGTCGGCCAGCGTGCGCGTGACGAAGTGGCCGCTGCGTTCGTCGAGCACCGACTCTTCCATCAACGCGTTGCCGATGCCCCAGACGATGCCGCCGATGATCTGCGACGCCGCGGTCTTGGGGTTGAGGATGCGCCCGGCCGCAATCACCGCCAGGTAGCGCGGCACGCGCACCAGCCCCAGGTCTTCGTCGACCCACACTTCGGCAAAGTTGGCACCGAAGGCGTAGTGCGACCAGGCGGCGATGTCCGCGCCCGGCGTGGCCGTGTTGCTGGCGCGCCATTCGTTCAGCTGGGCCGCCTGCAGCAGCTCGGCCACGCTGGGTTCGCGAACGAAGCGCAGGTTGACCTTCTCGCGCAGTTGCTGTTTGGCCGCTTCGCAGACCGCGAGCGCCGCGGTGCAGAAGGTGTTGGCGCCCCAGGAGCCGCCCGAGCCGGGCGTGGGCGGAAGGGCCGAATCGCCGAGCCGCACCTGGACCTTGTCGAGCGGCAGCCCCAGCGTCTCGGCGGCGGTCTGCGCAATGACGGTGTAGCTGCCGGTGCCGAGATCGGTCGCGCACATCTCCACCACCGCGCGCACGTCGCGGCCGCTGCGCGTGAGCAGCAGGTTGGCCGAGGCGCCGCGATGCGGTGCGCCGCGCGATGCCGCGCTCATGCCGTAGCCCACGAGCCAGTGGCCCTGCCTTCGGCTACGCGGCATGGCGCTGCGATTGCTCCAGCCAAATTTCTCGGCGCCGATGCGCATGCATTCGACGAGCGAGCGGCTGCCGAAGGGCTTGCCGGTGTCCAGGTCGGTTCTGGCATCGTTCCTTATGCGCAACTCCACCGGATCGATCTTCAGTTGCTCGGCAAGCTCGTCCATCGCCGATTCGAGCGCAAAGCTGCCGGGCGCCTCGCCCGGTGCGCGGGTCCACTTGGGCGTTTGCACGTTGAGCCGGAAGGCGCGGTGCGTGACCTGCGAGTTGGGCACCTCGTACATCATTCGCGAGATGACGCCGGTCTGCTCGACGAACTCCTCGTGCACCGAAGTGTGGGCGACGGTGTCGTGGCCCAGCCCCGTGAGCCGGCCGCTGGCGTCGGCGCCCAGCCGCATGTGCTGGCGGTTGTGCTGGCGCAGGCCGACCACCATGAACATCTGCTGCCGCGTGAGCACGTGCTTGACCGGCCGCTTCACGAGGCGCGCGGCCAGCACGGTCAGCATCGCGTTGTCGCGCGTGAGGATCTTGCTGCCGAAGCCGCCGCCCACGAACGGGCACACCACCCGCACGTTCTCGCGCGGAATGTCGAAGGTGGCGGCAATCGCGGGAGCGGCATCGCTCACCATCTGCAGCGAATGGTGCACCGTGACCTTGTCGCCCTCCCACACAGCGACCGTGGCGTGCATCTCCATCGGGTGGTGGTGCTCGATGGGCGTGTTGTAGACCGCATCGACCGTGCCTGCCGCGGCGCGCAGGCCTTGGTCGAGATCGCCGCGCCGCGTGTCGGTCTTGTAGCCGGCGTTGACGGCTGCCGGCGCATAGGCGTTCTTCACATGAGCGTCGAAGCCGATGCGGGGCTGGGCCGCGTCGTAGCTCACCTTCACCAGCGTGGCCGCATGGCGTGCCTGCTCGAGGGTCTCGGCCACCACGAAGCCGATGAGCTGGCCGTGGTGGTGAATGGCCGTGTCCTGCAGCAACGGCGTGGCGCGCGTGAAGCGGTTCTGCGGCGTCTCGGGCGCGGGTGGCGGCATCCTGGGAACGTTCTTGTGCGTCAGCACCAGCAGCACGCCAGGCGATTGTTCTGCCGCCGCGCTGTCGATGTCGCGCACGCGCCCGGCCGCAACGGTGCTGCCCAGCGCAACGCCATACACCAGGCCCGGGTAGGAAAACTCGGCCGCATAGCGCGCCCGGCCGGTCACCTTGAGGCGGCCGTCCACGCGGTCAACCGGCTGGCCGATGAGGGGGAGAGCTTGTTGCCTGTTCATGCGGTGTTCCTCGTCGTGGTTTCCAGCGCTCGCACGATGCTCCGCTTGGCCAGTTCGATCTTGAATCGGTTGTGCTCGAAGCCCGTGGCACCGGCCAGCGCGGCTTCCGCCGCTTGCCGGAACAGCGGCGTGCCGGGCTCGGCGCCTTGCAGCAAAGCCTCGGCCTCGCGCGCGCGCCAGGGCATGTGTGCCACGCCGCCCAGGCAGATGCGCGCCTGCCGGATGCGGCTGCCCTCCATGTCGAGCGCAGCCGCCACCGACACCAGCGCAAAGGCATAGCTCGCCCGGTCGCGCACCTTCAGGTAGTGCGAGCGCTGCGCGAAGCGGGCGCTCTCGGCCGGCAGGTCGATGGCGGTGATCAGCTCGCCCGGCGCCAGGTTGGCATCGAGCTCGGGCGCGTCGCCCGGCAGGCGGTGGAACTGCGCAATCGGAATCGTCCTGCGGCCTGACGGCCCCTGCAGCTGAACCACTGCATCGAGCGCGTGCAGCGCCTGCGCCATGTCGCCCGGATAGCTCGCGATGCACTTCGCGCTGGTGCCCAGCACCGCGTGGTTGCGGTTGAAGCCCTGCAGCGCGCTGCAGCCCGTGCCCGGCTCGCGCTTGTTGCAGGGCTGGGTCACGTCGTAGAAGTAGGGGCAGCGCGTGCGCTGGCGCAGGTTGCCGCCGTTGGTGGCGGCGTTGCGCAGCTGACCCGAGGCGCCCGCAAGAATGGCCTGCGCCACCAGCGGGTAGCGCGTGCGCAGCAGCGGGTGGTTGGCCGTGTCGCTGTTGCGTGCCAGCGCGCCCAGCCGAAGCCCGCCCGCGGGCTGCGCCTCGATGGCCGCGAGCGGCAGGCGGTTGATGTCCACCAGTTGGTCGGGCGCTTCCACGCCTTCCTTCATCAGGTCGACGATGTTGGTGCCGCCGGCCAGGAATCGTGCCCCCGGCTGCGTGGCCGCCTGAACGGCCGTGTCCACGTCGGTTGCACGGGTGAATGCGAAGGGTTTCATGCGCGGCTCCTTCGGCTGTTGGCGCGGCGCGGCATCGTCAGGCTCACTTCGCGCACCGCGGCCACGATGCCGGGGTAGGCGCCGCAGCGGCAGATGTTGCCCGACATGCGCTCTCGGATCTCGGCGTCGCTCAGCTGCGCCACCGGCCCGGTGCGCCGCACATCGGCCGTGACATGGCTGGGCGCGCCTTGCTCCGCTTCGCGCAGCATGCCCACGGCCGAGCAGATCTGCCCCGAGGTGCAATAGCCGCACTGGAACCCGTCGTGCTTGATGAAGGCGGCCTGCATCGGATGCAGCTCGTTGCCGCGCGCGAGCCCCTCGATGGTGGTGATCTCCGCCCCGTCGTGCGAGAGTGCGAGCGCCAGGCAGGAGTTGATGCGCCGCCCATTGACGAGCACCGTGCACGCGCCGCATTGGCCGTGGTCGCAGCCTTTCTTCGTACCCGGCAGCGCCATCTGCTCGCGCAGCAGGTCGAGCAGGGTCGTGCGCGGATCGACTTGCAGCGCATGCGGCTTGCCGTTGACGCGCAGGGCGAGGGCCATGGAAGAAGAAGGCGGCGCGGCATCGGCGTCCGCCTGCGCGGCCGATGCCACCGACGCCGCCATGGGCGCCGACGCCAGGATGCCGGCGATGCCGGTCGTTCCGCTTTCCGCAAGGAAGGCGCGGCGGGTCAGCTGGCCGGCGAGCGGGGGGAGAAGAGGGCTGCTGTCGTCGTCAGGCAACTCATCGGCCTGCCGTTCATCGGAAAGGAGGGATGTCATCGTGTGTGGCAAGTGCTGGTCGATCGATCGATGAAGGAACCTCGTCGCGCAGGCGGTGGCCCGTGCGCTTTTTTTCCGAGGCGTCGATTTCTCAGCTTAGCTATCGATAACTTGTTGCAGGCATCGGTTTTTTTTATACCTGCGGGGTTTGCCCAAGTCATCCTGCACTGCGTGCCGGTCGATATGATTTGGTGGAATCGCTCCATGGAAGGGCGAATCCAGGGAGAAGATATGTCGACAAATTCGAATGCCGTGGCGCAAGCGCAGCCTTGGAAGCCGAACAAGGCTTCCACATGTGAGGCGATTCGATGACAGCCGGCCTGCGCCTTGCGCTGAACGTGTTCGCGTGGTTTCTGGCCATGCCAGTGCTTTTCGTTTCAGCGGCGGCACTCGAAAGCCACAGGATTCTCTCGATCTCCAATCACATGGCTCCGATGACCGCAGTCGTGCTTTCACTGTGGGCCGGCGTGATCTATTGGCGCTGTGTGCCGGGCACGCCAGGCATGTGGCGCCGAGCTGGCTACCTTGCTGCTTTCCTGGGCGTCATGTTCCTCTTGGGATGGGCCGCGATGTGGCTGACCTTCGTCGTCATGCTGGCAATCTACGGCGCGTAGTCGCCGGTCAATCCCCCCCGCACCCGCTGCCCTCGAGCACCGGCAGCAGCTGCGGCCCCAGCGACTTCAGCAACTGCGTGGGCAGCGCGCTCGTGAACCGGTAGCGGGCGGCGTACGGCTCGTTCACGTAGGCCATGATGGTGCCGAAGTAGCGGTCGCCGATCATGAACACGAAGGTGGCCGAGCGACTGATCTTGCGCTCCGGGCCCGCCCGTCCGCCGCGGCCGTTGTGCCCGTAGCGATGGTCGCCGGTGCCGGTCTTGCCGCCGATCTCGATGACGCGGCCATTCGCGTCCACGAGCGAGTCCTTCAGGCGCCGCGCCGTGCCGTCCTGCACCACCTGGATCAGCGCGCGGCGCACCGTTGCGGCCACCTCGGGGGGCAGCACCTGCTCGGCGGCCGCGTCGCGCGGCTCCAGCCGCGTTTCGTAGGGCGTGTCGCGCGCGAAGTGCAGTGCGCCGACCCGTTGCACCGGCCGCCGCGCGCCATCGCTGGCGATGATGCCCATCAGCTCCGCCAGGGCGGCCGGCCGGTCGCCCGACGCGCCGATGGCGCTTGCGTACGACGGCGTCAGCGATGCGAACGGGTAGCCCAGGCGCTGCCACGAGCGATGGATCTGCGCGAAGGCGTCGAGCTCGACCAGCTCGCGCAGGCGCTTGTCCTGCGCGCTCTTGTGGCGCGTCTTGAAGAGCCAGGCATAGACCTCCTGGCGCTCGCGCTCGCTCGCCTCCAGCACCTCGGTCAGCGTTGCGCCCGGGTGGCGCCGCAGGAATCCCACCAGCCAGAGTTCGAGCGGATGCACGCGCGCGACGTAGCCGCGATCGGCGAGCGACAGGCCGGCGTAGGTGGTGCGCAGCGCCCGCAGTGCGCGCGGCGAGCCGGCGCCGCGGCCCAGGCGCTGCGTGAGCAGCTCGTCGAGCTGGGCTTCGCTGGCTTCGGGCTCGATCGTGAACAGTACGCTCGCCAGGCGTGGCGCCGATGGCCGGATGCCGCGCATCAGCAGCGCTTCGGCCTCGGCCGCGGGCAGGCGCTGGTACTTGCGATAGAAGCGGATCAGGAAGGCCGAGCCCTCGCGGTCGGCAAAGCGCTCGAGCATTTCGCGCCGGCCCGGATCGGCAGGGTCCTTCAGCAGGCGCTCGGCGCCCGACGCGCCGCCGAACATGCGGTGGCGCACCAGGTCGCGCATCAGGCGGATGAACACCAGGTTGACCGAATGCTTGAAGCCCTCGCGCACCGTCATCGACTCGTTGTTGCGCGAGCGCTCGAAGTTCTCGAACTGGTGCAGGCCGCCGCCGGTGAAGAAGGATTCGCCCGGGTTCGCCGAATACTTGCGCTCCATGGCCGCCTCGAGCATTGGCACCAGACGGCGGTCCTTGGCACGCAGCAGGTACTGCCGCGCCCACTCGCCCAGCGGATCGCGCGGGTTGGGCGCCAGCGCCGACAGCTGGGCGGGGCTCAGCCCGGCCCAGTCCGCGTGCAGTTCGGCCACGAGCTCGAGGTAGCTCACCAGCGTGCGCAGCTTGGCGGTCGAGCCCAGGTCCAGCCGCGCGCCCTGGTTCACGTCGAAAGGCTGGTCGATGTTGTCGGCCTGCACGCGCAGCAGGTTGGCCTGGGCGCCGCGCTCGAACAGCGTGAAGCTGTAGATCAGCGGGCTCGGGTCCGCGCCCGGGTCGAGCATGTGGGAGCCGAACAATCCCGCGGCCTTGGCTGCGGCGGGCGTCCGCAGGCCGGCCAGCACCCGCGCCGCCAGGGCTTGCGCTTCGCTGTCCAGGCTGGTTTCGGCCTCCAGGTCGAGGCGCTCCAGGTCGTAGGCACGCGGCACGTCGAGCAGGGTGGAGATGTGGGTGCGCAGCGCGGTCGCGGCCTTGCGCTGCACGAAGTCCGGCCGCGGCGTCGAGGGCAGGTCGGGCCTCAGATGCAGCGGCAGCGGCAGTGCCGCATCGCGCAGCGTGGGCGCGATCAGGCCCGCCTCGGCCATCAGCCGCAGGTAGCTGTCGGTCAGCCGGGCCAGGCCCGCGCCGTCGCCGAGCAGGTGCTGCGACGGGCGGCGCTGCGCGATCATCAGCGACAGCGACTGCTTGAAAGCCTCGGCCTGGCGCTGGAGCATTTCGGGCGTGGGCGCCGCCCCCTCGGCGTTGTCGGCGAGCAGGCGGTTCACTTCGCGGAAGTCGCGTCCGTACCAGGCCCACAGGCCGTCGCCCAGGCCGTGCACCTCGCCCATGCCCGGGCGCGCGGCCAGCGGCACGGTGTCGAGGTAGTCGACGACGATCTGGCGGCGCCGCGCCAGCGTGTCGTCGCCGTCCTGGTAGGCGCGCACGGAGGCAGACATCATCTGGCGCAGCTTTTCGCGGACCGACCCGGTGCGGCCCTGCGGCGAATGGCGGTACTTTTCGATCTGGGTGGCCAGCGTGCTGCCGCCCGTCGCCGACCCGCCCGGGTTGAACACCCGCAGCCCCTGCTCGACCGCGGCCTTGGCAAAGCGTTCCGGATCGAGCGCGGGGTTGCGCTGCGCCGGCTCCGCGTCCAGCAGGTGGCGGTCCTCGACGAACAGCAGGGCGCTCACCAGCAGCGGCGGCACATCCTCGAAACGCTCGTACGCGCGCTGGGGCACGCGCGTGTTCAGCAGCGCCGCATTGCGGCAGTCGCGCACGGTCAGGCCGGCCTGGTTCTTCTCGCGGTAGGGCATGAAAAGCCCGCGCTCCTGCAGTTCGATCAGCCGCGGCGACAGGCGCGCCTGGCGGGTGATGGCATAGCCGTGGGGCTCCAGGCGCTGGATGAATTCGGGAAGATCGTGGTAGCCGAGCCGCTCGTCGTATGGCCCCGTGTGGGGAAAGCGGATGGCATCGCTGGCACCGGCGCTGACGCTGAAGCCGGCGCCGCTGGCAAAGTCGCGCCAGAAGGCCGATTGCCATCGGGAAGTCTTCAGCTCGTTGACAACCGCGTATGCGGCAAGCGCACCCAGCACGGTGAGCCCGCCACCCATCCACAAGACCTTTTTGAACCTTGTCATGCTGCCTCGCAAACAGTCTGAACCACGGGTTCGTGCATCGTGATGATGCGCTTTCCGCGGCCGCTTGGCGCATGTGCACGGCGTTCTTCGATGCCGGAGAACTACCTATGGCGAATCAGCGCTGCATTGGCATACAAGATGTAGTTGGATTGTCTTATCGGCAACAAGACGTGGCCTTCTCAGCCCACCGCCTTGATGAGCCGTTCGCGCCCCGCCTTGGCCAGCATCGACGCCACCGCGCACGAGGCCAGGCGTGCCGGTTCCGAGTCGGCGCGGCTCGTCAGGATCACCGGCACCTTCGTGCCCAGCACGATGCCCGCCGCAAACGCCCCGCCCAGGAAGGTGAGGCTCTTGGCCAGCATGTTGCCCGCGTCCAGGCTGGGCACGATCAGCACGTTGGCGCGGCCTGCCACCGGCGAGACGATGCCCTTGATGCGCGCCGCCTCGGCGTCGATGGCGTTGTCCATGGCCAGCGGCCCGTCGAGCTGCGCGCCGGTGATCTGGCCGCGATCGGCCATCTTGCACAGCACGGCGGCATCCAGCGTGGAAGGCACCTTGGTGTTGACCGTTTCCGTGGCCGAGAGAATCGCCACGCGAACCGCCGGCATCAGCAGCGCATGCGCAAGGTCGATCGCGTTCTGCACGATGTCGACCTTCTCTTCGAGCGTGGGCGCGATGTTGATGGCGGCGTCCGAAATGATCAGCGGCTGCGAATGGCCCGGAATATCCATCACGAAGCAGTGGCTGATGCGCCGCGACGTGCGCAGGCCCCCTTCGCGCCGCACCACCGCGCCCATCAGCTCGTCGGTGTGCAGGCTGCCCTTCATCAACGCATCGACCTCGCCGCGCAAGGCCATGGCGACGGCTGCGTCGGCCGCGGCGTGGCTGTGGGGGGCGTCGACGATGGGGATGGCAGAGAGATCAGCTCCGGCTTCGCGTGCCGCGGCCTCGATCTTTGCGCGCGGGCCGACCAGCGTGGGAGCGATGAGGCCCAGCGCGGCTGAAGCTAGCGCCGCTTCGAGCGACACGGCGTTGGCTGGGTGGACGACCGCGACGCGCAGGGGAGGGAGGGCGCGGGCGGCGGCGATGAGGCGGTCGTAGTGGGGGTGGGAGGCGGAGGAGGAGGGGGCCATGCGGGCTCCGGAGGATGGGTGTTCGGTGCGTAGCGGAAGGTGCGGAGAGGCGACAACGAATGTTTCCCCGAAGCAAACAGTTAACAAGTTACACCACAATGTGTCCATTCCAAGCAATGAACACAATGAGCCCCATCCACGCGGCGCGCGAATACGTTTTAGAAGCTGTTCAGAAGCCCGCGCTCGCTAGCGCTCTGCCCGATTCGATCAAGTTCAAGATCCGTAGCGCCGGCATATGGGTGAGCCGTTTCAGACGGGTAGGGGACTTGTTCGCATACCTGAAGCGATTCAACGGGAGTACACAAGACGGCCTCTCTGATGAGATGCGCGCGCTTGGACTCCAAACGTTCGAAGACATCGTTGACCCCTTTGAAAGGCGATTCGCCGATTGGGTTGGTGATCGGTTTCGCGCATCGGACTTCGTCATCGGCGAGACGTACAGCTCGCATGACATCCTGATCTTTGCAGGGATCTACGACACCCGCACTGAAGGGATGTTGGTCATTGAATCAGGTGATCAACCAACGGCAGTCGTCATCAAGGCGACCATGAGCGGCGGCAAGTACAACAACGCGTGGCTGGAAGAGGGCCGACGGCTGAAGTACTACCTGAAGAGCATCACTCGGAACGGCGTCGTGCAATTTGGTGAGCACTTCAAGCCCAACGCGGCGGTCTTGAACGTGCCGGGATTGCCAGTACTCGCTTTCGTTCGACAAGCGGAGGGCGACCCATTCGTTTATGCGGGAGCCTTCTCGCGTCAACAGATGCACGAAGAGCCGGACGGTGCGAAGTGGTTTGAGCTTGCGCTCACGAGCTCTGATGATTTGATCGCCGACGCGGGCTATGTGCAGCAAGAGTTGCAAGACCGTGTGGTTCAAGCCTCAACGCGACCAAGGAAAGAGCGCCTCGCCCGCTTGGCCAACGCGCCGAAGAAGCCCAAGACCATTCGAACTGTTTCAACGGCGTTCGTGAGAAATCCCGATGTGGTTGCCGAGGTCCTCTTTCGAGCAGAGGGGCAATGCGAAGGGTGCAAGAAGCCTGCTCCGTTTGTCAGCAAGGCCACTGGCGATCCATACCTTGAGGTGCATCACATCACGCCGTTGGCGCAAGGTGGTGATGACACCGTCGACAACGCTTGGGCCCTCTGCCCAAACTGCCATCGCGAAAAGCACTTCGGATAGCAGCTAAAGCGTTTCGACCAACCGCGCTGCAGTGCCATCAGACAGCATGAGCCGCTCCACCCGCAGAGGCTGTGCGCAATGGGCACAAACTCCGAATCGTTGGTGCCCATGACGAACTCCAGCGAGGGCGACGCGAGTGCATCACGCCAGTCGATGTCATCGAGCATCGCTTCGTTGACTGTGGTGCCCCGCAAAGTTTTGGAGAGAAGAGTGCCGTGCGCGCGACAAGGCGAATGACCTGAGGTCTGCCAGGGACTACAAAATCCTCTTCATCAGCCGCCAAGCGCCCATGAAAAAAGCCCCTTGCTATCGAATAAATAGCAACGGGCTTTTTAGATTGGTGCCGGAGAGATGAATCGAACACCCGACCTTCTCATTACGAATGAGCTGCTCTACCGACTGAGCTACACCGGCGAAGCCTCGGATTATAGCAACACCGTCAGGCCTTTTCGGCGTGGTACTTGGTCAAACGCTCGACTTCGTTACGCGAACCCAACATCACGCTCACGCGCTCGTGCAGTTTGGTGGGCTGCAACTCCAGGATGCGCTGCTTGCCGTTGGTGGCCGCGCCGCCGGCCTGCTCGACCAGCCAGCTCATCGGGTTGGCCTCGTACATCAGGCGCAGCTTGCCGGCCTTTTCGGGCTCGCGCTTGTCCCACGGGTACATGAACACGCCGCCGCGCATCAGGATGCGGTGCACGTCGGCCACCATGCTGGCAATCCAGCGCATGTTGAAGTCCTTGCCGCGCGGGCCTTCCTTGCCGGCCAGGCATTCGTCGATGTAGCGCTTCATGGGCTCGTCCCAGTGGCGCATGTTGCTCATGTTGACGGCAAATTCTTTCGTATCGGCCGGAATCTGGATGTCTTCCTGCGTGAGCACGAAGCTGCCTTGCTCGCGGTCGAGCGTGAACATGGCCACGCCGTTGCCCACGGTCAGCACCAGGGTGGTCTGCGGGCCGTAGATGCAGTAGCCGGCCGCCACCTGCTGGGTGCCGGGCTGCAGGAAGTCGGCTTCCTGCACGCCGGGGGTGTCGTCGGGCTTCTTCAGCACGCTGAAGATGGTGCCGATGCTCACGTTCACGTCGATGTTGCTGCTGCCGTCGAGCGGGTCGAACATGAGCAGGTATTCGCCCTGCGGGTAGCGGTTGGGCACCACGTAGATGCTGTCCATTTCCTCGCTGGCCATGGCCGCAAGGTGGCCGCCCCATTCGTTGGCCTCGATCAGCACTTCGTTGGCGATGATGTCCAGCTTCTTCTGGATCTCGCCTTGCACGTTCTCGGTTTCGGCCGTGCCGAGCACGCCGCCGAGCGCGCCCTTGTTGACGGCCTGGCTGATGCTCTTGCAGGCACGAGCCACCACTTCGAGCAGCAGGCGCAGCTGGCCGGGAATGAGGCCGTCGGCGCGTTGCTGTTCGACGAGGTAGCGGGTGAGGGAAATCTTTTGTTGTTGAGCCATGTGCTTTCTGTGTTCCTTGCTGTTTAGTTACCGGCCAGGGCGCGGGTCACCACTTCGTGGGTGTCCTTGCTCAGGTCAGGCTTGGCGGCCACGCGGGCGATCGCTTCGCGCGCGGCGCTGCGGTAGGGCTCGGCCAGCTTGCTCCAGCGGTCGAGCGCGCGGGCAAGGCGGGCGGCCACCTGGGGGTTGATGGCGTCCAGCTCTATGACGCGCTCGCACCAGAACACGTAGCCGGCCGCGTCGGGGCGGTGGAACGCGCCGGGGTTGGCGCTGCAATAGCTGAAGATCACGCTGCGCGCGCGGTTGGGGTTCTTGATGGAGAAGTCCGGGTGCTTCATCAGCTGCCTGACCAGCGGCAGGATGTCGCCGCCGCGGTCGGGTGCGCCAGCCTGCAGCGAGAACCACTTGTCGATGACCAGCGCCTCGTCCTTGAAGATGGCGTGAAAGCGCGCGAGCGCCTGCGCTGCCAGCGTGTGGCCCGACGACACCAGCGCATTGAGCGCGTTGAAGCGGTCGGTCATGTTGCCGGCATCCTTGAAGCGCTGCAGCGTCTTGCCGGGCCACACGGTGTCGCCCGATGAGCGCGCCGCCAGGCACAGGAAGTTGAGCGCCATGCCGGCCAGCGCGCGGCGGCCCGACGAGGTCGGGTCGGGCGTGTAGGCGCCGGTGTCGTGGTTTTCTTCGTAGACCTGTTGCCAGTCGGCAAAGAGGGCGATGGCCAGCTGGGCGCGCATGGCTTCGCGCACGAGGTGCACGCGCTGCGGGTCGACCACGTCGAGCTGCTCGGAAATGTAGGTTTCCGAAGGCAGCGTGAGCACCAGTTCCTTGAAGGCGGCATCGAGCTTGGGGTTGCGCAGCACGCTGCGCATGGCGTCGATGTAGGCGTCGTTCAGCACCGGGGTGGTGTCGGTGGCCAGGGCGGCAATGCCCTGCAGCGCGGCGCGCAGGCCCAGGCGCTGGCCGGCTTCCCAGCGGTTGAACGGGTCGGGATCGTTGGCCAGGAGGGTGAGCAGCTGGGCGTCGGTGTATTCGAAGTCGAGGATCACCGGCGCGCTGAAGCCGCGCAGGATGGACGGCACGGGCTCGGCGTCGAGGCCCACGAAGGTGATCTGCTCGCCGGCGCGCGAGAGCACCACGGTGCGCGTGCAGGGCGTGCCTGGCGCGCCGCGAGTCACTTCACTTTCGCCTTCGAGCTGCAGCGGCAGTTCGCGTCCGCTGGCATCGAGCAGGCCGATGTTCACCGGAATGACGAAGGGTTCCTTGGCCGGCTGGCCCGGCGTGGGCAGGCAGCTTTGAACGATGCTCAAGGTGTAGCTGCGGTTCTGCGTGTCGTACACGCCGTGCGCGGCCAGGCGGGGCGTGCCGGCCTGGCTGTACCAGCGCTTGAACTGGGGCAGCAGGCGGGCCAGTTCCGAATCGGGGTTGGCGTCGGCAATGGCCTGGGCGAAATCGTCGCAGGTCACGGCCTGGCCGTCATGGCGTTCGAAGTAGAGCGTGATGCCCTTCTCGAAGCCCTTGCGGCCGACCAGCGTCTGCATCATGCGGACCACCTCGGCACCCTTTTCGTAGATGGTGACGGTGTAGAAGTTGCTGATCTCGATGTAGCTGTCGGGCCGCACCGGGTGGGCCATGGGGCCGGCGTCTTCGGGGAACTGGGCGGTACGCAGCACGCGCACGTCCTCGATGCGCTTCACGGCGCGGGCCGAGGCGTCGGCGCACAGGTCCTGGCTGAACTCTTGGTCGCGGAAGACGGTGAGGCCTTCCTTCAGCGAGAGCTGGAACCAGTCGCGGCAGGTGACGCGGTCGCCGGTCCAGTTGTGGAAGTACTCGTGGCCGACCACGCTTTCGATGTTGCTGTAGTCGGCGTCGGTGGCGGTGGCCTGGTTGGCCAGAACGTACTTCGTGTTGAAGATGTTCAGGCCCTTGTTTTCCATCGCGCCCATGTTGAAGTCGCTGGTGGCCACGATCATGAAGCGGTCCAGGTCCAGCGGCAGGCCGAAGCGGGCTTCGTCCCACAGCACGGAGTTGACCAGCGAGTTCATCGCATGCTCGGTCTTGTCGAGGTCGCCGGCGCGCACGTACACCTGCAGCAGGTGTTCCTTGCCGCTGCGCGCGGTGATGCGCTGCTCGCGCGCCACCAGCTTGCCGGCCACCAGCGCGAACAGGTAGCAGGGCTTCCTGAAGGGGTCGACCCACTTGGCAAAGTGGCGGCCTTCGGGCAGCTCGCCCTGCTCGACGAGGTTGCCGTTCGACAGCAGCACCGGGTAGGCGGCCTTGGCGGCGCGCAGCGTGACGGTGTACATCGCCATCACGTCCGGACGGTCGAGAAAATAGGTGATGCGGCGGAAGCCCTCGGCCTCGCACTGCGTGAAGAAGGTGTCTTCGCTCACGAACAGGCCCATCAGCTTGGTGTTCTTGATGGGGCAGCAGGTGGTGAAGATCTCGAGCTCGAAGGCCCCTTCTTCGGCGGACGGCAGACCGTCCAGCACGAGCTGGTCGCCTTCCATGCGGAAGGAGGCGCCCTGGCCGTTGACCAGCACGCGCGCCAGGTTCAGCTCGTCGCCGTCCAGGCGCAGGGGCTGCGCCGGCGCGTCGGGGTTGCGGCGCAGCTGCATGCGGTTGAGCACGCGGGTCTTGGCGGGGTCGAGGTCGAAGGTGAGGTCGACGGTGTCGATCCAGAATGCCGGAGCGGCATAGTCTTCGCGGCGAATGGCAATCGGTTGCCCTTGGGCGTCACGCTGCAGCAGCATCGAGTGTCTCCAGAAAATTCGAATGGGCGAGTTCGTCGTAGTCGCGAACCGCGGCAATCACATGGGGGCCGGCAAGCTCGGCGGCGGAATGGGTGCTGCACACGGCCACGGCGCGCATGCCGCCGCGGCGCGCGGCCTCGATGCCGAAGGGGGCATCTTCAAAGACGATGCAGCGCTCGGGCGCCACGCCGATGCGGCGTGCGGCTTCCAGAAAGATCTCGGGCGTGGGCTTGCCGGCAAAGCCTTCGTCGCCGCCGACGATGGCCAGCGGCAGCGGGTCCATCTTCAGGCGCGACATCGCAAACTCGATGTTGTGCCGGTCGCCGGCGGTGCCCACGGCCACCTTCAGGCCGCGTGCGACGGCGGCCCTGGCAAAGGCGGTGAAGCCGGCCACTTCGGCGAAGTTGTCGTGGAAGAGGGCGCGGTAGATCTCTTCCTTCTCGTGCACCAGGCCCAAGCACTCTTCGTCGGAAAGCTCGCGCTCGAACAGCTCGCGCATGCACTCGGTGCCGGTGCGGCCCGTGGTGCGCGCAAGAATGTCGCTCACGTCGAGCTTCAGGCCGTGGCGTTCCGCAAATTCCACCCACGAGCGCGCATGCCAGGGCATGGAGTCGATCATGGTGCCGTCCATGTCGAAGATCAGGGCTTCGACCTTGTCGTGGGGCAGGCTCATCGCTTACACGCCCTGCTTGAGAGAGGCTTCGATGAACACATCGAGGTCGCCGTCGAGCACCTTCTGCGTGGCCGAGACTTCGACGTTGGTGCGCAGGTCCTTGATGCGGCTGTTGTCCAGCACGTAGCTGCGGATCTGGTGGCCCCAGCCCACGTCGGTCTTGCTGTCCTCGAGCTTCTGCTGTTCTTCCTGGCGCTTGCGCATCTCGTGGTCGTACAGGCGCGAGCGCAGGCGCTTCCACGCCACGTCGCGGTTGCTGTGCTGGCTGCGGCCGTCCTGGCACTGCACCACGATGCCGGTCGGGATGTGCGTCAGGCGCACGGCCGAGTCGGTCTTGTTGATGTGCTGGCCGCCCGCGCCGCTGGCGCGGAAGGTGTCGGTGCGCACGTCGGAGGGGTTGATGTCGATCTCGATCGAGTCGTCGATTTCCGGGTACACGAAGATGCTCGCAAAGCTGGTGTGGCGCCCGCCCGACGAGTCGAAAGGCGACTTGCGCACCAGGCGGTGCACGCCGGTCTCGGTGCGCAGCAGGCCGAAGGCGTAGTCGCCTTCCACCTTGATGGTCGCGCCCTTGATGCCCGCGGTGTCGCCCGGGGTTTCGTCTTCGATCTGCGTCTTGAAGCCCTTGCGCTCGGCGTACTTCAGGTACTGGCGCAGCAGCATGCTGGCCCAGTCGCAGGCCTCGGTGCCGCCGGCGCCGGCCTGGATGTCGACGAAGGCGTTGAGCGGATCGGCCGGGTTGTTGAACATCCGGCGGAATTCGAGCTGCTTGATGTCGGCTTCGAGCGTGGCGGCGTCATCGGCGATGGACTGCAGGCCGTCCATGTCGCCGTCGGCCTTCGACATTTCGAAGAGCTCGGTGTTGTCCGACAGCCCGTTGGTGAGGCGGTCGAGCGTGACGACCACGTCGTCGAGCGATTTCTTCTCGCGGCCCAGTTCCTGGGCCTTCTTGGGGTCGTTCCAGACGTTGGGATCTTCGAGCGATGCGTTGACCGTCCTCAGACGTTCGGCTTTGGCATCGTAGTCAAAGATACCTCCGTAAATCGACCGTACGGACGCTCAGGTCCGCGAGCATTGCGCCGATTTGGTTGATTTGTTCTGCGTCCATGGGGTGTCCTGACTGTGTTCGGGGGAAACCGGGCATTTTCTCACGCTCCGGTAACCCGCCCTGCAGAGCCCCTGTATTGCTCCTTCCCCCTTTGGGGGAAGGCTGGGATGGGGGCTGCCCCCGCATTCGGCGCGGCTTGTCTTTTTGGCGCCGGCGTGCCCCCACCCCTCCCCTCCCCCGGGAGGGGAGGGAGAAAGTCAGAAGGCGGGAACCAGCGAACCCTTGAACTGCGTCTCGATGAAGCTCTTCACCTCGGGCGACTGATAAGCCGCCACCAGCCGCTTCGCCCAGGGCTTGTCCTTGTCCGCGCGGCGCACGGCGATCAGGTTGGCGTACGGGCTCTTCGGGGCCTCCTTGATCACGGCGTCCCTGTCGAGCGAGAGGCCCGCCTTCTCGGCGTAGTCGTTGTTGATGGCGGCAATGGCCAGGTCGTCGAGCGAGCGCGGCAGCTGGGCGGCGTCGAGCGCCACCAGCTTGAGCTTCTTCGGGTTGCTCACCACGTCCAGCGGCGTGGCCGTGTTGTTCTTCACCGCCTCAGGTTTCAGCGTGATCAGGCCGGCCGTCTGCAGCAAGAGCAGCGCGCGGTTGCCGTTCGACGGATCATTCTGGATACCGACCGAGGCACCATCAGGCAGCTGGTCGATGGCCTTGATCTTGCGCGAGTAGAAGCCCAGCGGCGCGGTGATGGTCAGGCCCACGGGCACGATGTCGAAGCCGCGCGCCTTGTTCTGGTTGTCGAGGAAGGGCTGGTGCTGGAACGCGTTGGCGTCGAGGTCGCCCGAGGCCAGCGCCGCGTTGGGCAACTGGTAGTCGTTGAACACCACGACCTGGATGTTCAGGCCGTCCCTGGCGGCCACCTTCTTGACCACCTCGAAGATCTGCTCCCCGTTGCCGACGGAGACGCCGACCTTGAGCGTGTTCTTGTCTTGCGCGAGCGCGGCGCCGCCGGCGAAAAGGGCGGCGGCCAGCGTGGCGAGCGTTGCAAGGGCGAGCGTGCGGCGGCGGAAAGTGGTGTGCATGTTGTTGCGCGAAATCAAAAAATGAAGGCGCGAATGTGGCATTGCCACCCGCGTTTGGGAACGAACCAATACGCATATCGATATGGCGTTCGCTGCAAGCGTTTCGAAAGGCTTATGCGTTTTCATGCATAAGCAAGCGCCGATTTGTTCGTTCCCTTTTGCCGCCTTTGTTTTCATACTCGGGCCCTTTTGCGAACTCCCGCGACCGCGCTTTCACGCGGGCCGCGCATCTTTTCCATGACCCACCCATCGCCCGATGCGGCCCGCGGCAACGCGGAGCCGGTCATCCGCCTTCAATCGGTGCAGAAGTCCTTCGCCTTGCCCAGCGGCGAGGTGTTCGACGCCGTGCAGTCGCTCTCGCTCGACATCCACCAGGGCGACGTGTTCGGCCTGATCGGCAAGAGCGGCGCCGGCAAGTCGACCCTGCTGCGCCTCATCAACCTGCTGGAGCGGCCCGATGCGGGCCAGGTCTTTGTCGGCGGGCGCGACCTCACCACGCTCTCGCGCCGCGAGCTGCGCGACACGCGCCAGAACATCGGCATGATCTTCCAGCAGTTCAACCTGCTGCAGAACGCCACGGTGTTCGACAACGTGGCCTTTCCGCTGAAGATCCACGGCCGCCATTCCCGCGCCGAGATCGATGCCCGCGTGCGCGAGTGCCTGGCCCTGGTGGGCCTGGCCGAGAAGATCGACACCTACCCGGCCCAGCTCTCGGGCGGCCAGAAGCAGCGCGTGGCCATTGCGCGCGCGCTGGCGCCGCGCCCGCAGGTGCTGCTGTGCGACGAGCCCACCTCGGCGCTCGACACCGAAACCACGCGCGCGCTGCTCGAGACGCTGCGCGACATCAACCAGAAGATCGGCGTGACCATCGTGATCGTCACGCACGAACTGTCGGTGGTCGAGGTGCTGTGCCGCCACGTGGCCATCCTGGAGAAGGGCCGGCTGGTGGAGCAGTTCGCGGTCGATGCGCCGAGCGAGGAGCGCCAGACCGCGCTGGGCCGCGAGATCGACGCGCTGGTGCGCCGGCGCGAGCGCGAGGCGCGCGAACCGATCGAGCCGCGTCCTTCGTCGCTGCGGCGCAATCCGCAGGAGGTGGCCTATGTTTGAGAACATCGCCCCCATCCTTCCCGAGCTCTGGACCGCCACGGGCCAGACCTTCCTGATGCTGGCCATCGGCCTTTCGGCCGCGGTGCTGATCGGCGGGCCGCTGGGCATCCTGCTGTTCCTGTTGGGTCCCGGCCAGTCGCTGGAGAACAAGCCGGCGTTCCTGGTGCTGAACTGGATCGTCAACACCGTGCGCTCGTTTCCTTTCATCATCCTGCTGGTGGCGCTGGTGCCGTTCACGCGGGTGATCGCGGGCACTTCCATCGGGCCGCTGGCGGCCGCGGTGCCGCTGTCGTTCGCGGCCATTCCCTACTTTGCGCGGCTGGTCGACCAGTGCCTGCGCGAAGTGCCGCGCGGCGTGATCGAGGCGGCGCATGCCATGGGCGCCTCCGAGCTGCAGATCGTCTGGCGCGTGCTGGTGGTCGAGGCGCGCTCGGGCCTGGTGCTCGCGCTCACGGTGCTGGCGGTGAGCTTTCTCTCCTATTCGGCGATTGCCGGCGTGGTGGGCGGCGGCGGCATCGGCGACCTCGCCATCCGCTACGGCTACTACCGCTTCCAGACCGACGTGATGGTACTCACGGTGGCGCTGCTCGTGGTGCTGGTACAGATCCTGCAGTTCGTGGGCAACACCGCGGCGCGCAGGCTGGACAAGCGTTGATTCTTTTCTTTTTTCCTCTTTCCCAGCTCATTTCATGAAAACCGCACTGCTGCGCCGCTCCGTCCTCGCCCTGTCCCTGGTTGCCCTGTCGTTCGGCGGCCTTTCGCTGGCAGAGGCCCAGGAAGCCAAGAAGAACCTCGTGATCGGCGGCACCGCCGGCTCCAACATCGACCAGCTCAAGGCCGGCATCGTGCCCATCCTCGAGAAGAAGGGCTACAAGGTGAAGCTGGTCGAGTTCAACGACTACGTGCAGCCCAACCTCGCGCTCGCGCAAGGGTCTCTCGATGCCAACTTCTTCCAGCATCAGGTCTACCTGAAGAAGTTCTCGGCCGACCAGAAGCTCGACCTCACCGAGTTGGTGCAGGGCCCGATCGCGCCGCTGGGCGTGTACTCCACCAAGCGCAAGACGCTGGCCGAGGTGAAGGAGGGCGACCGCGTCACGCTGCCGAACGACCCCAGCAACCAGGCCCGCGCATTGGTGCTGCTGGAGCAGAACAAGCTGATCACCATCAAGCCCGGCGTGGACCCGATCCGCGCGTCCGAAAAGGACGTGGCCGAGAACCCGAAGAAGCTCAAGTTCATTCCGCTCGAGGCCGCGCAGCTGCCGCGCTCGCTGGGCGACACCGAATACGCCATCGTCAACGGCAACTTCGCGATCTCGTCGGGCCTGAAGCTCAATGAAGCCGTGGTGCTCGAGAAGACGCCCGACTACTACCTGAACGTGGTGGCCGTGAAGAGTGCCGACAAGAACACCGCCTGGGCCAGGGACATCGTCGAGGCCTACCATTCGAAGGAATTCAAGACGGTGGTGGACACCAAGTTCCAGGGCTATGCCAAGCCCAGCTTCCTGCAGTAACTTTCAACCGAGGAATCCCTCCATGCCCGTGCTCGCCGTTTTCGATGCGGAAGGAAGCTGGCGCGACACGCACGTGTGCGACGGCTGGATCACCGAGCACCTGGCGCAGCAGGGCGTGAGCTGGGGGCGCGGCAAGGCGAAGAAGGGGCAGCGCGCGCTCAAGGCGGCGGGGCTGTTCTACCTGCCCACGGCGGACGGCTACCTGGGGTTGCTGTTCGAAGGAGGCGAGTGGGTCGGCATTCCAGCCGACAAGCCGCATTTCTTCGACGCCGGCGAGGCGATGGCTCTCGATGGCTTGCCCGCCGCGCTGCCGCTCTTCGAAGCCTTCGTCGAGGAAGTGCTGTCACTGACGGGCAACGACGCCGACGAAGAGTGAAGAGGCGGCCGATCCGGGGCCGTGCCCGGCGGCCTCAGGGCGAAAGAATCATCACCTTGCACTGGCTCGGCACGATGCGCATGCCGACCATGTTGTTGCGGTTCTGCGTGCTCAGGCTGGTCATGCGCGTGGCCGGCGTGCCTTTGATGAGCACCGTGAACGCGCCGGTCAGGTGCCGCGACTGGCTCATGAAAGTCTGCGAGACAATGCCGCCGCCGGCACCAGTGGTGTCGCCCAGCGTGATGGGCGTGGTGGTGGCCATGTTGTGCGCGGGCATGCCCATGAAGAGGATGTTCCATGCGTTGGGCACCGCCGTGGGACCGAACGCCATGTTCGGGTACGGAATGGGCGCCATGGCCGCGGGCGGCGTCTTGCAGACATCCGGGAAAGCCAGGTCCATTCCCATCAGCTGGCAGTTGGCAAACATCGGTGGTTCTCCTTGAAGCGGGCCGCGCATCAGCCCATGTGAATCTGCGCGCCGTCGACCTTGACGAGCTCGCTGGCCGTGAGCACGGTGTGCCTGGCATGCAGCCGCGTGGTTCCGGTGGCCTCGCAGTCCAGGTGGCCCACGCGCACCTGTTCGGTTTCGTCCACCACGCGCAGTGCGCTGCGCGCCATCTGCACGATGCGGTCGGCCACCGATTCGAAGACCCGACCGACCAGCCGCAGGCGGCCGACGGTGGCGTCGAGCGCCTGGCCGGTGTAGCGCATGTCGTCGACGCGGCAATGGGCGCCGGCGGCTTGCAGGTTCCATTGCGCGGCCTTCATCAGCAGCTGGCCGCCGCTCTGAAGGCGCACATCGCCGGGGCTTTCGATCGAGACCGCGCCGGGCGCATCGATGCGGCTGAGCGTGGCGTCGGCCTGTTCGAGCACGGCAATCAAATAGACCTTGTGGCTGTCGGGGCCGCAGAGCAGCACGGTGTCTCCCACCTCGGGCTTGAGCAGGCAGCTGGCGGCGCGCCGGCAGCGCCAGGCAGCGCCGTCCTCGTCCTCGACTTCGAAGAGTCGCGAATCGGGCAGCGCCGCAACGAGGCGGCCCATGAAATGAACCGGTGCGGCTGCGGACGCGGCGGCAGCGGGGCGGAGTGGAACGACATTCATCGGGATTCCCTTCGTGCTGTTGATTTGTTGGTCGGCCTTCAATGCGCGTCGGACCATGCCTGGGCCTTGAAGAGCTCCGGCTCGCTGTCGATGATTCCGCTGCGGCTGGTGAAGCGGGCGCCTTGCTGCAGCGCGCGATGAAAACGGGTGCGCAGGAAATGGGCGCCGCCCAGGTCGGCGCCGTTCAGGTCGGCGTATGAAAGATCCGCGTCCTGCAGGTCGGCGCCGCGCAAGTTGGCCCCGGCGCAGCGTGCACGGTGAAAGACGCACAGCGGCAGGCGGGCGTGGTTGAAATCGGTGCGTTCCAGCACGGCTTCCACCCAGATCGACTGGTCGAAGCGCCCGCCGCCGCAGTTCGCGTCCGTGAGGTCGGCTTCCGGGAACAGCGCCTGGCAGGCATCCGCTTGCGAGAAATTCGCGCGCTGCAGCGATGCCCCCTTGAAGTTGCCCTGCGTGAGCGTGGCGCCGCTGAAATCGGCATCGTCGAGCCGGCTGTCGGTGAACTGGCACAGGCGCAGCGACAGGCCCGCGAAGCCTTGCCCGCGCAGGTCGCATTCCAGGAACATGACGCTCAGGCACTGCGCCTTGGCAAAGACCGACGTCCTCAGGTCGAGGCGGTGAAAGGTGACGAAGTTCAGCGCGGCGCCGCCGAAGTCGACCCGGTCGAGCTGCGATTCCAGGAAGCTCGCCCGTTCGAAGTGCCGCGACTGCAGAAAGCTTCCGGTCAGCTCGCAGCGGAAGAAGTTGGCCAGGTCCAGCCGGGCTTCGCGAAAGCTTGCCTGCAGCGCCTGGCACTCGACGAAGGCTGCGCCTTCGAGCGTGGCCGCATCGAAGCGCGCGCCGTTCATGCGGCAGCGAAAGAACTGCAGTTCCTTCAGGTTGCCGCCGGAAAACTCGCAGCCCGACAGGTTGCAGTGCGACAGCGCGCTGCCTTCGAGATTGGCCTGCGCAAAACTGGCGCCGCTGAAATCGACGTCGTCCAGCAGTGCGCCCGAGAGGTCGAGGCCGCTCAAGTCCCACCCCCTGCAATCGGCGCTGCCGATCTGTATGCCGTGGCGGATCCTGTCGACGAAGTCATCGCGCGTCATTCCGGGGTCATTCGGGCGCTTCAGCGCGCCGCGCCGGCCAGATCTTCGTCTGCTGCGTGTAGGCGCCCAGTAGATGGGTGGTGCCGTCGATCAGGCTCTGCGACACGTCGGTGCGGAACAAGTTGGCGCCGCTCAGGTCGGCCTGCGTGAAGTCGGCCTTGGAGAAATTGGCGTCGATGAGGTTGGCGCCGCGCAGCGACGCGCCCCTGAGGTCGGCGCGCACGAAAAGGCTTTCGCCCGCCGCCATGCGCTCGAGCCTGGCGCCGCGCAGGTCGCACTCCGAGAAATCGCAGTTGTCCAGCCGTGCCTCGCCAAGATCGGCACCAGCGAGCGGCGTGGTGCGAAAGCCGCATTGCTTGAGCGCGGCGCGGCGGAACACGGCGCCGGCCAGCGAGCTCCCATGCGCGAAGCTGCTGCCGTCGATGCGGGCATCGGAGAAATCGACCGCCTCGCTGCAATCGGTGGTGACGAATCCGCAGCGCACCAGCGTGGCGTTGACAAAGCGCACGTCCTGCAACGTGCATTCGAGCCACACCACCTGGTTGAACGAGGCGCCGTCGAAAGCCATGCCGTCCATGCGCAGTTTCATCAGGAAGACCTGCTGCCAGTCGGAGCCGCGAAAGTCGCATTGGCTGAGTTCGGCTTCGGTGAGCCGCGTCTGGTCGAACTGGGTGTTGGCCATGTTGCAGGACTTGAAGCGCGTCTTCTCGCAAAGGGCGCCGCCCAGGTCGGCGCCGGCGAAGTTGGCGAACTCGCATTGCGCGCCGCCGAGATTGGCGTTCCTGAACGTGGCGTTCATCAGCGACGTGCGCGAGAGCCGGGCGCGCGCCAGCACCGCACCGTTGAAATTGGCATCGTCGAGCAGGGCCGCATCGAGGTTGGCGTCTTCGAGGGAGGCGCCCGAGAAGTCGGCTCCGCGCAGATCCATGCCCGACAGATCGGCGCCGATCAGGCGCATGCCCGCGAAATTGCGTTCGCCTGGCGCGGCCTTGGCCAGGCGGCGCCGGATCTTGGCGGAGCGGTAGGAGGGCATCGGCGCAGCGGCGTCGAACAGGTGCGCTCCATAGAGATAGCCGAGCTCGATCTGCGCGCTCATGCGCTCCTTCGCGTTGGCGGCAATGAGCGCAGCAGGCGCAGCTGCGGCGTTGGCCGGGCTCTGTGGAGCCAGCGCCGCGAGCTCCTCGAGTCGAAGCAGCAACTCGTCCGGGTCGAAGCGCTGCGGCTGGCTGCGGCTTTGCTGCCGCAAGGCCGGGTCGATTTCTTCTTCCTGCTCCCTGTGCATCCGTTCGGCATGCGCCTGCAGTTCTTGCCGGGTCTTCATCATGTCTTCCTGCATGCGCTCGAAATATTTCGGCACGTCGTCGAATGCCAGCGGCTCGGCCGGGGGCGGGGGCGCTGGCAGGTACTTCTCGGGATCGACATCCAGCGCCAGCAGTTCGGCGCGGCGGTTTTCGTGGTCGCGCTGCTGGCCGGCGCGCAGGTTGCGAAGCAGCGGCCGCGCCATCGGGTCGGGCATGTCGATGGCGCTCCAGCGCCCGAGGATGGCCTTGGGGGCGAGGTCGCTGTCGCGAAACGCCAGCAGGGCGCCGCGCGCCGGGTCGAGCCGCTGCAGCAGCACCGACTGGTAGTGCGCAAGCGTCCGGGGTTCGTGCCGGAGTTCGAGCGCCGGCATGATGTGCCGGACGTCGGACGCGTCGTCCTCGCGCACCGGCAGCGTTCCGTGCCAGACCAGCGCCACGCGTTCGCGGTGCGGAAAGAACCAGGCGGTGGTGAGCCGCAGCGCAATTTCCCGCAGATCGCGACCCTGCTTGTCGAGGCTCACGAAGCAGCGCGCGAGCCAGTCGGGCAGGTGTCCGCTGAGCACCGGCTGTTCGGGGTGCATGTTGAGAATCTCGTAGGCCGCGCCGGGCGGCAGTTCCTGGCGGCCGGGCCATTGCTGGTCGGCGGGGGCGGCGTTGAAGAAGCGCCAGTCCATGTCCTCGGCGAAACCGGGGAACTGGTGCTGCAGCCAGTCCTGGCCGTACCTGCTGCCCATCAGGGCCATGCGCTGCGGGCTCTCCACCGGCACGGCGCCGAAGCTGGCGGGGCGCACGGCCTGACCGCGCGACCTCACGCGTGCGCCAACGGCTTCCACGTTGGGCGCGCGGCGTGTGTGAACTCCGTTCACCAGTTCGTCGAACGCGCCGATGCCCGCGGGGTTTTCGGGCACGCCGGGGCCGCCGTAGGCATGGGCCCAGTCCAGGCGCATCTGCTCGAAGGGCTGGGGCGCCGTGAGCCGTCCATCGAGCCAGTAGCGGTCGCCGGACACGAACAACGACTTCTCGATGTCGGCAACGCGGATGCGCACCGCGCACGCGGTCTTGTCCTGTTGATGGCGGGTGTAGCCGTAGCCGCTCGCCAGAACTTCCGGTGCGCGTTTGGGAATGCCCATGTCGAACACGCCCGAGCTGCCGATCTCCTCGCCCACGGTCTGCCACAGTTCCTGGTCGGCCATGAGGCGGGGTTCGGCGTCCATGCTGGCCAGCGCCATGACGGAAACGCCCAGGTGATCGGCGCCCTGCCAGCGGTAGGGTCGCGTGAGGATGCCGAGCCGCAGCGGCTTGACGGTTTTCATGCGCCGGCTGTTTCGCTGGCGGCCGCACGCGGCCGGGACACATCGGCGCCGTAGTAGGCGGGCGAGCCGGCGCGGCGCTCGACGGCCAGCTCGCGGCTTGCGGGATCGAAGCGTACGGCAATGGTCTTGCCGGGGGCGTGGCCGGGCAGGTCGGCAACGGCAATCGAGGTGGTCTGCTCCACGTCGAAGGGCTCGGCTGCACCGGCGGGCCGCACCCGAAGCTCGAGCCTTGCCACGGCCCAGACGGTCCCGCTCGCGGAGCGGCGCTGTCCGGTGTCGGCGAGCGCGATCACCTCGGCCACGGCGGGCTCGCCGCGTTCGAGCAGCTCGGCGGCGCGTTGCGCGCGTGACGACTGCAGCTGGTGCCTGCGGTATTCGCGCAGCAGCGTGACGCCCAGCGTGAACGCGGTCCATGCGAGCACCGGAACAAGAATCCACCAGACCGAAAAGCTGGAAGTCGCCATGCAGGGTGGTGCATTCAGCCGAACAGCACGAAGCCCTTGAGTGCGCCCCAGAAGCCCCCGCTATGCGCCGAGGCCACCACGTTCGAGAAGCTCACCTGTCCAAAATTGGCCTGGTGCGCGTACATGTTCAGGATCTGCGCCGTGGCGTCCATCTTCTTGACGTTGGATGTGAATGTGAAGAGCGAATTGCTGTTGTTGACGCCATAAGTGGCGCTGGAGGCACCGAAGGCCGTGATGGCCGTGGGCGACCAGTCCCACAGCAGCACGCGGTTCACGTGCTTGACCTTGTTGCCCTCGAAGGTGAAGTCGCCGCTGGCCTTGACGTTGACGTCGCCGGCCGTGGCCTCGATGGTCACGGCCTTGGCCTTGCCCGAGTAGTTGCCGTCGGACACGGTGGAAATGTGGTCGCCGGTCTTGATGGTTTCCGTGAGCCCGCCCGTGATGGTGTCGGAACCGCCGCCGCCCACGATGGTTCTCTGCCAGCCGGTCTGGTAGCTTTCCTGCCGGTTGCCCGCCAGTGTCTTGAGGATCGAATCGCCGGTGTGCACCTCTTCGTCCATGCCGAGCTTGACGTCGACGAGCAGCCCCTTGTCGAAGGTTTCGTGGCGCAGGCCGGCATTGACGATGACTTCCGAATCGCCCGTGAGCACGGTTTCCTTCGAGCCGAGTTTGGTGGTGGTCTCGATGCGGTTGTCGAAGAAATGCTCGGTGAGCGCGCCCGACACGGTGAGCTTGGAACCGTTGCGGTACTCGGCCGTGTCCTTCTTCTTGATGGTGGTGTCGCGCGTCTTGTCGACGGTGAGGGTGTCGGTGCCCTGGATGTGGGTGGTGCGGTTGCCCTCGACCGTTTCGGTTTCGTTGCCCTCGATGTGAATGTCGAAGTCGTTCTCGACGTCGATCTCGAAATTCTTCTCGGCATGGATGCGCACCAGCTCGCAGCCCGGCGCGTCGTCCAGGATGAATTCGTTGGCGTTGGCCGGCGAGCCGTCCTGGCTGCGGCTCACGAAGCCGCTCACCGTCACCTGCGCCGGCAGTTCGAGCGGGGGCATCTGGTCGGCGTTGTAGACCCGGCCGATGATGATCGGCCGGTCGGGGTGGCCGCCGATGAAGTCGACCACCACTTCCTGTCCCTTGCGCGGATGATTGACGGCGCCGTAGTTGGAACCGGCCCAGGCGCTGGAGACGCGCACCCAGCAGGAGCTGTTCTCGTCGCTCTTGCCGTAGCGGTCCCAGCGGAACTGCACCTTCACGCGGCCGTACCGGTCGACCCAGAACTCCTGGCCCGCCTTGCCGACCACGGTGGCCGTTTGCGGCCCGTTGGCGCGCGGCAGCGGCGTGACGCGCGGCGCGCGGAAGACGTGGGTGGTGGGCTGCACGGCAAAGTCGAAGCTGTAGTGGCCTTCGGCGCCGCCGCTGGCATAGCCGCCTTCGCGCAGTGCATACGACACCGACACCACGAGGTATTCGCGGTTGTCTTCCTGTCGCGGGCAGTTCTGCATGGTGAAGCGGTAGCCGGGCGCCATGCCGCGCACGTTGGTGTGGCCGATGTCGCGTTCGGCCTGGGCCTGCGCTTCCTCGAGGCGGATGCGCGAGTAGTGCTCGCCCTGTTCCGCCTCGCTGAAGCCGCCGAGCCATTCGTACATTTCGTACTGGCCGTGGTCGTTGCTGCGCGGCTGGCTGCGCACGTTCATCAGGTCGGCGCGGGGCTTCTTGAAATCGAAGTCATCCACCACGTAGGTACCGGGGCGGATCTCCTCGGTGACCTGCCACTGGTCGATCACTTCCTGCCACGGGTCGGCGCCGCGGTCGGTGGCCAGATAGCTGATCTTCGCGTAGCCGGGCAGGGTCTCGTGCGCGCCGATGTCGTCGGCCAGCACCAGCGTGTGCTGGTCCTTGTCGTGCCTGAAGTAGTAGTAGATGCCTTCGTGCTCCATGAGGCGGCTCACGAAGGCGAAATCGGTTTCCTGGTATTGAACGCAGTACTCCCACTGCCGGTAGCTGGCGGCGAGTTTCTTCTCGAAGGCAAAGCCGTAGTCCGCAAACACTTCTTCGAGAATGTCGACCACCGACTTGTTCTGGAATATCTTGCAGTCGCTGGTGCGCGTCAGATACCAGAGCCACGGCCGCACCGTGGCGCGGTAGACCACGTAGCGCGAGGTGCCGCCCTCCTTGCCGATCATCGTGAAGCGGACGATCTGGCCGTTCAGGAAGCGCGGCGCGCCCGCGGTCTGTATTTCGAGCGCCAGCGGCTTGCCCAGCACGGCTTTCATGTCGATCGACACGCTGGGGCTGAGCAGCTCGACTTCGAACTCGAACAGCTGCGACAGTCCTTCGGTTCCGTGCATCGAACGGAACATGAGCTGGTCTTCGCCCAGCGGCGTGTGTGCGCGTACGACCCGGGCCATGCGAAAGTCTCTCTTGTTCAAGAGCGCACTCCCTGCACCAGCATCGACCACCGCATTGTGGCCGAGGCTGTGATTGCGAACTTATGTTTGAACCGCTTGTTCGCCGGTGAACCCGCATGGGGCCAGAGCTGCTTCATCGTTGGGCCCTTTGCATTGGCATGTCCGCTTCTTTGCAAGTAGCAGGCCAGCGTGCGCCGGGCCTCGGCCGTGTTGCGGCTTCGGCGACGCCGCTTGTAGGATGCGCGGATGACCCAGCACATCGGAATCGTCGGGTGTTCCGCCGAAGGCGCGGCGCTCTGCTACCAGACCATCTGCGTGGAAGGAGCCGGGCTGCTCGGCCCGCATGCCCATCCCGAAGTGGCCATGCACACGCCGTCGCTCGCGGACTACATGGCGCACATCTATCGCAACGACTGGCATGCCGTGGGCGAGGTGATGCTTGCCTCGGCGAGCAAGCTCGCGAAGATCGGCGCCGACTTTCTGGTCTGTCCCGACAACACGATCCACCAGGCGCTGCCCTTCATCGAGGCGCGCTCGCCGCTGCCGTGGCTGCATATTGCGCAGTGCGTGGCCGACGAGGCCGCGCGGCGCGGTTTCCGGCGCCTCGCCATCACCGGCACGCGCTGGCTGGTCGACAGCGAGGTCTATCCGGAGAAGCTCTCGGCCAGGGGCCTCGAATACGTCCGGCCCACCGCCCTGGAGCGCGAGGAGATCAACCGCATCATCATGGACGAGCTGGTCCGCGGTGTGTTCACGCCCGACGCGGTTCTGGCGTTCCGGCGCGTCATACAGCGCATGAAGGACGACGACGGCTGCGATGCGGTCGTGCTTGGCTGCACCGAGATTCCGCTGATCATGAACGACGTGAATTCGCCGCTGCCCACGCTCGACTCCACGCGGCTGCTGGCGCGCGCGGCGCTGCGGCGCGCGGTGGCCTGAGGCGCCTGCCTGCCGCTTCAGCCGGCCAGGAACTGCTCGATCAGCTCGGCCACGCGCTGCGGCTGGTCGTGGTGCAGCATGTGGCCGGCGTCGGCCAACTGCTCGATGCGCACCGAAGGCACGGACTTCAATCGTTCGTGGAATTCTTCGAGCGTGAAGCGGTTCTTCCACCAGCCGTGCAGGCTGTCGTCGGCAGCCTCGACCATCAGCGTGGGCGCCGAGATCCGCGCATAGAGCGCGAGCGTTTCGTCGACCCGGAAGATGTTCGCATTGATGATCTTGTGCGCGGCGTCGCCGAGGATCTGCCAGCGCTCGCTGCCGTCGGCCTGCGTCTGGAGCGCCGACCAATGGCCGGCAAGCCAGCCGGCCTTGTCGGGCGTGAGGCGCGGATTGGTCTTCATGAGGCGGCGGGCCACGCCGTCCACCGCCGAGTAGCCGGCGAGCGCCTTCTCGCCACGGTGCAGGCTCTTCAGTTCGTCGATCCACTGGCCGTAGCGCGCAGGCGCTTCCTCGGGCTTGCGCGCCGGCATGCCGAAGCCTTCGAGGTTGACGAGGCGGCGGATGCGCCCGGGCCTGGTGCCCGCGTAATGCATGGCGACGTTACCGCCCATGCTGTGGCCGACCAGGTCGACCGGGCGCTGCGCATCGCCTTCGCCCGCGTAGTGGTCGAGCAGCCATTCGAGATCGGCCAGGTAGTCGGGCAGCCAGTAGTTGTCGGCTCCGCCGCCGTCGGTGAGGCCGAAGCCGCGCCAGTCGGGCGCGACGATGAAGCGCTCCTCGGCCATCGCATCGACCACGAACTGCCAGGACGCCGCCACGTCCATCCAGCCATGCAGCAGCACCAATGGCGGCTTGTGGGGCGAGGGCTCGCCCCAGAGGCGCACGTGGTAGCGGAGGTTGCGCACGGGCACGAATTCGCTGCGCGAGGGACGGAGGGCTTGGTACATGGGCGTCGATGATAAGGAGCCCGGCGCCGCGGCGCAGTCCGGCACAGGACAGCGCCCGCTCGGGTTTTCGGCTCGTGGCCAGCGCATTGCAGGGGAGGGCGGTAGCATCCCGCGCATGAAAAAAATCCAACTCGGCCAGAGCGACCTGCACGTTACCCCGATCTGCCTGGGCACCATGACCTTCGGCGAACAGGTGGACGAGCCCACGTCCCATGCCATCCTGAGCCGCTCGCTCGAGCGCGGCGTCGATTTCATCGACACGGCCGAGATGTACTCGGTGCCCACGCGCCAGGAAACCTACAGCGTCACCGAAACCATCATCGGCAACTGGTTCGCGGCCAACCCCGGCACGCGCCAGAAGATCACGCTTGCCACCAAGGTGGCCGGCCCGGTGCGCGGCACGCCCTGGGTGCGCGAAGGCGCGGGCATGACGGCGGCCGACATCGTGGCGTCGTGCAATGCCAGCCTGAAGCGGCTGAAGACCGACGTCATCGACCTGTACCAGATCCACTGGCCCGAGCGCCATGTGCCGGCCTTCGGCAACATCTACTACGACCCGTCCAGGGAAAGTTCGCAGACCCCGATCCGCGAGCAGCTCGAAGCGCTCGGCGGGCTGGTCAAGGCCGGCAAGGTGCGCGAGATCGGCCTGTCGAACGAAACGCCCTACGGCGTGCATGAGTTCGTGCGGCTGGCCGAGCAGCACGGCCTGCCGCGCGTGGCCTCGGTGCAGAACGTCTACAGCCTGGTGAGCCGGGGGCACGAGAACGGGCTCGACGAGACGATGCACCGGCTCGGCGTGTCGCTGCTGGCGTACTCGCCGCTGGCCTTCGGCCTCTTGACCGGCAAGTACGACAAGGGCGGCATCGAGGGCCCGGATGCACCGAAAGGTGCGCGCATCTCGAGCTACGAATCGGTGCGCAAGCAGCGCTGGGGCCGGCCCGATGCACTCAGGGCGGCACGCCGCTACAACCAGCTCGCGCGCGACAACGGCCTGACGCCCGTTCAGCTCGCGCTGGCCTTCTGCTACACCAAGTGGCAGGTGGCGAGCACCATCATCGGCGTGACGACGGTGGCGCAGCTCGATGAAAACATCGATGCCTGGGGCACCACGCTCTCGCCCGAGGTGCTGGCCGAGATCGACAAGATCCGCTGGGAAATCCGGGATCCCGCGACGTGAGCGCAGCGCCAAGGGTGCAGCAGTGAGCAAGAAGGCGCACGTTTCAGAAACGCCCGCCACGCAACTGCTGCGCGAGAACAAGGTCGCCTTCACCGAGCATCCGTACGAGTACCTGGAGCATGGCGGCGCCCAGCACAGCGCCGCCGTGCTGGGCTTCGACCCGTTCACGGTGGTGAAAACGCTGGTGATGCAGGACCAGGACGCCAAACCGCTGATCGTGCTGATGCATGGCAACCGCACCGTGTCGACCAAGAACCTGGCGCGGCAGATCGGCGCCAAGTCGGTCGAGCCCTGCAAGCCCGAGGTCGCGCAGCGCCACAGCGGCTACATGGTGGGCGGCACTTCGCCCTTCGGCACGCGGCGCCAGATGCCGGTCTACATCGAGTCGACCATCCTCGAACTGCCGAGGATCGCGATCAACGGCGGGCGGCGCGGCTACTTGGTGGGCATCGATCCGCAGATGTGCGTCGGCCTGCTGGGCGCCAGGCCCGTGCAGTGCGCGCTGGCAGAATAGCCGGCGCGACGCAGCCCGGCCCGGGCCGGCGTCGCCGAATAAAAGAACAACCATCCCCCGCGGAGCGCCGTCTTGAGCTTTCACCTGCCGTCCCTCATCGCCATCGTGGCCTCGTACCTGATCGGCTCGCTGTCCTTCGCGGTCATCGTGAGCAAGTCGCTCGGCATGGCCGACCCGCGCAGCTATGGCAGCGGGAACCCCGGCGCCACCAACGTGCTGCGCTCGGGCAACAAGGGCGCGGCGCTGGCCACGCTGCTGCTCGATGCGCTCAAGGGCTGGCTGCCGGTGTTCCTGATCCGCCATTTCGGCGCGCAGTGGGGCCTGGGCGAGGGCGTGGCCGCGCTGGCGGGCCTGGCGGCCTTCCTGGGCCACCTTTACCCCGTGTTCTTCGGCTTTCAGGGCGGCAAGGGCGTGGCCACGGCAGCGGGCGTGCTGGTGGGCGTTGCGCCCTGGCTGGGGCTGGCCACCGGCGCCACCTGGCTGATCATCGCGGTGTTCTTCCGCTATTCGTCGCTGTCGTCGCTGGCGGCGGCTTTCTTTGCGCCGGCCTATTACCTGCTGGGCGGCAACATTGCGTGGCCGCTCGACCGCACGGTGCTGATTGCGGTCATCATCATGAGTCTGCTGCTGGTCTGGCGGCACCGCGAAAACATCCGCCGGCTCGCGGCCGGCACGGAGTCGAAACTCGGCTCGAAGAAAAAGGCTTGAACATCATGGCTTCCATCACCCGCTTCCACGTCGGTCCGCGCCTGTCGGAGACAGCCGTGCACAACGGCACCATCTACCTTGCGGGCCAGGTGCCCGACGACACCACGCAGGACATCCGCGGCCAGACCACGCAGGTGCTGGCCATGGTCGACCGCCTGCTGGCCGAGGCCGGCAGCGACAAGTCGCGCATCCTCATGACGCAGATCTTCCTGGCCGACATCACCGACATCACGGCCATGAACGAGGTGTGGGACGCATGGATTCCCGCCGGCAACACCCCGCCGCGCGCAACGGTGCAGGCCAAGATGGCCAATGCGGCCTACAAGATCGAGATCGTGGTCACGGCCGCACAGGCCTGACGCGGACGTCAATAGCGTTTTTCCAGGACCATCTGGTCCGCGTCGCGGCGCATCGAGAAGCGGTTGATGAAGCTGTTGCCCAGCAGAACGAAGGGCATGGGCTGCGGCGAGACGATGGCGTCGATGTCGTACACCTCGACATCGCCCACGCGCACCGATTGCAGCCGCAGCCTGTAGCCGGTGGACACGCCGTTGGCGGTGTTCATCTGGACGCGCTGCGCCTTGCTGTAGTCCAGGCCGATGCGCTGGGCGTCGTCGGCCGACAGGGCGATCGACGTGGCACCGGTGTCGAGCATGAAGGTGACGGGGCGGCCGTTGATGGCGCCCTGCGTCATGAAATGGCCGCGGCTGTCGGCCGGCAGCACGATGCGGCTGCCGCCGGCGCCCGAACCGCCGCCGCCGCCAATGCTGACCGGCGTGTCCATGCGCAGGTTGACGCGCTTGCCCTCGAGCTCGACCACCGCCTGCTCGGCCTGCAGCGACACCAGCTTCACGCCCTGGAAAGTCTCGCCGACCGCCACCGTCTTGGGCGGCGCGCCGTTCACGATCAGGATCGCGCGGCTGCCGATGGTGCCGGTCAGCATCACGGAGCTGGCCGCATGCGCCCCTGCAGCGGCAGCCAGCAGCTGCGCCGCGACCAGGAGGGATTTCATTCGCGGGTCAGTCGCGGAAGTTGTTGAACGACAGCGGCATGTCGGGCACGTCTTTCTTGATGAGTGCCATGGCGGCCTGCAGGTCGTCGCGCTTGGCGCCGGTGATGCGCACCGCGTCGCCCTGGATGGCGGCCTGCACCTTGAGCTTGCTGTCCTTGATGATGCGGGTGATCTTCTTGGCCTGCTCGCTCTCGATGCCGCTCTTCACCTTGATGACCTGCTTGACCTTGTCGCCGCCGATCTTCTGCACGTCGCTCTTGTCGAGGAAGCGCACGTCGACGCTGCGCTTGGTGAGCTTGGCGCGAAGAATGTCCTCGACCTGCACCAGCTGGAACTCGGCGTCGCCGATCATGGTGATTTCCTTGTCCTTGAGCTCGACGGCGGCGGCCGTGCCCTTGAAATCGAAGCGCGTTGCGATTTCCTTGGCGGTGTTTTCGACCGCATTCTTCACTTCGGGCAGATTCGGTTCGCAGACGGTATCGAACGACGGCATGGGCTCTCCTGAATTCACGGGGTGCTGGATGCGACAATTCTCCCATGATCGTGGAGAACAACGTCCCGCTGCAGCCGTACAACAGCTTCGGCATCGTCGCGCGCGCGCAGAACCTGGTGCGCATCGCCAGCGAGTCGGACGTGGCCGAGCTGCGGGCCGACCCCCCGCTGGCGCGACGCGCCCCGCTTCGTGCTGGGCGGCGGCAGCAACATCGTGCTCACCGGCGACGTCAAGCCGCTGGTGCTGAAGGTCGAGATCAAGGGGCTGCGGCTGGTCGAGGAAACCCCGCGCGCCTGGATCGTGGAGGCCGGCGCAGGCGAAATCTGGCACGACGCGGTGCAATGGATGCTCGCGCGCGGCTATCCGGGGCTCGAGAACCTGGCGCTCATTCCGGGCACGGTGGGCGGGGCGCCGGTGCAGAACATCGGTGCCTACGGCGTCGAGCTGCAGGACCGCTTCGATTCGCTCGACGCCATCGACCTGGACACCGGGCGCAGCTTTACGCTGGACGCCGCGCAGTGCGCCTTCGGCTACCGCGACTCGGTGTTCAAGCATGTGCGCAGCGGGCCGAACGATTTCGGCCTGTCGGGCCGGGCGCTGATCACCCGCGTTCGCTTTCGCCTGCCCAAGCCCTGGAAAGCCGTGGTGGGCTATCTCGATCTCGAACGCAAGATGGGGGAAACCGGCAACTTCACGCCCAGCGCCTCCGACGTGTTCGACTGGGTCTGCGCCATTCGCCGCGCCAAGCTGCCCGACTGGCGCGTGCTCGGCAATGCCGGCAGCTTCTTCAAGAACCCCACGGTCACGCCCGAGCAGTGCGCCGACATCATTGCGCGCGACCCCAAGATCGTGCACTACCCGATGGACGACGGCAGCATCAAGCTCGCGGCCGGCTGGCTCATCGACGCCTGCGGCTGGAAGGGCAAGTCGGTCGGCAATGCCGGCGTCTACGAAAGGCAGGCGCTGGTGCTGGTGAACCGCGGCGGCACGGAGAACCCGGTCACGGGCGGCGAAGTCATGACACTTGCCAAGGCCATCCAGACCAGCGTGTACGAGCGCTTCGGCATTCGGCTGGAGCCGGAGCCGGTGGTCGTCTGACGCGGTGGATCTCGACTTTCTCCACCTGAACTATCGGCGGCGCATCGCGGCGCTGGTGTGGGCCCGCCGGGCGGTGGTGGCGGGAGCGTTGGTCTCGGTGTTCTTCGCCTTCCGCCACGGCTGGCTGGCGCTGGTGCCGCTGATCCTGGCCGCCTGGGCGCTGGCGGCCGCGCTGGGCTTCATGGAAACCAGCCTGCGCCGCCAGTTCATCCGCGAGGCACGCATGCCGCCCTTCCTGGTCGGCAAGCTGCGCGCGGCGCACCCCGGGCTCAGCCGGCGCGATGCCGAGCTGGTGCTGCGCGGGCTGCGGCAGTTCTTCATGGCGCATCTGCGCAGCGGCCGCAAGTTCGTCGCCATGCCGTCGAAGGTGGTCGACACGGCCTGGCACGAATTCATCCTGCACACGCAGGGCTACCAGAACTGGTGCAAGGCGGCCTTCGGCGGCATGCTGCACCACAGCCCGGCCGAGGTGCTGGGCAAGGACCCGAAGCGCAACGACGGCCTGCGCCGCAGCTGGTATTGGGCCTGCAAGGAAGAAAGCATCGATCCGCGCACGCCGGCGCGCCTGCCGCTCTTGTTTGCGCTCGACGTCAAATTCGGCGTTCCGGGCGGCTTCGACTACGTGCCCGACTGCAAGGCTGTCGATCGGCATGCCGGTTCGGATGCCCACTGCGGCAGCAGCTTCGGCGAGTCGTCGTCGGATGGCGGCGGCGCGGGCGATGCCGGCGGCTTCGGCGGCAGCGAATCGAGCGGCGGCGGTGATGGCGGCAGCGGAGGAGGGGACTCCTCCGGCGGCGACGGCGGCGGCTGCGGTGGGGGGTGCGGAGGCGGCGGCGGCGACTGACCGACAACGCGTACAACGCACCAATGAAAACGGGCCCTCAGGGCCCGTTCGTCATTGGAAAGCGCGTCGGCTTACTTGCTCTCGTCGTCGTTCGAGAGCCGCGGCACCGAGGTGCCCTGGCCCGGCGACAGCAGCCCGGTACGGGTGTAGATCGCCAGCTTCTCGCGCGTGTCGACGATGTCGAGGTTGCGCATCGTGAGCTGGCCGATGCGGTCCAGCGGCGTGAACGCGCCCTCGACCTTTTCCATGCTCAGGCGCTCGGGCTTGTACGTGAGGTTCGGCGAGACGGTGTTGAGAATCGAGTAGTCGTTGCCGCGGCGCAGCTCGATGGTCACTTCGCCGGTGATGGCGCGCGCCACCCAGCGCTGTGCCGTCTCGCGCAGCATGATGGCCTGCGGGTCGAACCAGCGGCCCTGGTAGAGCAGGCGGCCGAGCTTGCGGCCGTGGTCGCGGTACTGCTCGATCGTGTCCTCGTTGTGGATGCCGGTCACCAGGCGCTCGTAGGCGATGAACAGCAGCGCGAGGCCGGGGGCTTCGTAGATGCCGCGGCTCTTGGCCTCGATGATGCGGTTCTCGATCTGGTCGCTCATGCCCAGGCCGTGGCGGCCGCCGATGCGGTTGGCTTCCAGGATCAGGTCGACGAGGTTCGCGTGCTCGACGCCGTTCAGGGCGACCGGGCGGCCTTCCTCGAAGCGCACGCTGACGGTTTCGCGCTTCACCTCGACTTCGTCCTTCCAGAACGCCACGCCCATGATCGGCTGCACGATCTGCATGCCGCTGTCGAGGTTCTCCAGGTCCTTGGCCTCGTGCGTGGCGCCGAGCATGTTGGAGTCGGTGCTGTAGGCCTTCTCGGCCGACATCTTGTAGCCGAAGCCGGCCTTGGTCATGAATGCCGACATCTCGGCCCGGCCGCCGAGCTCGTCGATGAACAGCTGGTCGAGCCAGGGCTTGTAGATCTTCAGGTTGGGGTTGGTGAGCAGGCCGTAGCGGTAGAAGCGCTCGATGTCGTTGCCCTTGTAGGTGCTGCCGTCGCCCCAGATGTGGACGTCGTCTTCCTTCATGGCCGACACCAGCATGGTGCCGGTCACCGCGCGGCCGAGCGGCGTGGTGTTGAAGTAGGTGACGCCCGCGGTCGTGACATGGAAGGCGCCGGCCTGCAGCGCGGCGATGCCTTCGTTGGCGAGCTGCGCGCGGCAGTCGATCAGGCGGGCGTTCTCGGCGCCATAGAGCATCGCCTTGCGCGGAATCTCGTCGTAGTCGGGCTCGTCGGGCTGGCCGAGATTGGCGGTGTAGGCGTAGGGAATCGCGCCCTTCAGCTTCATCCAGTGCAGTGCCGCGCTGGTGTCCAGGCCGCCCGAAAAGGCGATGCCGACCTTTTGGCCGGCGGGAACGTTTTGGAGAATGGTCGACATGTGGGTGTCCGGTTCGCGGTTCAGCCGAAATGGCAGATGTAGCTGTAGGGCTCGCCAGTGACCCGGATCTGGAAGCTCGAATTGCCTGGCACGCTGAACTTCTGTCCGGCGCCCGAGGCGATCCATTCGGTGGTTCCCGCCAACTGGTATTCGCAGCTGCCGGCCGTGCCTTCCATGATTTCGGGCGCGCCGGTGTTGAAGGTCAGGGTGGCCGGAAGGATCACGCCGACCGATTTCCTGGTGCCGTCGGCCAGCGTGAGGCTGTGGCTCACGCACTTGCCGTCGAAATACACATTGGCCTTGGTCGCCACTGCAGCGCTGTTGAGAGTGTCGGTAGTCGTCGTCATTGGATGGCGCCGGCGCATGCGCGATCGGCTTGTCGAGGACGCGCCACCGCGGCGGCGCACCCCTTGGGGGTTGGAAAAGTCCTCGATTTTAGGGGGTGGCCGGCACTTGCCGCCCGGCCAGCGCATCGCGCGGCTCAGCGCCAGTGGCGGTAGCCGTATCCGCGATAGCCGCCCCAGCCCCTGGAATAGCCGAGGTTCAGCGAAATGCCGACCGGCGGGTACACGTACGGCTGCGCATAGGGGTAGGCGTATCCCGGCTGCACGTACACCGGCGGCGCATAGACGGGCGCCGGCTGTACATAGACGGGGGCGGGCTGCGCGTACACCGGCGCGGGCGGCGCGTTGGAAACCACCACGCCGGGTTCGGGCACGACGTTGTCCCAAGGCGAGCCGCCCGGCTGCGCGTATTGCGGCTGCTGCTGGTACTGCTGCTGGCCGCTGTTGGCCTCGACCGGATAGGGCTGCAACTGCGGCTGCGGTGCGACCGGTGCCGTCGTCACGCCGTAGGCGCTGGCCTCGATCGGAATGGTGGCGCCTGGCCGGCTGTTGGTGCGGGTCGTGTACTGGCGGCCGTTGTATTCGTAGGTGACGTTGTAGCTGACGTCGCTGCCGGTCGTTTCGCGGATCGGGGTCGCGGAAATCACCCGGGCCTGGACCACTTGCTGGGCCTGTACGACGCTGGCGCCTGTCGCCAGCAAACCGGCCACGGAAAGACCCGCAAGGGTGCGAAAAACGTGTGTGTTCATGGTGTTCTCTCCTGCAGATCGGGGTTGGAGGCCGGCCGGCGAGACAGGGTTCCGGCGTTTACACGGCGTTCACGGCAGCCCAGGCTTCGGCGTCGAACCCTGTCGTAACGCCCGTTTTCGGCCCCCAGTTGACCACCGGCCGCTTGATCAGGCTGGGATTGGCCAGCAGCACGGCGCGGGCAGAAGCGGCGTCGACCACCGCGTTGCGGGCGGCTTCGTCGAGCTTGCGCCAGGTGGTGCCGCGGCGATTGACCAGCGCCTCCCAGCCGGGCGTCTTCAGCCACTGGTCGAGTTCGGCCTCGGGCACGCCCTGTTTCTTGAAATCGTGGAAGGTGTAGGCGACGCCGTGGTCGTCGAGCCAGGCGCGGGCGCGCTTGACGGTGTCGCAATTCGGAATGCCGTAGAGGGTTGTCATGGACGCCAATGATGCCGATAAAACGCAGGGCGCCCGGCGCTTTCCGGGTCGGCGACAATGCCGGGCTCCATGGAAACCCTTAACGACTGGCTCGCACGCGCCGAGCACCTCCATCCGAAGAACATCGAGCTCGGCCTCGACCGCGCCAAGGAGATGGCTGCCCGCATGGGGCTGCGCTTCGACTGCCCGGTGATCACCGTGGCCGGCACCAATGGCAAGGGTTCGACCTGCGCCATGCTCGAATCGATCCTCACGCATGCCGGCTACCGCACGGCGGTGTTCACGTCGCCGCACCTGGTGCGCTTCGAGGAACGGCTGCGGCTGGCGGGCGAGGCGGTCGACGCTTCAAAATTGATAGCAAATTTCGAAGCAGTGGAGGTGGCCCGGGGCGACATGCCGCTGACCTACTTCGAATTCACCACGCTGGGCATCCTGCGCTGTATGACCGAAGAGAAGCCCGACGTGGCCATTCTCGAAGTCGGCCTCGGCGGCCGGCTCGACGCGGTCAACATCATCGATACCGATTGCGCGGTCATCACCAGCATCGACCTCGACCACATGGACTATCTCGGGCCCGACCGCGAAAGCATCGGCTTCGAGAAGGCCGGCATCATGCGCGCGGGCAGGCCGGCCATCGTGAGCGACCCGATGCCGCCGCAAAGCGTGATCGACCACGCGGCGGCCATCGGCGCCGACCTCTGGCGCTTCGGGCACGATTTCAACGTGTCGGGCGACAAGCAGCAGTGGGGCTGGTCGGGCCGCGGCCGGCGCTACAGCGGGCTGGCCTATCCGGCGCTGCGCGGCGCCAACCAGCTGCTCAATGCCGCGGGCGTGCTCGCGGCGCTCGAGGCGCTGCGGCCCCGGTTGCCGATCACCGCGCAGGCGGTGCGCACGGGGCTCGCGATGGTCGAGCTGCCGGGCCGCTTCCAGATCGTGCCGGGCGAGCCCACGCTGGTGCTCGACGTGGCGCACAACGCGCACGCGGTGGCGGCGCTGGCCGAGAACCTCGACGCGATGGGCTTCTATCCCACCACGCACGGCGTGTTCGGCGTCATGGCCGACAAGGATCTGGCCCCGATCCTCGCGCGCATCGGCCCGATGATCGACCGCTGGTACTTCACCGATCTGCCGACCCCGCGCGCCGCCAAGGCCGGCGATCTGCTCGCGCGCTGGCAGGCGCAGAACACGCGCGCCGACGTCTCCGGCAGCGTGCACGCCAACCCGATGGAAGCGCTGCGCGCGGCCATCGAGCACGCGGACCCCGCTGATAGAATCGTGGTCTTCGGATCGTTCTTCACCGTGGGTGGCGTGCTGGAGCATGGCACTCCGCGGCTGCAAGCCAAACACCTGCTGCCCGGCGGCTGATCGCCGGCCCGTCCGCACCATCTGGCACACACCTCGCTGCACTCCTTCAGGGATCGAACTTCATGGCGTTTTTCAAGTTCCGCACGCGCGGCCCGCAAGGCAACGAAGGACGCAACGCACCGGCCGCCGTCCCCGCGGAAAGTGTGGAAACCATGCGTCGCCGTGCGCGCCACCGGCTGGTGGGCGCGGCGGTCCTGGTGCTGCTTGGCGTGATCGGATTTCCGCTGCTGTTCGACACCCAGCCGCGCCCCATTGCGGTCGACATTCCGATCGAGATTCCCGACCGCAACAAGGTCAAACCGCTGCCCGTGCCCGCAACACCGCCGCCCGCCGCACCCACTACCGGCGCTGCCGACAGCGGCACCCGCGTGGCCGCGGCCCCGTCCGGCAGCGGCGGCATGATCACCGAGAGCGCCGACGGCACCGAAATCGATCCCGGCAAGCCGGCGGCAAGCACGCCTCCGGCCGAGACCCGGCCCGCCGCCGAAGCCAAGCCGGAGCGCAAGCCCGAACCCAAGCCCGAAGCCAAGCCGGAACACAAACCCGAGCCGAAGCCAAAGCCCGAAGCCAAACCCGAACCCAAGCCCGCAGCCCCCAAGCCGGCCTCGGCCGAAGACGGCAACCGCGCGCGCGCCTTGCTCGAAGGCAAGCCGTCCAACACCAGCACCAAGCCCGCCGCAGCCGAAGACGGCGGCCGCTTCGTGGTGCAGGTCGGCGCCTTTGCCGATGCCGACAAGGCGCGCGAAGTGCGGCAGAAACTCGAGAAGGCCGGCCTCAAGACCTATGTGCACGTGGCCAAGACGGCCGATGGCGAGCGCACGCGTGTGCGTGTCGGCCCGTTCGGCTCACGCGCCGAGGCGGACAAGGCCGCCGAGAAGGTCAAGGGCTTGTCTTTGTCGGCCGCCATCCTCACTTTGTAGTAGCCATCGCCTGCTGCCGTGGCCCTGCTCGACTGGATCGCCGTCACGCTCATCGTCGTGTCGATGCTGTTCGGCCTCATGCGGGGCCTGGTGTTCGAGGTGATTTCGCTGGCGGGCTGGGTGGCTGCATTCATCGCCGCCCAGTGGCTGGCGTCGGATGTGGCGGCGTGGCTGCCGTTCGGCGACCCGCAGGCCACCTGGCGCTATCCGCTGGCCTTTGTGCTGGTGTTCGTGGCGGTGGCGTTCGGCGTGGGCCTGGTGGCGGCGCTGACGCGAAAGCTGATTGCGGCTGTCGGCCTCAGGCCGGTGGACCGGATATTGGGTGGGGCCTTCGGAGCGGCGCGGGGTGCGGTTGCCCTGCTCGTGCTGGCGGTCATTGTTCATTTGCTGGCGTTGAGCGACAGTGCCTGGTGGCACGAATCGCACAGCGCCAATGTTCTCGATGCGGCATTGCAGGGCCTGAAACCCGCGCTGCCTGAAAAGTTGGCAAGCTACCTGCCCTGAGAGGAATCGTTCATGTGTGGAATCGTCGGCGTTGTCAGCAACGCACCCGTCAACCAGCTGCTCTATGACGCCTTGCTGCTGCTGCAGCACCGCGGCCAGGATGCGGCCGGCATCGTCACCCTGCTGGAGCGCAAGTTCTTCATGCACAAGGCCAAGGGCATGGTGCGCGACGTGTTCCGCACGCGCAACATGCGCGCGCTGCCGGGCAGCGTGGGCCTGGGCCAGGTGCGCTACCCGACCGCGGGCAACGCCTACAGCGAGGAAGAGGCGCAGCCCTTCTACGTGAACGCACCGTTCGGCATCGTGCTGGTGCACAACGGCAACCTGACCAACGCGCATGCGCTGCGTTCGGAGCTGTTCTCCACCGACCACCGCCACACCAACACCGAGAGCGACTCCGAAGTGCTGCTCAACGTGCTCGCGCACGAGCTCGAGCGCGCATCGCGCGGCGTGCCACTGAATCCGGCCGAGGTGTTTGCCGCGGTCAAGAACATGCACAAGCGCCTGCGCGGCTCGTATGCGGTGGTGTCGCTGATCGCCGGCCATGGACTGCTGGCCTTCCGCGATCCGTACGGCATTCGTCCGCTGTCGATGGGCCGCAGCGCCGACGGCACCGTGATGGTGGCCAGCGAATCGGTGGCGCTCGAAGGCTCGGGCCATGTGTTCGAGCGCAACATCGCGCCCGGCGAAGCCGTGTTTATCGACTTGCAGGGCAATGTGCACTCGATGCAGTGCGCCGAGTCGCCCACGCTGAACCCCTGCATCTTCGAATTCGTCTACCTGGCGCGGCCCGACTCGGTGCTCGACGGCATCTCGGTCTACCAGGCGCGGCTCAACCTGGGTGAAACGCTGGCCAAGCGCGTGGTCTCCACCGTGCCGCCGAACCTGATCGACGTGATCATTCCCATCCCTGAATCGAGCCGGCCGAGCGCCACGCAGCTCGCGCACCTCTTGGGCGTGCCGTACCGCGAAGGCTTCGTGAAGAACCGCTACGTCGGCCGCACCTTCATCATGCCGGGGCAGGGCGTGCGCAAGAAGTCGGTGCGCCAGAAGCTCAACGTGATCGCCAGCGAATTCAAGGGCCGCAACGTGCTGCTGGTCGACGACTCCATCGTGCGCGGCACCACCAGCCGCGAGATCGTGCAGATGGCGCGCGACGCCGGCGCCCGCAAGGTCTACCTGGCCAGCGCCGCGCCGCCGGTGCGCTACCCCAACGTCTACGGCATCGACATGCCCACCAAGGACGAACTGGTAGCGCACGACCGCACGGTCGAGCAGATCCGCGAGCTGATCGGCTGCGACGCGCTGATCTACCAGGATGTGGATGCCATGAAGCGCGCCATCGGCTCGCTCAACCCCAAGCTCGACGGCTTCGATGCCTCCTGCTTCGACGGCGTGTACGTGACCGGCGACATCGACACCGAAGCCATCTCGCGTATGAACGGCAACCGTCCGCGCATCGAGGAGACCGAAGAAGATTCTTCGCGCCTGGCGCTTCCCAACCACAGCGAGTGAGAGCCGAAGCAGTGACCGATGAACGAACCCTGCCGCCCGGACTGCACCGCGACACGCTCGCGCTGCGCACCGGCCTGGCACCGAGCCAGCATGGCGAGCACTCCGAAGCACTGTTCCTGACCAGCGGCTTCGTGCAGCCCGACGCCGAGACCTCGGCGCGCCGCTTTGCCGGCACCGAGGCGGGCTTTACCTACTCGCGCACCTCCAACCCTACCGTCACCAGCTTCGAGCAGCGCCTGGCCGCGCTCGAAGGCACGGAAGCCGCCATCGGCGCCTCGACCGGCATGGGCGCGATCCTCATGATGTGCATGGGCCTGCTCAAGGCCGGCGACCACGTGATCTGCTCGCGCTCGGTGTTCGGCTCCACGCTCAACCTGTTCGGCAAGGAGTTCGCCAAGTTCGGCGTCGAGACCACCTTCGTCTCGCAGACCGACGTGGCCGAATGGCGCGCGGCCATGAAGCCCAACACCCGGCTGCTGTTCGCCGAAACGCCGACCAACCCGCTGACCGAGGTGTGCGACATCCGCGCGCTGGCCGACCTGGCGCACGGCGCCGGCGCGCTGCTCGCGGTCGACAACTGCTTCTGCACGCCCGCGCTGCAGCGGCCGGCCGAACTGGGGGCCGACCTCATCATTCATTCGGGCACCAAGTACCTCGACGGCCAGGGCCGCGTGATGGCCGGCGCGATCTGCGGCCCCTCGAAGCTCATCGTCGACGTGTTCGGCCCGGTGGTGCGCACCGCCGGCATGGCGCTCTCGCCGTTCAATGCGTGGGTGGTGCTCAAGGGGCTGGAGACGCTCGGCATCCGCATGCAGGCGCAGTGCGCCAACGCGCTGGCCGTCGCTCAGTGGCTCGAAACGCAGCCCGGCATCGCGCGCGTCTACTACCCGGGCCTGGCTTCGCACGCGCAGCACGAACTGGCCATGCGCCAGCAGTCGGGGCAGGGCGGGGCGGTGGTGTCCTTCGACGTGGTCGGCAACGACCCGGACACCGCGCGCGCCAATGCCTTCCACGTGATCAACAGCACGCGCGTGGTGAGCATCGCCACCAACCTCGGCGATACCAAGACCATCATCACGCACCCCGGCACCACCTCGCATGGCCGCCTGACCGAAGCGCAGCGCCAGGCCGCCGGCATCGGCCAGGGGCTCATCCGCCTCGCGGTCGGCCTGGAGCACATCGACGACATCAAGGCCGATCTCTCACGAGGTCTCGGTGGCCTGGGCACACAGAAATCCTGATTCATCCATGACCGGCAAAGTTCGCACCCGCATCGCTCCGTCTCCCACCGGCTTCCTTCACCTGGGCACGGCCCGCACCGCGCTCTACTCGTGGGCCTACGCGCGCCACCATGGCGGCGAGTTCGTGCTGCGCATCGAGGACACCGACGTGGCCCGCTCCACGCAGGACTCGACCGACCAGATCCTCGCTTCGATGCACTGGCTGGGCCTCGACTACGACGAGGGCCCGATCTACCAGATGCAGCGCCTTCTGCGCTACCGCGAAGTCATCGCGCAGATGCTCGCGGCCGGCACGGCCTACCACTGCTACTGCACGCCGGCCGAGCTCGACGAAATGCGCGAGGCGCAGCGCGCGCGCGGTGAGAAGACCCTGTACGACCGCCGCTGGCGCCCCGAGCCCGGCAAGGTGCTGCCGCCCGTGCCCGAAGGCGTGCCGCCCGTGGTGCGCTTTTGCAACCCGCCCGAAGGCGACGTGAGCTGGAACGACCTCGTCAAGGGCGAGATCACCATCAACAACCGCGAGATCGACGACCTCATCATCCTGCGGCCCGACGGTGTGCCCACCTACAACTTCGCGGTGGTGGTCGACGACTGGGACATGGCCATCACGCACGTGTTCCGCGGCGACGAGCACATCAACAACACGCCGTGGCAGATCAACATCTTCCGCGCGCTCGGCGCGCCGCTGCCCGCGTTCGGCCATGTGCCGGTGATCCTGGGCGACGACGGGCAGAAGCTCTCCAAGCGCCGCGGCGCCGTGAGCGTCACCGCCTACGAAGAGAACGGCTACCTGCCCGAAGCCATGCTCAACTACCTCGCGCGCCTTGGCTGGAGCCATGGCGACGACGAACTCTTCACCCGCGAGCAGATGGTGAGCTGGTTCGACGGCTCGCACCTGTCGAAGAGCCCCGCGCAGTGGGACGCCGCGAAGCTGGCGTGGGTGAATGCGCAATACATCAAGGCCAAGCCCGACGATGCGCTCGCGCCGCTCGTGGCTGCGCAGCTGCAAAAGCGCGGCATCGCCGCCGACGAGCGCCTGCCCGCCATCTGCGCGCTCTTCAAGGACCGTTGCGAAACCACGGTCGCGCTGGCCGACTGGGCCGCCGCGTTCTACACGGACGTGGCGCCGAGCGAAGCCGATCTCGCGCAGCACGTCACCGATGCGGTGAAGCCCGTCATCGCAACGCTCGCCGAGAAGCTCGCCAGCGTGGCAACGTGGGAAAAAGTTTCGATCGCCGCGGCCATCAAGGAAGTTTTGGCCGCCCATTCGGTGAAAATGCCTGTGTTGGCGATGCCGGTTCGCGTCCTCCTGATGGGAACACCGCAGACGCCATCCCTCGATTCGGTGCTCGCCATCTTTTCTCGTGAAAAAGTTATAGAGCGTTTGAAAAGGGCCTGATTTTTCGGGCTATAATTTGAGGCTCAACACGACGCAGGGTGATTCTGAAAAGAAGAGCCTGAAAGTCAAATGGGGGTATAGCTCAGCTGGGAGAGCGCTTGCATGGCATGCAAGAGGTCATCGGTTCGATCCCGTTTACCTCCACCATCAAAGTGTCGAGAAGATAAGTGCTGATCGCAGCACGGTTCCTAAGGTTTTGACCCTATCGTCTAGAGGCCTAGGACACCACCCTTTCACGGTGGCTACCGGGGTTCGAATCCCCGTAGGGTCGCCAGTTTCGCGCAAGTGAAGCAGGCACAAGTCGTCAGCACTTGGCTCCGCAGGGAGTGAACGTTGTCTACCAGGAGTGGTAGTTCAGTTGGTTAGAATACCGGCCTGTCACGCCGGGGGTCGCGGGTTCGAGTCCCGTCCACTCCGCCAATAAAATCAACGGGTTGCAGCAGAAATGCCGCAACCCGTTTTTCTTTGCCCGTCGCCGTGGGAACACCTATGGGAACACTTGAACTTGGTTTAAATGTTGAGTGCGGATCAGAGCGTAGACCTTTAGATTGAGCATGCTTGATGCCTATCGGAGTAGGCATCTCAAGCGAGCACAAGATCCTGGCGATGCCCTCACGCCCCCAATCCGCCGCCCCGAGGCCGCGTGAGCGGTGGTGACGCTGGCGCGGAAGCCGAAATTAATTTCGGCGATGACGAGATCTACCCCGGTACTGGCAGCGACGGGCCGGTGCGGTGGGACTCAAAAAGCATGGGTGGCCGATAGCGGGGAACTCGGCCCGCCATCGGAGCAGTTGAACCCGAGCGCGACACGCCTAGGATGAAGCAGCGGTCGGACGCGCAGAGCAGCGCGTTCGTCAATACATCACCCGATTTTCTTCGCGAACCCAAGCACCTTCATCGACCCCGTGAGCGTCTGCCTGGCCTTCCAGTAGCCCTCCCAGGGATCGCCGGTCTGGAATGACAGATGCTCGCGCGCAGTGGCGATGGTCCATTGCGAACCGCTTTTCAGCGTGGCGAGGTCGTCCCAGCTGACAGGCACGGACACGCCGAGACCCGGCCGGGCACGCGCGGAGAACGCGGCCGCGGTGGTCGCGCCGTGCCCGTTGCGCAGGTAGTCGACGAACAGCTTGCCGACTCGGTTGGCCGGACCGCTCTTGGCGACGAATCGCGAAGGTATCGCCCGCGCCAGGTGCTGCACGACCGCCTGCGAGAACGCCTTGACCGTGTCGTAGTCGAGCCTTGGCGCCAACGGCACGACGACATGGAGCCCCTTGCCACCGCTCGTCTTCAACCAGGACGCCAGGCCCAACTCCGACAGCAGCGTGCGCACGAGCGTGGCGGCCTCCTGCACATGCGGCCAGGACGTGCCTTCGCCTGGGTCCAAGTCGAAGATCATCCGGTCCGGCTTGTCGATGTTCTTCGCGAGCGAGTTCCATGTGTGGAACTCGATGACGTTCATCTGCGCCGCATTCGCCAGCGCCTGGGCCGTGCCCACCTCGAGCAGCCCCGCGTGACCGGGCCACAGCTTCTCGTCGAGCGCCCTGACGCCGGGGATGCTCAGCTTGTCGTCATGCTTCTGAAAGAACAGCTCACCCTGGACACCGGTGGGTCCTCGCACCAGCGAGCAGGGTCGGCCTTGGAGATGCGGCAGCATCCATTCGGCCACCGACTCGTAGTAGCGCACCAGGTCGAGCTTCGTGAGGCCCGTGCTCGGGTCGATGACGCGCTCGGCGTTGCTGACCTTGACGCTACCGGCCGCCGCCTTGCCGGCCGGTTTCGACGGTCCAGGGCCCACCTGCTTCGCCGTCTCGCGCACGATGACGCTGGCCGGCTTGTCGGTGCGCAGGGAGACGTACGACGCATGCCGGATCTGCCCCTCGGGCGTCCACTCGGCAAACTCGACCTCGGCGACCGTGACCGGCTTCACCCACCGTTCGCTGCCCGCCACCCGCTTCGACCACCGCCCCGGCTTGCTGGCGCCGGCGGCGAACGGCGGCTTGGGCACTTCGAGCTTGGCGAGCTTGCGCTTGATGTCCTGCGCTTCGGCCGAATCCCAGCCCGTGCCGACGCTGCCGACGGAAACCAGGTCGCCGTTCGGCCCGTGCACGCCGAGCAGGAGACTGCCGATCTGCGGCGACCCGTCGGTCCGGTCGGTGTAGCCGCACACCACGAACTCCTGGCGCTGCTTGCACTTGAGCTTGAGCCAGGTCTCCGATCGCCTGGACACGTAGGGCGCGTCGAGGCGCTTGGCTATCACGCCCTCGAGGTTCATCCGGCAGGCCGAACTGAGGATGGAGGCCGGGTCGGATTCGAAATCGGCGCTGTACCGGACGTGTTCCGTGGCCCGTTCGTCCAGCAGCGCCTTCAGCAACTGGCGCCGGGCGCCGAGCGCCACCTCCCGCAGGTCATACCCCTCGAAGTACGGCACGTCGAACAGGAACAGCACGATCGCGTCGCTGCCGGCGCCGCGGTCAAAGGCTTTTTGAAGCGCATTGAAACTTGGCAGGCCCTGCGCGTCCAGCACCACGATCTCGCCGTCGAGCCAGGCGGACTTGAGGCCCATCTGCTCCAGTTCCTGGACCAGCCGCGGCATCCTGGCGGACCAGTCATGGCCGCCGCGGGTGATGAGCGACGCCTTGCCGCCCTGGATCCGGGCCATGACGCGGTAGCCGTCGAACTTGATCTCGTAGACCCACTCGCCGTCGGCCGGCACCCCGGTCGCCAGCGTCGCGAGCTGCGGCGAAATGGTGGCAGGCATAGGCGCCTTCTTCGCGCCGGGAACGGCAGCGCGCCCCTTGGCAGTCTTCTTTGGGCTCGGCGCGATCTCGCCCGTCTTCGCCTTGGCGCGCGGCGCGGGCGTCGGCGGCCTCACCGCGCGCAGCGGTTTCGCAATGACGCTGTCGGGCAGCGCGGACACGACGTCGTAGTCGGCCTTGGCGCGGGCGAACTCGTCGCGCTTCTTGAACAGCAGCCAGGGCTCCTGCTTCTCGCCGCCCTTGGCGATCTTCACGAGCTCCCAGAGCCCTTCCATCTTCTGGCCATGCATGCGGAAGACCAGCTTTCCCTTGGCGAGGCCCTCGTGCGGATCGCCGACGGGCTCCCAGGTCCCGTGGTCCCAGACGATCACCGTGCCGGCGCCGTATTGCTTCGGAGGAATGGTCCCCTCGAAGGAGCCGTACGACAGCGGGTGGTCTTCCACATGGATCGCCATCCGCTTGTCGGCGGGGTCGTAGCTCGGCCCTTTGGGCACGGCCCAGGAGAGGAGGACGCCGTCGAGTTCCAGCCGGAAATCGTAGTGGAGACGCGACGCATCATGCTTCTGAATCACGAAGGACAGGGCCTTGCCGGGCCTGGCGCGCTGCCCGCGCGGCTCGGACGTGACCGCGAAATCCCGCTTGGCCCAGTACCGGGCCAGCGGGTCGGCGGTGGTGTCGCGGGCGGCCATGGTGGCAACTGTCGGAACGGGCAACCGGCGCGCAAGACGGTCGCCGGCGCATCCGGCTGTGGGACGTGCCCTCCAACGGAACTCGCCTCCGTCCGTCGCTGCGCTTCCTTGCACCCCATCACCTTGAGGACTCGCTGTCGACATGGTCGTCGACGGAGAACGCATCGCAGGAGACCCCCATGGCAGATGACAAGAGCAAACCGGGCGGCCAGGACCGCACACGCATCAACGTGAACGAGGACTACGAACTGCGCGACTGGTCGAAGAAGCTCGGCGTCACGCCCGAGCAGTTGAAGGCCGCGGTCAAGGCCGTCGGCACCAGTGCCGAGGCGGTCGAAAAGCATCTCAAGGGCAAATAGAGGGCGTTGATCGCGCTAGGTGCCTTCGTCGCCCGAGGGTGCCTGCGACTCGCGCGTGAGGCGCCGGTAGGCGCTGAAGTGCCGCAGGGCGGCCTGGGGATCTTCAAGCTGCTCGTGCAGCCGCCCCAGGTTGTAGTGGGCATCCGCTAGCCCCGGGTCGAGTTCGAGCGCGCGGGCATAAGCCTGCGCCGCGGCCGCGAGCTGGCCCGCATCCTCCAGCGCAATGGCGTAGTTGAAGTGCATGGGCGCGGAGTCCGCGATGGTTGGAAGCGCCTTCTCGTACAGCTGGACCGCCTCGGCGCAGCGGTGGGTGTCGCACAGCAGCGCTCCGAGGTTCAGGACGGCGTCCACGAAATCGGGTGCGGCCTCGAGGGCCGACCTGTACGCCGCTTCGGCGCCTGCCGGGTCGGTTTCCTCCAGCGATGCACCGAGGTTCACGAGCGCCTCGGGGGTCTGGTCGGTGACGCTCGCGGGCTTCTCGGGGGTCCTCGGATCGATGAAGGCGAGCTCCCCACCGTTCGACGTCACCTCGAAATCCATCAGCATCTGCCCCGAGGTCGCCTCCCAGGTGCTGTCCCTTGTCCGCACGGCGACCTCCTCGCCCACGGCGGAAATGCGCAGGCCCGTGAGTGGCAGCTCTCGCGGCAGGGAGGCCCTGAGGCTTTGCAGCGAGCGCAGGATCTTGCGAGGGGGGATGTGTGCCTGCTGGAGGTCGTAGGCCGTGCGCAGGAGCATGACGTCCCGGAACTCGAAGCGATGCTCGTTGCGGCGCCCGCGGGTCGGCGACACGAAGCCTGCACGCACCAGGCGATCGATGATCGCCCTCGAGATGCCCAGCATCTGCTGGACCCTTCGAACGGTGTAGCCTTCGCTCGCCTCGGACTTCACTTCTTCGCTCGTGCGCGGGAGGGCGCCGGGGCGGGAGCTGGGGTGCTCGCCGGCGCGCGGCGTGCCGACTTGCGCTCCTTCGCCTCCAGCATCGGCGTGACGTTGGTCCGCGCCGACTTGGCGGCCGGCTTGCCCGACCGATCTCCGCCCGAGGCGGCCTTGCTGCCGAGGCTGGCCTTCAGCGCATCCATCAGGTCGATGACCTGGCCGCTGGTGGCATCCTCGGTGTGGGCGGAGGCCACGATCTGCTTGCCGGCGATCTTCTCGTCGATGGCCGCGAGGACCCGTTGCTTCTCCTCGTCCTCGAACTGGGTCGGATCGAAGGTCTCCTGCGAGATCTGTTCGATGAGCTGGAGCGCGAGCTGCAACTCGGCCGGCGCGACCGTGACTTTTTCGATGTCCAGGTCCCGCAGGGAGCGGACCTCGTCGGCGTACAGGAGCTGCTGCAGGATGAGACCGTCCTCGACGGGGCGGACCTGCACGACATGCTGCTTGGCCTTCCATGCCCACTTCGCCAGCGCGCAGCGGCCGCTCTTGCGCATCGCGTCGGCGAGCAGCGCATAGGGCTTGCCGCCGCGCTTGTCCGGCGCCAGCAGATAGGCCTTGTCGTAGAACACCGGGTCGATGGTCTTGATCGGGACAAAGGCCACGATCTCGATGACGTGGCTGCTCCCCTCCTCGAGGGCCTTCAGCTCCTCGGGAGTGAAGAGGACGAAATGGTCCTTCTCGAACTCGTAGCCCTTGACCATCTCCGATCGCTCGACCACTTTGCGGGTCTTCTCGGAGATGTACTGCTGCTTCACGCGCTCGCCCTTCTTGGTGAGCATGTTGAAGCGGATTTCGCTGGAGCTCTCCGTGGCGGAGTAGAGGCGCACGGGGATCGAGACCAGGCCGAAGCTGAGCGTGAGCGACGCGATCGAACGGGCTGCCATGCGGACTCCTCAACGCCTTTAAAGGCGAAACGCCGCCTGCCCGACGCAGGCGAGAGAAGATGCTAGGCCTCGGTATTGCAGCGCGTCAATGGCCGACAGCTCCATGGTCCGTAGGAGAACTTCTGCCTCACAGCTGCGAAAGGGCAACCACCTCGTGCGGAAACATAAGGATAGGAAGCACTGGGTTTTCCGCTTTGTAGCGATTGCTGTCCGTTGAGTCCGCGGCGCCAACGTCAGCTCTGTGACCGATTGCTGCCACTGAAGCGCTGACCAGGCATCAACGTTCGTGACACGGTGCCTCAGGCTTCTCCATGTCCGTGCGTCGGACTGGTCAAAAAAATGAACTCGTCACGGGAGGGATCAACGCCCCACCGCTTGGTCACCGTTCGCTGCGATGTTAAAGCCTCGCCGTGTGCTCGCTCCGATAATGCCGTATGCCAACCCTCGCCGACTTCCGCATGCCACCGCCCAGATCGTGGGACGAATTCGAGGCCATTGTGTGCTCCGCAGCGAAGAATCGTTGGGGAAACCCTGAATTCACTCGCCATGGCAGGCAAGGCCAGCGGCAGAACGGCGTAGATGTCTTCGGCCAGGATGACAAGGGCCGCTTGGTGGGCCTTCAGTGTAAGAACACTCTGGATGGTCTCACGGACGCAACTATCAGCGCCGAGGTGGAGAAGGCCGAGTCTTTCAAGCCTGCGCTCCAACAGCTTTTCGTGGTTACCACCGCCGACACAGACAAGCACTTGCAGGAATTCGTGCGCGAATTGTCTGAGCAGCGTTTAAAGGCCGGCAGCTTCGAGGTCGCCGTCCTGTTTTGGCCAGACGTCTGGCTCGATCTGACGCGCGACGAGTCCAGGCTGTTTCAGCACTATCCCCATCTGCGCGGCGGGGCGGTCGCTGCACAAGAGCCCTCGCACGACCAGCGCCTGTACGACGCCCTCAAAAGCCACTCTCGGGTTCGAGCCGGCGATAAGACTCCTTCGCGACCACGATTTCGGGGGGCCGTTTCAACGCAACGCAATCCAGCCACTTTTCGACTTCTACGAAACCTGGGACTCTCCTGAGAAGCAGTTTATCGACAAGGAGTTGCAGGCAGGCCTCGAGGCGCTCTACAAGGCCGCGGCCGAGCTATCTGACCACCTTGTGGAAAAGACCGTTCCCGTCGGAAACGGTACCTTCGCGTCCGTGTTTCCGGACAGTCTCAGAGCTCTCGGCCCTCGGCCCGACTGGGTGAGAGAAGAGGCGCGCGTGCTCAATGAACAGGCCCACTTGTTCGTTCCGCTCTACGAGCAGTTCGTGCTTAGGTGCCGCGACAAGCTCGTCCGCTAGGTGCCGGACGATCGCCTATCGAGCGCGCACCGGCGTAAGGACTGGGGTTGGCGAGCAGACAACGACATGGCGCGCACCGCGCGTTAACGCGACGTACAAGTTCTGAGCCGTCATCAGTTCCGGATGAAGGACAACTGCGACGTCTGCCTCGAGCCCTTTGAGCAGGAGAGTGCTTCCCACGGAGCGTCGCGCAATCGGGCGTCCACGGTGACGGTTGCGCTCGCGGGCCTGGACCGCGGCGCTCAGCAGATCGATCTCGCCACTCGCAGCAGCCTGCATGGCTGATTGGCAGCCATGCAGCACCTCAGGGCGGTACACGCGGGAGCCAGGCTGGTTTGAGAGGGCCTCTAAAACGCGCAGCGCGCGTTTCAGGGTCGGCTCCGCGACGAACGCTACGGCCTCTGCCTCAGTTGGTGTCGGCGGAGTCCGCGCTCTCCCATTCCGCAAAGACTCGACGCGCGGCAGTAAGGCTGCGGGGCCGACGCCGGTCATTACGCTCGATGCGAACTCGGCGAGTTGCGACAACGGTTCCGCACCTTGCAGGTCGAACTGCCCAGCAAAATTCACAAGGTCGCGTAGATCGACGGACTCGACGGTCATCGCGCCGGGGGTCTGACTCGTGACCTGATAGCGTCCTTGCGCGTTGATGGCATCGCCGATGATAAGCACGGTCCCCTGTGCATTGGGAGCGTTGGTCCGAGCTGCGAAAAGGCGCTGCTGAACTTCAGTTCCTGCATTGAGCTGTACCCAGCGAACCTCGGCCGGCGCAGTACGCAGGTCAACCGGTTGCCCCGCCTGCAGCTGCTGCCTAACCGCGAGCAACCACTGCCCGAGATTTTCTGCACCAGCAAGGCGCCACCGCCATGGCGTATCGAGCTGACCGGCGCCCGGAAAGTCAACCTGGACCTCGTTGTCCCAATGGACCAGGCGATTCGCGCCGAATCCGAAGATCGCCTGCATCGGATCACCGAGCACGCAGGTCGGCAGCGTCTGCGCAAGCCCAGAGACGACGGCGTGCTGGACCACGTTGCAGTCTTGGTACTCGTCGACGAGCAGCCTCGCATACGTCGCTCGCAGCGGCTGGACAAGGTGACCCGCCGCTAGCAGCCGCCTGGCGGCTTCGCGAATCGCCGGGTAGTCCGTGCCGGGACGGTGCAACTCCAGAATTTCAGGGTTGTGACCGCTCCTCGCGGGAAACCTCGCGATCAGCCTCATCGCGAAGCCGTCGATTGTTGAGACGCGGTATGCGGCAGCTGAAACGCCCGCTCGCTTCAGCCTCGTGCGTAGAGCCGTCACGCCCGCGTTTGTGTGCGTAAGAACAAGTATCGGCCGCGGCTGCGTGTGGGATGCGAGGGTCTCGGCGATCAACTGCGTCTTCCCGCAACCTGCAGGAGCCGTGACCGAGCCCCTCCCGATGGCGAAAAGGTCGATTTCAGGCGGCACTGGTGAAGGCCCAGAGTTGGTCAGTTACCGCCTTAAAGCCAGGCTCAGCTTGGTCAAGCATTGGCCAGACAACATCCTTCGCGACCTCTTGATAGGTGGTCAACGACTTGAACCATCCGTTGTTCCGGATTCGTGAGGCGGCGCCGAGTAGTTCCCGAGTGGCGACCTGATAGGCTCCACGTTGGCGTTCAGCCCTGATGTCAGCCAGAGCGCGCTGGCCCTGGGACCTCGTCCGGATGTGGTCGTTCATCAAGTCGACGCCGGCCAACTCCTCGGCTTTCATTAGAAGCGCGTCGAGAGCGGCGTCAGGGAGGTAGCGGAACATCTCGTCCTCAAGCGTCAAACCCGGCCGCCACGTAAGCACCTGACCGCCAGCGGCCACGAACGCCTCCGGCACACCCGGCGCACACGGTTTGTCAGCGTCCACGAACACAAGCACTCGATAGCCCAGATTCAGCAGCGCTGTACCTCGCGCAAAACTGTTGTCCGGACTCCCCCCGCCCGCGTTGACGTACGACCCGCCGAGGGCCAGGAACGAGCGTGCTCCTGCGTGCGACCAGGCCTGATCAAGTCCACGAGCGAACCCGACCTCACTAGCTCCCTCGCACACGATGGCGGACCTTGCCAGAAAAGCCTCTGGATCAGCACGAAGCGTGCTCTGCACCTCGTTGCTGGTTCCTGCGAGCTTGACGACGTGGTGGCCACCCATGGATCGGACAACGAACAGTTGACTGCCAGACAGCTCGCGCAGCGCGACGGGCGAGTGCGTGGTTAAGAACACCTGTAGTGGTGGTGCCGCCGCCTCTTTCGCCCCCAACGAATCAAGGAACCGCATGAGCCGATGAGGCTCAAGCCCGTGCTCGACTTCATCAACCAGCGCAATTGGTGCTGTGCCAGCCGCCGCCCGTTGAAGGCCTGCCACGAGCAGCCGCGAGGATCCCGTCCCAAGCGAACGGAGCGGAATGCCAGTCTCTCCGTGCAAGGCGATGGCGCCATCGCCAATTGACACGGAATGGGCGTCCAGGAGCGCCTGAGGCATGGCCCCAACCGGAACGCCCAGACTGTTGGCGGTCTGCCGGACCACCTCCAACGTCTGGCTGAGATGGGCGGCTGCCTGGTTTCCGAAGTTCGCCCTCGCCTGTCTTGCTGCGCGCGCGAGCTCAGCGCCCAGTTCGACCCGTTCGTCTGTAATGCGGTTGAGGACCGAGCTACGGCTCCAGGACAAGTTGGAGCTCGCAAAGCTTCCGATGCGGGCCGGTACCAAGGCGGAGCGCTCTTTCCAGGGCAGCGTGCGTTCGAGCCGCTGTTGCTCCGCACGCACGGAGAAGAGCGACCAAGTGGGTTCCAGATCGGCTGCCACCTGCAGGCGAAGCGTGATGACGGTCTCGATGCCTACCCCAGGTTCATCCTCCACCAAGCCGATCACTGGGTTGAAGCCTCTCAAGAACTCGCCGTAGACATCAATGTCCATAAGCGAAGCGGGCAGTTCCCCCAGCGTCACGCAGATGGTGATTGGCACGTCGACATTCATGGCGAAGAAGTCCATGTCCCCCAGTGCGCTGGTGCGACGGGCACCGAGGCAGAGGTCAATGGCATCGAGAATCGTGGACTTGCCGCTGTCCCCGGGTCCGATGAGACAGTTGACGCCAGCGGACGGTGCCCAGTTGAGCGACTGGATGGACCGGAAGTTTTGAATTTCAAGGCGTCGGATGCGGGGCAAGAGCAACTCCAAGGGATAGTAATTGTCAGCTTTTCGGGACGTGCCATGGCCAAGGTGCCAGTTCCGACCCGATGTACGCGAGTTGTTGCGGACTGCCTGCTGGTAATGGCTGAGACGACACTGACCGGCAATGACCGCTCAGACGACTCGCTGAACGGGTAGCCTACAGCTGTTCTGCATACATGCGCAGGATGCGTTTGTTCCCCGCACAGTGAGGGCAGTAGTCTCCGTGCAACACGCCGGTGCCTTGGCAAGGTGGGCATTTCACCAAGTCGAACGGAGTTAGATCTAGACGCTCCACAGCGATTGCAGGCATCTTTCCTTCGCCTCCGCATGGGGGGCAGTCGTTGTCAAGGAAGGAGCCCGACCCGCCGCACAGCGGACAAGGCTGTAGATCGTACTTAGACACTTCGACCATATCCGCGCTACGGCGCGGCATCGCTCGTTCGCCATGGCATTCTGGACAGGTCTCTCCCTCGTAGCGCCCATCACCCTCGCACAGCGGGCACTTAACTTCGTCGTACTGCGAGAGGTCCACTCGATTGGCCGCCCAAGCAGGCATCTCGCCCTCTGCTCCGCACTCTGGACAATCCTCGCCCTGCCAGCGCCTGGCCCCCTCGCACAAGGGACACTGGACCATCTCGAATTCGGTGAAGTCAATCCTATCGGCGATTCGCTTCTCGAATTGACCCTCGCCTCCACACGCAGGGCAGGACTCGCTTTCGTGGCGGCCAGAGCCATTGCAAAGCCGGCAGGCAATAAGCTCGAAGTCACTCAGGTCAATCTTCATCCCTTCCGCCACGGCACCGTCACCGCTGCACACTGGACACTCGTAGCCGTTGTGAGTTTTTGACCCGTGGCATAGCGGGCAAGAGACCAGTCCGCTCTTCTCCAAGAACTCAACTTCGTAGGCCGCCGCTGCCGCCAACTGGTCTTCGATGCCGGCCGAGGAACCACCTGCAGCCTCCAAGTCGTTCGCCATCTGCGTCAGTAGGGGCTGAACCTCCGCGACCTTTGATTGCGAAGCTAGCTGGGGAAGCAGCGTTAAGGTCTGAGTGGCCAGCTGCTCGAACGCATGAACTTCGACACTCGTCTTCGCCGAAATTAGTTGCCTGTGCATGAGCTTGCACAACGACAACGTCGCTGCGATCTGAATCCCAATTTCAGCCTGCCCTAGCCAAGCAGCACGTCGGAAGTGCTGCAGGCCGATCTTCAATCCGACAATGGTTTCGTTATCGGCGCCTTTCGGACCAAATGAACCGTTATCGAGCTTGGTGTGATGGTTGGCACATAGCCAGATCAGATTGTGAGGATGGTTGTTTTTGCTGATGTGCACCGGCTCAATGTGAGCCGCTTCTCCAGCCTGGCCGGAGGTCTTGCAAAGGGCACACTCCAAGTTCGCCTCCACGCGAATCTCATTCCTGATCTGTTCGGGCATGCCCGGCCGCGATTTGCCGGAAGGAACTGGCCACGGGGCGCGCAGCCATTTGTCGTAGGCACGCAGTTCTGCCCCCTCGAAGTGGTAGACGCCGTCGACCTCCTTCGACGCGGAAAGACGTCGCTTGTCTTTCCACTTTACTTGGTGGCCTACCATGTGCCGGAGGAGCTCCGGCGACATGCGCAGCAACGCGGCTGCTTGGTACTGATTCAAGAGGTTGGCGTCCATCGACTACTGTTATCGTGCGTTAGACCACAAGAGACGCCAGGCGGCAGCCCCGCGTCACGTTTTGGTCGGGCATGGCCCGACGCCTTGAATCCTATCTGCTGGCAGCGGTCCTTCCGCTGCGCTGGCGAGTCGTAGTCAGCGCCGCCGGAGCTCGGCGGGGCATATGCACGGCCGCTCAGGCTGTTAGGAACAGACAGGTATTGCCGTCGACCGGCTAATCCTCAAAGGCCAGGAAGCACCGATCGTCACGAACAGTGCTGATGTTTTGATTGTCGCCGAGGTCGCAGAGGATCAAGTCTGAGCGATCAGGCCGTTCAGGATGCATCGTCGGTGGCTGACCGTCCGCTCCCGTCAAGGCCAGTCATCGAGCGCTCGAGAGCGACGGACCGCAGTCAGTCTGGAGCGGGCATACCTGAAGGGCGGCTACGCAGCGGTTGCCGCCAGTCAAAGCCTAAAGCTGGATGGCGGCGCTTGGCTGGTTGCGAACGTTCAATGCTGCCGTTCGGTTTGATGGCGCTCGAGGCGCATCGCTTTGTCCGGTGCCTACACCCATGCCGCCCGCACTGCTGCAGACGATGTCTTTACGCTCGGAGTGAACGGACCGAACTTGTCCTGCAACCCCGCGGGAGTCGCCGAACGGTCGCAGAGCAACCCAGCTGCTCGCAAGTCAGATGCTCCGGCCGCGATTAAAGTATCTGATTGTTAAGATGCACAGAATGCGCCTTCTGCATCTGTCTGACATCCACTTTCGCTCACCCGACTGCGAGACCCTGACCACCGACCGCAATCAGCCGTATCGAACGCTGCTTGCACAGGATGCGGTCGAGCTCTGCCGCGAAGGCGGCCCGGTCGACGCGATTCTGGTCGGAGGTGACATCGCCTTCAAGGGTGACCCCGCTGAATACGGGGTGGCACGCGCATGGTTGCTCGGCCTTGCACATCAATGCGGCTGTTCACCGGAGGGCATCTACGTCGTCCCAGGCAACCATGATATCGATCGGGGGGTATGCGCCAAGTCGCTGACCATTTCCATCGCGCAGGACGCCATCGCTAAGGCGTCGGATGATGAGCGTGAGTCGATGATGAAACGTCAGCTCGCGGATGGAACCTTAGGCCAAGCCTTGTTTCAGCCAATGGCCGCCTACAACGAGTTCGCCGCGGGGTTCGACTGCAGCGTGTATCCCGAGCTTCCTTTTTGGATAGACGAAGTCGAGCTGGATATGGGCGTACGCCTTCGCCTGTTCGGACTGACGTCGACGCTCATTTCTGGGTTGGGTGGGCGCGACGATGGCCCAGGACGGCTGTACCTTGGCAGGCTGCAGACGGTGCTGAATCCCGAGCAAGATGTAGTCAATCTGGTGCTGTGCCATCACCCGCCATTGTGGTTCTCTGATCGAGACGACACCGACGACAACATCAATGATCGAGCCAAACTGCAGTTCTTCGGGCATGAGCATCGACAGCGCTGCACACCCACGCCGACCTACATGCGATTCCAGGCTGGAGCTGTGAACCCGGACGTTCACGAGCGGGACTGGAAGCCGGGGTACAACTTGCTCGACATCTCCGTGCGCGGTGAAGGCCTGAATCGAACTTTGGACGTCCGCGCATTTGTACGGCATTTCCAGAAGGCACCTGAGATGTTCGTCGCACTACGACCGGATCGATTCCAGGAAGTTTGGACACACAGCATGCCACTTCCGCATCTGCCGCCGTTGGGCGAGCCTGCTGCGAAGGTTGAACCGATTGCGCCATACCCTGCCACCGCGGTGGCGGTAGCCGTACATGCGGCCGCCGCTATCGCAGTTCCAGCGGAACTCAAACCGGAGGTAACGATGCAAGGCCCGTCCACGCGCAACCTCATTTTCCGGTTCTGGGACCTGTCAATTGCTGAGCGCCGAGACATCATGTTGAAGCTCGCTCTGATCGACGTCGCCGATCTTCGCGTGCCGGAGCCAGAGCTTTACAAGAAGGCGTTCAAACTGGCCGCGGCCCGCGGCCTCCTAGCCGAACTGGCCAGCGAAATCGAACGCGTTGAAAACAGCCATTAAACCGAAGGAGGGGGAGACCGTGCAGGATCAATTCGACAGTTGGTATAGCGGCATGGAGTTCAGCGAGAACGCCGATGTCCGCTCGCGGCGGTGGGCCAGCATCCAAAGCATCGCAAAGAACCCGACCGACACAAGGCTGGAAGTGCTGACGCGATTGGCATTTCGTACGAAGCTACAGCCTTTGGCCGCTGAGGCGGGCCAAGTCCGCACCCAGTTGGCTGAGGGCGGTCCTGCGCTACAGGATGAGGAAGCCGCTCTCATCGCCGCAATGGCGCTCGCACTGATTCTCGATGAGAGAGACACGACGGCCGCCAAAGCTGCTGCGCTTGTCACCGGCGCATCGTGCGCTGGTCTTCGAGGGTTGCAACAGCCAATGGACCTCGTGGGCATGGCTGTGAACGCACAGGCCCACCTCTCGGAAACCGCGCGCCGCAGGCCATCTCTCGAGCAGCAAAAGCTCGTCAATCCTCAGCTAGATGTCACTGCCAACCTCGACGCGCTGGCGGATGGGAACATCACCACGGTTCGCGCAGCATTGGAGGCCCTCAGTGGAGCTACCACCAAGATTCTTTCTGCCATGGCGTCAAGACAGCGCTCATTCGAGACGGCCGTACAGGGCTACGTGCGGGTTCAGGATGAGGAGCTCGACATCCTCTGGTGGCTGCAAGGTGGTCAGTGCGTTCGCTTCGGGTTGCCCTTCGCAGAGGTTCAGCCTGAATTCCGCCCAATCGTCTTCGCCGTCGAACTCGCGGCGCTGACGAGGGCGCTGCCGGGACCGACCGCGTTTTCTTCCTTGCTGGTCCGTGCGGGAGTCGACAACACCGTTCGACTGACCATCCCGGCTGCGGTCCAAGGCCTGCCGCAGGAGTGGCTCGCGCGTGTTCTGCCAGAAGATCACACAGGCAAGGTGTCCACGACAACGACCCCGATCCTGGAAGCCGTCCGCCGGCGACAAGAGGCTGATGGCGCAGATACTTGGGCTGCGGTGTGGAGTACGGTGACAGGCATTGACCAGACGACACCGTTGCCTGCTCTGCAGCTCTGCGAAGCGTTGTACCGCGAGCTGCTTCAGGTGACGTTGGGATGAGCGCCATGGAGGAGGAAGACGAAGCTCCCGCGACCCAATGCTCAAATCCCGATTGCAAGATCGCGTCTGGTGGTCGCTGCCTGGAAGGTTTTTCCGAGGCCTCCGCATGCCCTCAGTTCGGCAAGGCTTTACTCATCGTCCCAGCCGCTGCGCCAACTGGCGCACTATCTGCCCGTCCGGGAGTGAGACTGCCGCATGCTGAGGCGCTGTCCATTAGCGAAGCGACCAACCTGCTCGGCAAGGGGCCGTGCAACGTGATTTCCCTGGTGGGACCGTTCGATTCAGGCAAGACCACCCTGATCGCGGGCATGTACGACCTGCTCCAACGGGGACCGGTAGGCGGCTACGCTTTCGCTGGATCGTCCACGATGCACTCGTTTGAACGTGCTTGCCACGACTCCAGGCGCGAGTCGGAGCGCGGCGAGGCGCACATGGAACGAACTGAGCGAGGCGAGGTGCTCTTCTTCCACGTCGACTTGGTCGACGAAGAGCGCGACGTCAAGCGCTCGGCGTTGTTTGGCAATCGTGCTGGGGAAGAGTACACACTCGTTCATGACGAGCTCGACCGGGCGAAGAACTACCCGGAACTGAAACGCTCTGACGTGCTGACTGTGTTGGTTGACGGCGCCAAGCTGCTCGATGCCGGCGAGCGCCATCAAGTGCGCTCTCAGGTCCGTATGACGCTGCGAGCGTTCGTGGAGGTCGGCGTGGCGCCGCCCTGCCAACGCCTAGCGCTGGTTCTCACCAAGCTCGACGCGATCCGCAAGGACGATGCAGCTCGCGACGGTGCGCTACGCCATTTCGAAACACTCGTCGCCAATGTGCGGCTGGAGTACGCCGCCAAGTTCGCTCAGGTCCAGGATTTCAAGGTCGCCGCCTCGCCCAAAACCACCAACGCTCAACGCGGAGAGGGAATGGCTGAGCTTCTCAGGTACTGGATGGCAGAGCCGTGCCGCAATGTACCTAACGCCATCGCGAAGGAAATCGTGCCCGCGGAGCGCGCGTTCGGAAGACTTCTTCCAATGGCCGCGAGGACCGGTTCATGACCGTACAAGACATCGTAGTGTTAGGTCTGCCAGGGTCTGGTAAGACTACCTTCCTCGCAGCGCTGTGGCATCTCCTGACGTCCGGTGAAGTCAGCACGAAGTTGAACCTCGTTAGATTGAAGGCTGACCAATCGGCGCATCTCAACGAGATTGCGGCCCTTTGGCGCAAGGCCAAGGTTCAGGAGCGCACCCTCCATGCGGGCGACCGCACCGTGACGATGTGGCTGCAAGCAGAGGGCGACCCGGAGTTTCAACTGTCGTTTCCAGACCTCGCAGGCGAGTCGTTTCAGGAGATGTGGGAGGGTCGCGAATGCTCGCCTGAGGTCGCGGCATCAATGCGTAGCAGCGGCGTGCTGCTGTTCGTCCATGCGGACAAAATCAAACCGCCCGGCTGGATCATCGACGACATTGAAGATGCGGAAGCGATGGGGCTTACTATCGAACCTGGGAAGCCAATTCCCTGGTCCGCACGCCTTGCACCGACACAGGTCAAGCTCGTCGACCTCCTCCAGTCACTGCAGTCCGCAACGTTGGACGTCGGCCCCCGTCGCGTGGCCATCGTGCTATCCGCATGGGACAAAGCCGCAGGCGCTGGAAGGCAACCCGACGCCTACCTGGCGGCACACCTGCCGCTGCTCCAGCAATATCTGAAGCACGGTCTCGACAAGGCATGGAACATGAAGGTGTTTGGGGTCAGCGCTCAAGGCGGGGTCTACGATGAACAGGGCAAGCCAGTAAAGGATGAGGCCCAACGCATCAGGGAAATGGACGTTCCGTCCGAGCGCATCTCGGTCGTCTCCGCTGGCGGCCGGTCGCATGACCTGACGGAGCCACTTCAGTGGCTGCTGGCTTGAGGTAGTTGTGGGCACCACCGTCCATCAAGCTCTGCACGGCTATTCCGAGGGCCATAGGCAGTTCGCGTGCTCCGCCAAATTGGCCCCCAACGACGCGCGCCATGTCCTCGTTATGAGCGATTCGTCGGGAGCCGGCGTGACCGCAGAAGGCATCTCCTACCTTACGGGCTACCCGCTACAGGAGTCCGGGCTCTATGCCCTGGCGCGTACCTGGCCGGCGCCAGAGATGCCGAGGCCTGGATGCGTCTGGACGCACACGCTGTTTATCGAGTTCGCCGACCTAGCGTTGTTGGATAGTCCGTCACAGCTCGAGCAATTGTTCAGGGTTCCATCGGTCGAGACGTCGAGAACCTACGGCGTCAGTGTGGACCTCACTGCAGCCGCTCCCGCCACCCGCGCACTCACGCCCAATGAGGTGTCGCTGTTCCAGCGGCTCGCCACCGCACTGTACGAACATCCGCGCGAGCAGGTGTGGGCGAGAAGAGCCGGCGACAGATTCGTTGACGACATGGTACTTCGGCTCTGGGACCTGCAGTGGCCGCGTCTGAGGCGGTCGTTCAGGTTCTGTACCCTGACGACGCGCGACCGTTCACAGGAGGGCTCGCTGTTCGACTTGCAGCTGTGTGCCGAGTCTTTGCCCCGACTGAGGTTTCCAGAGCAAGCCGACGGCATTGAAGCCAACACGATCTCTATTGAGCCATGGCTAGTACAACTCGTCGAGTACGCCGACCGTCCCTCCGCTACCGGGTTCCGAGAGGCCCTACGCTTGCTGGGCACCGACGTGCTTGGCGGGCGCGAAGCAATGCGGTCGATTTGCAGCTTGCAAGCAGTCCTCGCACGGCGTGAGCCTGCGGCAGTTGAGGAAGCCATCGCATTGGTTCAGTCCAGTGCACCTCTGTCCTCCTCCAAGGTCGCGCAGGTGATGGTCGTCAGCGCCGTGCTCTCGCGTTCGGACGAACTCAGTCCGGACGCGCTCGGGTATGTCGTGACCAACCTAGACCTTGTGAGCGACGAAGAACTCGCTCAACACGCCAGCCGGCTTGCGCGCAGCCTTTGGACGAGCTCGCCGCCAAGACTGGTGGAGTTGCTTTTCGACCAGCGCCCGACCGTGCAGGCTGCGATACGGGAAGCTGCACAAGACATCAGCGTTGCGGAACTTGCCCAGAGTCTGGTTCCAGGGACGGAATGGCTGTGGCGCTTGCTTCAGGTGCGTCCCGACCTGACCGAGACACCGGAGTTCTGGCGGCGAACACAGCCGCGCGCCTCTGAAATCGAAGATGCGGGGATCAAACTCCAGGGAGGCATCACGCTGGAGTCAGCTGTATTAGGGCTTCACGATGAACTCGCCATTGAGTCAGTCGCCCGTTGTTTCGGGGCACTTGCTGTGCTCGAGACTCTTCAGCGGCTGATGACAACCTTGCAAGAGTTACCTCAGGTTCTAACGTGGGTAAAGCATGCTTGCCGCGATGTTGGTGGTGCGGCCAGCTTCCTCGCCCACGTCAGGACGCCGAGCGCGCAACTAGTCGGTGCCATCTCGAATGAACTTGCGCCGGACGCAATTCCCAATGACTACGGAATCGACCCCTGGTTCACGGCCCTGGCCGACCTGCAGAGTCAGGGGACTCTACCGCTCGAGATCGTTGCCTACGGATTCAGGCGAGGCCTTGGCTACCGTACACGAAGCGCAGGGCCTCTGCTGCGTCTGACCTTCGACGCCATGCATTGCTCCGCGATAGCCGGCTCATTCAATGACACGAAGTGGCAGCAATTTCGCGATTCTCTTCCTTGGGTGAAACCAGCCGATGCTTGGGATGTTGCTTTGCGCTTGCGACTTGCCGTAGGGAAGAGAAGCGTCGAGGCGGCAGTACGCGCCGAGGACTATGTCGGGATCACAGCGGACGACCAAGTGTTCCTGTCCCTGATGACTGCAACTTGGGAGCATTGGGGTGGTCAACGTTATCTGAAGAAGATTGCCGAAGAACTACAGGAAACTTCTGAGTCACAGTTGATTCCGCGTTGCACACTCCTGGTGAGTTACATCGACCGGCACTCACGTTGGTGGAAATAGTGGCGGCGGTACTCTGCGGAACGTCGAATTAGCGCTGTATACCCCTATATAGACGTCGGCTCCACCGTGAGAGCAGTCACTCGCCGGCTTGCCTGCGCATGACCGCTCTCAGTCTGGAGCGGGCACACCTGAAGGGCGGCTACGCAGCGGTTGCTGTCGACCACTGCCGACGGGCGAGATCACGATGACTGCCACCTTGCAGTCGTTCGATCCGGCGCCTCGCACGGTACCGAACGGCCGCTGTACGAGGTGATCCAGTCGCAGGACCTGCAAGGAGCAGTTGGCGCTACGCCAGCGACTGCTTCGAGGCTGTTCGAACTCGCAGTCCAGACCCAAAGCGGGCTCTGGCCTTTCCTGCGTTCCTAACGTCGATGCCGCGCTATCTTCCTAGATAGCGCGAGCCAGTTCTGCAAGCTGTGGTGTCGTGAGTTTTCCCAGTTCCGTCGGGTGATGGCATGATCCGTTAACTTGTTAGCACACGTCATCTGAGATGCAATTTGTTCGTCACGGCCCCGATATCCCCGAACGGCTTTTGCAGGCTCACGAAGACGGGCGCGTAGTGTTCTTCTGTGGCGCGGGTATTTCGTACCCCGCGCGGCTGCCCGGCTTTTCCGGTCTGGTGGAGAGGCTCTATCAAGCCCTTTCGTTCACGCCCAATCTGGTGCAGCAGTCCGCGATCAAGGCCGGGCAGTTCGACACCGCCATCGGCCTGTTGGAAGCGGATGTCGTCGGTGGCCGAGGAAGAGTGCGCAGCGAACTGGCGACCATCCTGACGCCTAACCTCACGGCCCCGAACGCGATGGCCACACACGAAGCCCTGCTGACGCTGGCGCACAACCGCGAGGGCCGCACACGACTCATCACCACCAACTTCGACCGTCTGTTCGAGGAAGTCAAGACGGCGAAATCGCTGTCGTTTCCAGACTTCAAGGCTCCTCTACTCCCCGTGCCGAAAACCCGATGGGACGGCCTGGTGTATCTACACGGGCTGTTGCCTGTTACGGCAGCGGTAGGCGATCTGGATCGGCTGGTGGTTTCCAGCGGAGACTTCGGGCTGGCCTACCTGACAGAACGCTGGGCCGCACGTTTCGTGAGCGAACTGTTTCGCAACTTCACCGTCTGCTTCGTCGGCTACAGCATCAACGATCCGGTGTTGCGCTACATGATGGATGCGTTGGCCGCCGACCGTCTGCTTGGGGAGTCTCCGCCGGAGATGTTCGCTTTCGGCAGCTATTCCAAAGGTAAGGAGGTGGATCGCGCCAGCGAGTGGAAGGCGAAGAACGTCACTCCCATTCTCTATCGCGAGCACCAGCATCACACCTATTTACACAAGACCCTGCGCGCTTGGGCCAACACTTACCGCGACGGCGTACGCGGCAAGGAACGTATCGTCGTCGAATGCGCAATCGCCCTCCCATTGGCGAGCACGAAGCAGGACGACTTCGTCGGGCGGATGTTGTGGGTGTTGAGCGATCCGGGCGGCTTGCCCGCAAAGCGGTTCGCGGAACTCGACCCCGTACCGTCGCTGGACTGGCTGGAGCCGCTGAGTGAGGAACTCTATCGCCATGCCGACCTGGGACGATTCAGTGTGTTGCCCCAAACTGCGGTGAACGACAAGCTTGCCTACAGCTTGATCAGCAGGCCCAGCCCATACCCGCTCGCGCCGTGGATGAGGATTGTCGACGCTGGGCATCGCAGCAGCGGCTGGGATGCGGTGATGTTCCAACTTGCCCGTTGGCTGCTCCGTCACCTCGACGACCCAAAGCTGTTGATCTGGCTGACCAAGCGCGGTGGTCAATTGCACGACCAATTGATCTGGTTGATCGAACGCCGTCTCGACGAACTGGACAAGCTCGCAAACGGCGGTAACACCACCGAATTGGATCGCATTCGAGCGAATGCACCCAATGCCATTCCCCGTTCCGCGATGCGAACGCTCTGGCGCTTGGTGCTCAACGGGCATATGAGATCCGGGCTGCGTGAACTAAGCCTCTACCGTTGGCGCGATCAATTCAAGCACTATGGATTGACCGCTAGCGTGCGCTTGGCTCTTCGCGAAACTTTGGCACCTTGCCTGTCATTGCGCGAGCCGTTCCGCTGGTCTGGCGCGGACGATGACGACGAAGCGCAGGATCGCATCAAGAACATTGTGGAGTGGGAAGTTGTGCTGGCATCGGATCACGTCCATTCCGGCCTGCGCGACATGCCCAAGAATGAACAGTGGACCGCGGCACTGCCGGAACTGCTGAGCGACTTCAGCGCGTTGCTGCGCGACGCGCTCGACTTGATGCGTGAGCTTGGCGGTGTGGATAGCGAGAACGATCATTCGTATGTCCATCAACCTTCGATTTCAGATCACTCACAGAACAAGGACTTCCACGACTGGACGGCGTTGATCGAACTGACCCGCGATGCGTGGTTGGCCGCCGCCGCGAAGTCGCCGGAACGAGCGCGCATCGTGGCCGAGACTTGGGCGCACGTGGCGTATCCGGTATTTCGACGCCTCGCGCTGTTTGCCGCCGCACAGGGGCGTGTCATTTCGCTTCGGCAAGCTCTCGACTGGCTGTTGGCGGATGAGCGGCGGTGGCTCTGGTCGGAGGAGACCAGACGCGAAACCATGCGCCTGCTGGTTTCTTTGGCACCGCAACTGGATGCAGCGATGCTGGTCGAACTGGAGCAGGCCATTCTGTCCGGGCCGCCCCGCGATCTGTACCGCGACAATATCGAGCCCGATGCTTGGAACAACATCGTTGATCACGGCGTATGGCTGCGGCTTGCGAAAATGATCCAAGCAGGCGCAACCCTCAGCGAAGCGGGACAGTCACGGCTCCATGCCCTCTCAGCACAGAACCCGTGGCAGCTTGCAACGGATGAGAGTGACGAATTTCCCATCTGGATGGGAGGCGGTTGGGTCGGTGACCGCGATCCGTGGAAGCCATTTACTCCTATTCCGCGCACACGGCGTGGTGTTCTGAACTATCTGTTAGTGCATCCCGCTTTGGAAGACTCGCAGCAGGATGACTGGCGCAAGCTGTGTTCGGAGATGTTTCAGGCAACGGCCTACGCGTTATGCAAGCTCGCGCAGCAGAACAATTGGCCGGTCGAACGCTGGCGCGATGCGCTGCAAGCCTGGGCAGAAGAAGCGATGCGTGACCGTTCATGGCGATTCATGGCTCCAGCTATCGTCGATGCCCCTGATGACTTGGTGCAAGCCCTGTCCCATGGCGTCAGTTTGTGGCTACGAGCTGTGGCGAAAACCTTCAACGGCCATGAAGACCACTTCCTGACGCTTGCTCAGCGCATCTTGGGCTTGGATTTCGAGGACGATGGCGATACTGACGATCCGGTCTTCCGCGCCATCAATCATCCCGTCGGCCATGTGACGCAGGCATTGCTGGACTGGTGGTATCGCCAAGAACTAAACGACGGACAAGGGCTGCCAGAACTCATCAAGCCCATCTTCACGGAGCTTTGCGATACGCAGGTCGCCAAGTTCAAGCACGGGCGGGTATTGCTGTCGGCCCATGCCCTCTCGTTGTTCAGGGTGGACAAGGCTTGGTCGAAGCAGCACCTTCTGCCACTGCTTGACTGGAATCAGTCCGAGACCGAAGCACAGGCAGCGTGGGCAGGCTTCCTTTGGTCACCAAGGCTGTATCGCCCGTTGATGGAAGCGATCAAGCCCGCCTTTCTCGACACGGTGAATCACTATGCGCAATTGGGCAAGCACAATGAGCAGTTCGCGACGTTCCTAACGTTCGCAGCGCTCGATCCCGGCGACACTTTCACCATGGCGCAACTGACCACTGCCATCCGCGCACTTCCTGCTGACGGTCTGCGCAAATCAGCTCAAGCCTTGGTGCGGGCGCTCGAAGGCGCAGGCGACCAGCGCGAAGACTACTGGAAGAATCGGGTCTTGCCGTTTTGGGAAAAGATCTGGCCGAAATCCAACGATCAGGCATCGGGCGCTAACGCCGAATCGCTGGCTCGCCTTTGTGTCGCGGCAAGCGGTGAATTTCCATCAGCGATGGCGGCGATTGGAAACTGGTTGCGCGTGGTTCAGCATCCCGACTACGTGATTCATAGATTGCAGGAATCCGGGCTATCCGCCCGTTTCCCAGAAGACGCACTGCGGTTGCTATTTACCATCTTGGGCGACCAGCCATCGTGGCTATCATCGAAATTGCGCCAGTGCCTTGAGGTCATCGGTCAAGCAGCGCCGGATCTTCTTCGGGATCGCAGATTTATGAGGCTGGACGAAATAGCAAGGAAATTTGGGACCTGACGGCAAGAAGCGGCGTGGGATATTTAAGACCGCTGGTGGCTGCAGCGTGACTCAGCCCGCTCGCTCCTAGGCTGACGATCAGCACGCGATGTCGGCCTTTCCTAGCTGGACGAAGGGCATCGGCAGACGACTCGACAGCGCATCCTGTGAGGCTCTCAACTCGATGGGAGACCATCATGGGAACGGCAGGAACTACCGATCATCACGAGCCGTGGAATAAGGGCAAGATCGTTGGGCAGAAGGCGCCTTTCAAGCTCAATTACATCTGGGCTGCATCTTCGGTGACAGCAGCGTTGGCTAAGCGCGGGCAGTGCCCCGGGCGCTCCGGTTGTCGTTGATCAAGAGCGCCAGAGGAGGACACGATCAGGGCTGGAGGGGTCAGCCGCGTGGGCGCAAATTGAGGAGCCAAGCTCGGCTCTCTGGACAATGGTCGGAGTCGAACGGCAGCTATGAGGCGTCGACTTCGGCGCCTCGAACAATAGTTTCGGGCGCAGGACGTCAGTTCCCTTCGCGGGAGAGCAACCGTTAGTGACAGCTCGGCGGCAAGTCTTCCTGAACGACTGGTTCCGGTCGACCAGCGGCCTGGCGCGAGTTTGAAGCACGAAGGACTGGTTATCGCATCAGCAGTCTCGTCAGTTGCCATAGGCAAACGTCAGTTGCCATAGGCCTACGCCGCCCATCTGTGCTCGTAATACGGCCGCTCGCAATTCTCGAGAATCGCATACGAAGCCTTCAGGTTCGCGAGATCCGGCTTCAGCCAGGCGTCGACGTTCTCCGGCTTGATCGGGATGATGCAGCGGTCCTGGCCGGCGGCGGCGATCTCCTCCGGCGGGTCATCGGTGATCGCCGCGAACGAGAGCAGGTCCGGCTCGCCCGGCCCTGACCACTCCGACCAGAGACATGCGACCAGCATGTCCTGCTGCGGCCGCGGCCTGAATTCAAGCACCACATCTTCGCCGTCTCGCTTGACGTGCTCGTAGAAGGCATTCACAACCATGATCCCGTGCGACAAGCCAAACAGGTCCTTCCAGAAACCCTCCAGGTTGTCGCGCCTGGCGTTGTAGGTGCCCGGATAGAGGATGTCGTATTTCGCGGGCTTGCCGGCGGGCCGGCATTGGTAGCGCATCGGCTTGACCACCCGCTGGCCCTCCTCCCAGATCATCACCGGCGCGTACACCCCCGGAAAGATCCTTGCGTCTCGCGGGTCGGGCTCGGTCCGCCTGAGATCGGCCAGCTTGCCCAGTCCCCATTCGACCTTGGCCGTGGCGATCCGAACGTCCTCCGTCGCCTTCTTCGTCGTCTTGACCTGGAGCTTGCGCTCGGCGTCGGCCAGACGCTTGCGCTGCACGAAGAGCTCCTGTTCGAGCTTGGTGGCCTGCTCGGCGTTGAAGGCATCGATTAGGCCCTTGATCTCCCGCTCCTCGTCGGACTCCGGGTTCATGAAGGCGGCATCCATGGCCTTCGGAATCTTGATCCTCGGGTTGCTCTGGCGCTCGTAGTACAGCTTGGCAAATGCCCGCAGCGACAGGACACCGCCGAACAGGCGAAAGAACCGCTTGTAGTCCGCACGGATCTGGGCTGAATAGCACATGCGTCCCATTGTGGCGACGATTTCAGCCGTGGTGGGCAGGGTTTCATCAGGACCGCCGCGGCGACCCATTTCACTTTGCGGCATCGCCAGGCGCAAATTTGTAAACCTTCTTGCTCACTTCCCTGAGCGGAATGATACTGTATGTCCATACAGTTATTGGAGTCCTCGTGGCCATCCCCCTGTCTTGGGCCGATGGCGATGAAGCGTCCTCGGCCCCGCAGATTTCCGTCCCGTCGGCGCAGCCGCGGCGTCCGCCGCTCGCGCTGCCGCACGCCATCGAATCAGCCATCTGGCGCGGCGATGCGCTCGGCACGCCGGTCACCTCGGCCGTAGGCACCGGGTTTGAACGCCTCGATGCCGAACTGCCGGGCGGCGGCTGGCCCTGCCAGTCCCTGACGGAGGTGCTGCAGGTCCAGCCCTCGGTGCTCGAATGGCGGCTGCTCGCGCCGGCCATGCGCACGCTGGTCGCGCAAGGCAGGCAGATCGTGGTCATCGGGCCGCCGAAGGCGCCCCATCTGCCGGGCCTGCACCACCTCGGCCTGGACGAGCGCCACCTGGTCTGGATTGCCGCCGACAAGCCGGTCGAGCGCCTCTGGGCGACCGAGCAGCTCATCAAGGCCAACGCGGCCGGCATGCTGGTCAGCTGGCTGCCGCAAGCCCGCCAGGAGCAGATCCGCCGCCTGCAGGTCTGCGCCCAAAGCTGCGACGGCCCCGTCATCCTGTGCCGGCCGGCCGCCGCCGAGCACGAGGCCTCGGCCGCGCCGCTGCGGCTGCAGGCACGCTTCGGCGTCGACTGGGAGCTGCGCATCCATCTGCTCAAGCGCAAGGGGCCGCCGCACGAGGGGGAACTGACGCTCCCTTCGGTGCCCGGCGGCCTCGAAGCCATCCTGACGCCGCGTCTTCGCCATCCGAGCCGCCTGATTGCGGCGCGCCAATCCCGGGAGCTTTCCCATGCTGTGGGCAGCCCTTCTTCCCGACAGCCTGCCGGCCGACCCGCAGCCGCGCACTGAGGCGCTCGACGGCCTCGCGACGTGGTGCCTGCAGTTCACGCCCCGCGTCGCGGTCCTCGAAGCGCTGCTGGAGTGCCCCGCGGTCGTCATGGAACTCGAACAGAGCCTGCGCCTGTTCGGTGGCAAGCGCCGCCTGGTCGAGCGCGTGCGCGAGGAATGCCCCGACCTTGGCGTGCGGCAGCTGAGCTGGGCGCCGACGAGCCTGGCCGCGCTCGCGGTGGCGAGGGCTGGGCTGTCGAACGGTTTTTCGAAGCCGCTCGCCCAGCTGCTCGATGCGCTGCCGATCGAAACCCTGACGCAGGTCGCCGCCCACCAGGCGACCCTTGCTCGCCTCGGGTGCCGGACCTTGGGCCAGGTGCGCGCCTTGCCACGCGGCGGGCTGAGCCGCCGCTTCGACGCCCAGCTGCTCGCGACCCTCGACCAAGCCTACGGGCTGAGGCCGGAGACCTACCCCTGGGCCCAGTTGTCGGAGACCTTCCACGCCAAGCTCGAGCTGATGGCGAGGGTCGAGCATGCGCCCGCCCTGCTGTTCGGCGCACGCCGGCTGATGCTGCAGATGGCCGGCTGGCTCATGGCAAGGCGATCCGGGGTGACCGCGTTCACCCTGCGCTGGTGCCATGACGCGATGCGCAGCAAGACCGCCGGCGACGGCGGCGAACTCACCGTCCGCACCGCCCAGGCCACGCGCGACACCGAACACCTGATGCGGCTGCTGGCCGAGCACCTGGGCAAGATCGAGCTGCTGGCGCCCGTGGGCGACCTGGCGCTGCTGGCGACCGAGGTGCAGTCGCTCGAGGAGAAGAGCCTCTCGATGCTGCCCGAGGCCCGGCAGTCGGGCGAGAGCCTGGCGCTGGTGCTCGAGCGCATCGCGGCGCGCCTCGGGCCCGACCGCGTGCTGCGCCCCGTCATCCTCGAGGACCACCGCCTGGAATGGATGTGCCGCTGGCGCCCGGCGCCCGAGCCAGCGCCGCGCGCGACGTGCCGCACGGTCGACGTGCCGCAGCCGACCTTCATCCTGCCGAAGCCCTTGCGCCTCGCGACCCAGCACAACCGCCCGATCTACCAGGGGGTCCTGCAGTTGCTTGCGGGTCCGCACCGCGTCGAGGGCGGGTGGTGGGACCGCACGACCGTCGAGGGCGATGGGAACACCGGCGGGCAGGAGACCACGCGGCAGGCCTCGCGCGACTACTGGGTGGCCGTGAGCGAGCATGCCGGCGTGCTGTGGATCTTCCAGATGCGCCTGGCGCAGGACGAGACCGCGTGGTTCCTGCACGGCACCTTCGCCTGAGAGACCTTCCATGGACCTGCCCGACTACGCCGAGCTGCGGTGCGTGAGCAATTTCAGCTTCCTGCGCGGCGCCAGCCAGCCGCACGAACTGGTCGAGCGCGCGAAGCAGCTGGGTTACACCGCCTTGGCTCTCACCGACGAGTGCAGCCTGGCGGGGGTGGTGCGTGCGCACGTGGCGGCCAAGGACCATGACCTCAAGCTGCTGATCGGCAGCCAGTTCCTGGTCGAGCCCGATGAACAGCTGGACCCGGAGGCCGGGCCTTTCACGCTCACCGTGCTGGCATGCCATCTCGAGGGTTACGGCAATCTCTCGGCCTTCATCACCAAGCTGCGCCGCAGCTCGGAGAAAGGAACGTACAAGCTGCCGCTCGCGCAGATCCGCGGCGCCGAACTCGCGGGCTGCGTGGTGCTGGCTTCGCCCCAGCGCATGGCGACGCCGGCGCAGCTGGCCTGGCTCGGCACCTGGCTGCTGCGCGAGTTCCTCGGCCGCTGCTGGTTCGCCGTGGAGAAGCTGCGCCTGCTCGACGACGAGATGTGGCTGCACCGGCTGGGCGAGGTCAGCGCCGCCACCGAGATCCCGCTCGTGGCCGCGGGCGACGTGCACTTCCATGTGCGCTCGCGCAAGCCGCTGCAGGACGTGATGACCGCGACCCGCCTGGGCAGGCCGCTGACCGACTGCGGGCTCGAACTGCAGCCCAATGCGGAGCGGCATCTGCGCACCCGGCTGCGGCTCGCGCAGACCTATGCGCCCGAGCTGCTCGCCGAGACGCTCCAGGTGGCGGCGCGCTGCCGCTTCAGCCTCGACGAGCTGCGCTACCAGTACCCCGACGAGGTGGTGCCCGCGGGCGAGACGCCGGGCGGGTACCTGCGCCGCCTCACCTACGAGGGGGCCGGACGCCGCTGGCCCGATGGCATTCCCGCCAAGGTGCAGGGGCAGATCGAGCACGAACTCGCGCTCATCGCCGAGCTGACGTACGAGCACTACTTCCTCACGGTGGCCGACATCGTGATGTTCGCGCGATCCCGGCACATCCTCTGCCAGGGCCGCGGCAGCGCCGCGAACAGCGTGGTCTGCTACTGCACGGGGGTCACCGAGGTCGACCCGGGCCGCATGAGCGTGCTGTTCGAACGCTTCATCTCGAAGGAGCGCAACGAGCCGCCGGACATCGACATCGACTTCGAGCACGAGCGGCGCGAGGAGGTGCTGCAGTACCTCTATGCCAAGTACGGGCGCGACCGCGCCGCCATCACCGGGGTGGTGATCAGCTACCGGCCCAAGAGCGCGATCCGGGACGTGGGCAAGGCCCTGGGGATGTCGCTGGAGACGGTGGACGCGATCGCCAAGGGGCACCAGTGGTGGGACGGCCGTGCGGTGATGCCCGAGCGGCTGCAGGAGGTGGGTCTTTCGGCCGAATCACTGCAGGTGCAGCAGCTGCTGCACCTGACCGAGCAGCTGATCGGCTTCCCGCGGCACCTGAGCCAGCACACGGGCGGTTTCGTGCTTACCAAGGGGCCGCTGTGCCGCATGGTGCCGATCGAGAACACCTCGATGCCCGACCGCACGGTAATCGAGTGGGACAAGGACGACCTCGATGCGCTTGGTTTGCTCAAGGTGGATTGCCTCGCGCTGGGCATGCTGACGGCGATCCGCAAGGCGCTGGATTTGATCGGGGTGCGCAGGGGCTGCGTGTTCGGGATGCAGGACATTCCGGCCGAGGACAGCGCCACCTACGACATGATCTGCAAGGCCGACACGGTCGGCGTGTTCCAGATCGAGAGCCGTGCGCAGATGAGCATGCTGCCGCGGCTGAAGCCGCGCTGCTTCTACGATCTGGTCATCGAAGTCGCCATCGTGCGCCCGGGGCCGATCCAGGGCGGCATGGTCCATCCATACCTGAACCGGCGCCAGGGCAAGGAGCCGGTGGTCTACCCGAGCGAGGCCCTCAAGGAAGCGCTCGGCCGCACCCTGGGCGTGCCGGTGTTCCAGGAGCAGGTGATGCAGATCGCCATCCTGGCCGCTGGCTTCACGCCCGGGGAGGCCGACGGCCTGCGGCGCTCGATGGCGGCCTGGAAGCGCAAGGGAGGGCTGGAGCACTACTACGCGAAGATCGTGAATGGCATGACCGACCGCGGCTACGAGGAGGGTTTCGCGAAGGCGATCTTCGAGCAGATCAAGGGGTTCAGCGAATACGGGTTTCCGGAAAGCCATGCGGCGTCGTTCGCGCTGCTGGTCTACGCGAGCTGCTGGATCAAGTGCCATCACCCCGCGGAGTTCCTGGCGGCGATGCTGAACTCGCAGCCGCTGGGGTTCTATTCGCCGTCGCAGCTCGTGCAGGACGCGCGGCGCCATGGTGTCGAGGTGCGGCCGGTCGACGTGATGTACAGCGACGTGGACTGCACCCTGGAAGACCTGGCGCACGAGCCGGCCGTGCGGCTCGGGCTGCGCATGATCGGGGGGCTCAAGTCGGCCTCGGCCGACCGCATCGTCGAGGCCCGCGGGCACCAGGTGTTCGACAGCGCGGAGGACCTGGCGCTGCGTGCGCGGCTGGAACTGCACGAGATGAAGCTGCTGGCGGCGGCCGATGCGCTGATGAGCCTTTCGGGTCACCGGCGCCAGCAGGTCTGGGAAGCGGCGGGGCTGCACGCGGCACCCGAATTGCTGCGTGGCGCGCCGGTCGATGAGGATTTGCTGGAGCTCGACGCGGCGCCGGAGGGAGAGGAGATCGTGTTCGACTACGCCTCGACCGGGCTGACCTTGCGCAGGCATCCGCTCGCACTGCTGCGCGAGCGCCTGGCGCGGCGCGGCCTGATGACGGCGCGGGATCTCGAGGAGATCGACAACGGGGAACAGGTGAGCCACTGCGGCATCGTGACCCTGCGCCAGCAGCCCGAGACCGCGAAGGGCACGATCTTCCTGACGCTGGAAGACGAGACGGGCGTGGTGCAGGTGATCGTGTGGAAGAGCCTCAGGGACGTGCAGCGGCAGGAACTGCTCGGTGCGCGTCTCATGGTCGTGCACGGCACATGGCAGCGCGAGGGGGCGGTGAAGAACCTGATTGCTATGCGCTTGGAAGACTTGACGCCGCTGCTAGGGCGTTTGGCTTCAGCGACTGTGAGCCGGGATTTTCGTTAAACATTCCATCGTTGCGGCGAGAAGATTTCCTTCGATTACATGCACTTCAGCCTCAGCTGAAAATCGTCGTGCGCATCTGACCTGCCGACAACTCAAGATGCTGCTGCCCGAAACCCACCCGGACATCCACGCGCTGAAAACGGGCTTCGCGGTAGGCGGTAGCCCCCAAGCCGAGCGCGCCGACATTGATCGCGCACGCCGAAAAGGTGTACATCAAGACGACCATGCACATGATGACCGTAGAGAAGACGTCCTAAGCAGACGGGAGCCTTCGATGGCGTCCGCGCTCACATCCTTGACTCCGACTTTCCGGGCCTCTGCGCGGCGCTGTGAGAAGGCAGAAGAGGAGGGTGGATGGGCTGGCTTGCTGTTCCCTTCACCGTAGCGCGCCGTTCTCGCCGTCAAGGTCTGCGCGTGCCTTGCACGCTGGCGTCCTGGCGGCCGTCTTCGAACCCTGACAGCTGCGCTGCGCCGTGCCGCGGCCGGTCTCGGGCAATCCCGCCCGATTCACGGAGCCGACCATGTCGCACGATCTCTTTTCCTCTCTCGCTTCCTTCGAGTTCACTGCCTCTGTTCCTCTGCTCGTTCGCGACGCCGCGGGCGAATACCGTCCGGCCGAGGCCGACGAAGTGCTGCTCGCGGCCCAGCGGCTGCTGGCGCGGCGGGTGCGTGGTTGCCACGCGCTGACTTCACCAGCGCTGGTGCGGGACTTCCTGCGCCTGCGGCATGGGGCCTTGGAACACGAGGTGTTCGCCGTCGTGCACCTGGATGCGCAATGCCGCGTGCTGGACTATGTGGAGATGTTCCGCGGCACCGTCGCACAGAGCTCGGTGTACCCGCGTGAGGTGGTCAAGGACGCGCTGGCGCGCAACAGCGCTGCGCTGCTTCTGGTGCATGGGCATCCCTCGGGCCTGGCCGAGCCGTCGCCGGCCGATCAGGCGCTTACGAAGACTCTCAAGGCCGCGCTCTCGCTCGTGGACGTCCGCGTGCTGGATCACCTGATCGTCGGCGGGTCCACCGTCTATTCCATGGCCGAGCATGGGCTGATCTAGGCGAGGGGGCTTCGGCCCCTTTTCGCTTTTTCACTCGCATGCGCGCTGCGCGCGTGCATCTGGCCGGCGGCCGGTGCGGCCGATGTCCTCTCTCTTTCATTCTCCGGTGGCGGTACCCGCCACCTGCGCGCCGCTGTCTGTGGCTTGCCTGGCCTCTGCGGGCGCTCCTCCCGTCAAGGGCCGCTGCGGCACCCGTGTCCTCGGCTTCGCCTGCGGGCCGCGCCAGCGCCTTCGCTGTTCTCCCTTGACGGCGCACCCGCGCCGGCCCCAGCCGGCCTGCATGGCCGCGAAAGGGCTTCGCGGCCCCTGTGGAGCCCAGCACCCAAGGAGAGCGCCTATGCACAGACCCACACCCTGAATTCAGTTCCGGTTTTGTTTTTCCAGTTCTTGTTTTCCAACGTCCCGACATGGGACAGGAGTTCGATCATGACGACTGTTGATACGCCAGAAGATTCCACCCTTGAAGCGGCCGTACCGGCGCAGAACATCGTGCTGGTGCCGCTGTCGCGGCTGCGTTCGCGCCCCTCGAAGCGCAACGTGCGCCGCAAGGCGCGCACGTCGATTGCGGCGCTGGCGGCCAGCATCCGGCGTCTGGGCCTGCTGCAGAACCTCACCGTGATTCCTTTTGGCGACGGCGGGGACTTCGAGGTCGTCGCCGGCGGGCGGCGCCTCGCGGCGTTGAAGCTGCTCGCGAAGAAGCGGCACATCCCCGAGGATCGGCCGGTGCCCTGCCTGCTGGTGGCCGACACGGTGGCGCGCACGGCCAGTCTCACCGAGAACGTGCAGCGGGAGGCCATGGCGCCCGTGGACGAACTGCGCGCATGGAAAGCCCTGGTGGCCGAAGGCCGCTCGGTCGAGGCCATCGCGGCGGACTTCGGCGTGACGCCGCTGGTGGTCAAGCGGCGTCTGCGGCTCGCCAACGTCTCGCCGCGCCTGCTGACGGACTACGAGGCCGAGGCCGTGACCCTCGAACAGTTGATGGCGCTCGCCATCACCGACGACCACGCGGCGCAGGAGGCCGCGTTCTACGACAGCCCGGCGTGGCAGCGCAGCCCCGAGGCGCTGCGCGAGCATCTGACCCATGAAGAGATCGACGCCAGCCGCGATGCGCTGGCGCGCTTCGTCGGGCTGGAGGCCTACGAAGCCGCAGGGGGCGGCGTGCGCCGCGACCTGTTCTCGGACGACCGGCAAGGGTGCTACCTCACCGATCCCGGGTTGCTGGAGACACTCGCGCGCCACAAGCTCGCCGCTGTCGTCGAGCAGGTCCAACTGGAGGGCTGGGGGTGGGCGGAGGCCGCGCCGCGTGCGACGGCTGCCGAACTGCACGTGTTCCAGCGGGTGCGGCGCACGCGCCGCAACCCGAGCAGGACCGAGGCCAAACGCATCGCGAAGCTCGAACGGAAACAGAACGAGCTGCAAGACCGGCTCGACGACGAGGATGCGGACCTGAGCGAGGATGGCGTGCGCGCGCTGCAGGAGGAACTGGATCGCCTCGGCAACGAATTGGAAGCCATCGAGCAGAGCCTGACAGGCTACCCGCCCGGTGCGGTGGAAATGGCCGGTGCCGTGGTGTCCGTGGATCACATGGGCGGCGTGGTGGTGCACCGTGGCCTGCTGCGCGAGGAACAGGCCAAGGCGCTGCGGGCACAGGAGCGGCAGGAAGCCCGCGCGGCGGGTGGGGGGCGCGACGGCCACGAGGGCGATGCCGATGAGGCGGCCAAGCCCGGTATCTCGGAGAAGCTGGCGAAGCGGTTGAGCGCCCACCGGACGGCTGCCTTGCAGGCCGAGGTCGCCCGGCATCCGCAGGTGGCGTTGGTGGCGGTGGTGCACCGGCTCGCGCTACGCGTGGTCTTGGACAGCTACGGTTCCGGCGGGTCGCCCGTCGATATCATCGCCACGCCGCAGGATGGGCTCGCGCTGCACGCACCCGATATCGGGGATTCGCCTGCGGCGGTGGGCATGGGCAAGGTCCGCGAGGCATGGGCGGCGCGCCTGCCGAAAGAGCCCAAGGCCCTCTTTGCCGAACTGCTGGCCTTGCCGCAGGGCGAGCTGCTGTCGCTGCTGGCGGTGTGCGTGGCTTCCACGGTCAGCG